>JAIXXB010000027.1 GCA_027490955.1 Rhodobacter sp.
GCACGACGCTGTCCTCTACAAAAAACGTCACAAGATCGAAAATATGTTCGGGCGCATCAAGGATTGGCGTAGGGTCGCCATGCGGTTCGACCGACGCCCAGAAATCTTCCTGTCCGCCGGCGCACTTGCCGCAATCGTATTGTTCTGGCTATGAGTCCTGAGCCTAATCTGATCGAGTTTCATGGAAAGAACGCCGAAGGAAACGATGTCTGCCTAATTCAACATATATCGCAATTAAACTTCTTGCTTGTCGCCGTTAAACCACTTGAAGATAAGCCATTTCGTATTGGCTTTGTTTGGGCTGCGTCTGACGACGATCAACCCGCGCCAGCGTAAATCCTTCGAGTTCAGGCAACACTCTTCGTCAGCATACCCCGTCAGATTTGCCCAAAGCAAATCTGACCGCGCCCGAACCGCCCCCACGGGGCGGGCGCGACTAGTGTCGCACCCCAAGTGCCCCGTCGGTTCGGTCGCGTTCAGCTTTGCACCCAATCGGCGGGCTACTGCATGGATGGTCTGCTGCATCGCCACCCTGCCCGCGAAGGCGTTCGCGGGCGTTCGGGGCTAAAAACGCTCCATTGGAGCGTTTTTGCGCGCCGAGGCGCGCCGCCCCTCACCCCCTCACTCCTGCAACCCCTTCAAATACTCCGCCAGCGCCACCAAGCGCTCTGGCGTGGGCGTCTCGATCCCGTCCCCGCCATCATAAGGCACCAGCGCCCCCTCTAGCAGCGGGGCAAAACTGGGCATGGCGCGGTGGGCGGCTGCACCTTCGCCGCGCCAGATATAGGCCATCACCCGCGTGGTGGGAAATACGCCGCCGTTGCGCGCGGCAAGGCCCGTCAGGTCGGCAGGTTTCGGCGTCAGCTCCGCCCCCGCCGCCCCATCGCCGCGCCCGCTTGGCCCATGGCAGGCGGCGCAATATGTGGCAAAATCACTGGCAGGGTCTGGCCTTGCATCACCCGCACCCACACATCCCGCCAAAGCCAGCGTCAAAAGAATATATCGCATAATCGCTCCTGTTTTGTGCAGCTTAGCACGGGGCGCTTGCCCGCGTCTTGACCTAAATCAGCCGCGCGCGCGCTGCACCACCATGGCGGCCCCAATGCCGCCCGCCCCCGCTATTGCCGCCACCCCCGTCTGCCCTGCCGCAAGGTCATAAAACAGCCGCACTGCCAGCACCGCGCCCGATGCGCCAATGGCATGGCCGCGCGCCAAAGCGCCCCCGCCTGCGTTCACGCGGGCCAGCCCTGCACTGCACAGCGAGGCTTGCACGGCATAGGCCTCCATCACCTCGGCCAGATCCGCGCGAAACCCATCCACAGCCGCAACCGCATCAATCGCAGCAAGGCCGGGGCGGGCAGGATCCCCCCCCACATTCGCGCCGCGCAAAATCTTTATACCGCCACCAAAGGAGGCGGCCAAATCATCCGCCACCACCAGCACAAAGGCTGCCCCATCCGCCGCCAGCGCCGTGTTTGCCGCCGTGATACTGCCCACAATCGGGGCCGCGCGGGCCGCCAATGCCGCCGTGACCCGCCCTGCGGCAGGATCGCGCGTGACGGACGCAATTTGCACAATCTCGCCCGCAGCAACGCGATATTTGGCATGCGAGTCAAGGGCATAGGCATCCTGCTGCGCCCGCGAAATCCCCGCCTCGCGCGCGATCACATCCGCCGCCTGCGCCATATCGGGGTCATCCCACCCCATGGGCACAAAGCGCGCCTGATGATAGGGCACGCCCCCGCGCAACCGCTGCGGCGCGCGCGAATAGCTTTCTGCCCCGCCCGCAACCACCACGCGCGCTGCCCCCGAATCCACCAGCGCGCGGGCGAGCAGTATCGCATCCAACCCCCCCGTGCATTGCCGATCTATCGTCAGCCCCGCGACATGGCCCAGCCCCGCCGCCAGCGCAATGATCCGCGCCACATTGCCCCCCGCGCCCAGCGCATTGGCGCAAATCACCTCGTCCACCCTATGCGGAACGGCGCGCAGCAGGGCGGCAATCACGGGCAGGGCAATCTCTTCAATCTCTAGCCCCGCAAAGGCCCCGCCGCGCGGCACAATGGCGCTGCGTTTGGCGGCGACGATCACGGCCATGTCGGGTCTACCTGCAGTTGCAGCGCGCGCAGATCGGTCTTGCCACTGGGCAGGCAGGGCCAATCCGCGCGCCAGATCACAGATTTAGGGGCCTTCAGCGCGCCCATCTCGGCCCGCAACTGGGCCAATATCGCAGCCTCCCGCAAAGCATCGCCTTGGCAGACGGCCACCAGATGCACCCCGCGCAAGCTGTCCCTGCGCGGCAGAACAGCGGCCTGCCGCACCCCTGCCATTCCCATGATCCGCGCCTCGATCTCTTCGGGAAAGACATTGTGATCGGCCACTGTCACCATCCGCCCCGCACGCCCCGAAAGATACAAGAGCCCGCCCTGTATCCGCCCCATTTCCCCCACCGAAAGCCAGCCATCCTGCCAACGCGCCTGCCCTGCATCCGCCCCCGCATAGCGGATGAATGTGTAAGGAGAGCGCAGCCAAACCTCGCCGCCCCGCACGGCAAGATCCACCTCAGGATAGGGCGCGCCCACACTGGCAAAGGGCATGCCCGCACCCGCCAAAGTGATAAAGCTCGCCTCGGCCGCGCCATAAAACTCGCTGACCGCAGCGCCGACCAATGCCGCGCGCAAGCCATCGTCCAGCTTTGATCCGCCGACAATCACGCGGCCAAGGCGCGGCATCTCTACCTGAGCCAAAAGCAAACGCAGTTGCGCAGGGCTGGCCCAAAGCACATCCACCCCGTCCAAGGCGCGGGCCTGCGCTTGGGCGGGCAGATGGCCCAGCACCAGCACATCGGCCCCCAAATGCAACGCCTCCACCGCAGCATAAAGCGCCAGCGATTGCTCTAGCCCGCCCAGAACCGCCACGCGCGCGCCCTGCCCAATACCAAATAATCGCGCATTCACCGAAAAACTGGCAATCCAACTGGGCATGCTGCGCACAATCCGCCGCGCCGCGCCGCTGCTGCCCGAGGTGAGGGTTTCAAACTCCCCCTCCCCCGCCTCTAGCGCGCCTTCCCCGCCAATGCGAAACGGCGCGCCCGACAAGGCCCGCTGCAAGTTTGCCTGCACCCCCGCATCCCCATGCAGCAGCCGTGCCCCTTTGGCCCATGCAAACCTTTCTTTCATATTGGCACAAATATCCTTGCCAAAGGCATCCGCCCGCCCCGCAAAATCAGCGGTTCAGCAGGGCTGCCATGCGCCGCAGCGCAAGGCCGTAGCCCATGGTGCCGAACCCTGCAATCACGCCATCGGCGCGCGAGGAGACGAAGGAATGATGCCGAAACGCCTCGCGTTTATGGATATTGGTGATATGCACTTCCAGCACAGGCCCATCATAGGCGTTCAGCGCATCCAAAATGGCCACCGATGTGTGGCTATAGGCCCCCGGATTGATGATAATCCCCGCCGCCTTTTGGCGCGCGCTGTGGATCATCTCGACAATCTCGCCTTCGTGGTTTGATTGCATCGCCTCTGCCACCAGCCCCAGATCAGACGCCAATTTAGACAGGCCCGCGACAACATCCGCCAGCGTTTCGGCCCCATAGATTTCGGGCTGGCGCAGGCCAAGCAGGTTCAGATTGGGGCCATTTATCACAAAAACAGGCTTCATCGCGGGCATCCTTTGCGGCTTTGCGCCAGCATAGCAGCACGCAGCCCCTTGCGCAAAAGGCAAAAACGGGGCGCAGGTTGCCCCGCGCCCCGCACCGGCTGCGCCATCAACTATGCTGCATCCCAAACCCTTCGCTTTTCAGGGAATAAAGCGAAGGTTATGCAACTTTTTCCAGCGCAACCTCAGGTGTAATGCCCAGCGCCCGCACCACATCGCGGGTTAAATCTGGGCGGTTGAGGGTGTAGAAATGCAAATCCTGCACCCCGCCCGCAATCAAACGCTGGCACAGCGATGTGCATTGCGCCAAAGAATACAGCCCCTCGCGCCCATCGCGCGCAGCGCGGGTAAATGCCTCGTCCAGCCGCACAGGCACTGTCGCCCCGCAGCGCGCGGCAAAACGCTTGGCCCCGTCCCAGCTTTGCACTGGCAAAATGCCAGGGATGATCTTTTGCGCAGGGATACCCGCCTTATCCGCCGCATCGCGGAAACGGAAAAATATGTCAGGGTCAAAGAAAAACTGCGTCAGCGCCGATGTCGCGCCCGCGTCAAACTTGCGCTTAAGATGGTCAATATCGGCCCCTGCATAGGCTGCATCAGGATGCGCTTCGGGATAGGCCCCCACGCGGATGGTGAATTTGCCCATAGCGGCCAGCGCTGCCACCAGATCGACCGATGATGCAAACCCATCGGCATGGGGGGCAAAGCGCGCAGCCCCCTTGGGCGCATCGCCACGCAGGGCCACAATCTCGGTGATACCCGCATCGGCATAGGCCTGCGCAATCTCCAGCGTCTCGGCGCGCGTGGCATCGACACAGGTCAAATGCGCCGCCACGTTCAGCCCATAATTGCGCTGAATCGCCACCACCGCCTCATGCGTCAATTTCCGCGTTGTCCCGCCCGCGCCATAGGTCACCGACACAAACTCTGGCCGCATCGGGGCCAGCGCCTGCACCGTGTCCCACAAACGGAACGAGGCATCTATGCCTTGGGGCGGGAAAAATTCAAAACTGATACGCGGTGCGGCAGAAGGGGATGTGGGCATGACTGGCTCCTGTGACTTGCCACCTTATCCCATATTGCGTTATATGATTCTAATTCATATTATTCACATATAACATGAGGCACACGCCATGTATATCGAACTTCGCCACCTGCGATCTATCCGCGCCATCGCGCAGGCAGGCGGGCTGGCCCGCGCGGCCGAGGTGCTGAATGTCACGCAATCTGCCCTGAGCCACCAAATTGCAGGGCTGGAAGATCAGGTTGGCATGGCGCTGTTTGCGCGGCGCTCGCGCCCGATGACCCTATCTGCGGCGGGCATGCGGCTTTTGCGCGCGGCAGACCGCATCCTGCCCGAAATCACCGCCTTGGAAGATGAGTTTTCTGCCCTGCATCGCGGCAAAACGGGGCGGCTGCACATCGCCATTCAATGCCACGCCTGTTTTGATTGGCTGTTTCCCGTGCTGGAGCTGTTCCGCCATTCTTGGCCCGAAGTGGATGTGGATATCCGCGCAGGTCTGGCTTTTGACAGTTTTCCTGCACTGGTGCGCGAAGAGGTGGATTTGGTCATCTCCTCTAACCCCGAATCCATCGATGGTGTCACCTTTCATCCGCTGTTTGACTATCACCCCGTTTTTGTGGCGGCCTCTGCCCATCCGCTGGCCGCAAAACCCTTTATTCAGGCGGCCGATTTCCGCGATCAGACCATTCTGCATTATCCCGTGGGCCGCGATAAGCTGGATGTGTTCACCGAACTGCTGACCCCCGCCAAGGTGGAACCTGCCGCCACCCGCCCCGTGGAATTGACCGCCGTGATCTTGATGCTGGTCGCAGCAGGGCGCGGCGTGGCGGTGATGCCCGATTGGGTGCTGCGCGATATCAAAACCCATGCCGATTACATCACCCGCCCGCTTGGCCCGCAGACTGTCACCAAACGCCTGTTCGCCGCCACGCGGTCTGAGGATGCCGAAAAACCCTATATGGCGCATTTCCTGCGGCTGGGTCGATCCGAGCCTGTGAAACTGCAAAGGGGTTGACCAATCGCCCCCGTATTTGGCAAAATCGCGACATGAAAACGCATTTCACAAAGGAACGCCGTCCTGGCCCTGTTTATGCCCTGCGCCAAACGCAGGGCGAACCGATGTGACGCATTCATCCACCCCACGCGCGCAGGTTTGCCCAAACCGCAGCCACTGCTGCTTTCTTGATGCCGGAGCAAACCATGACCCTTATCGCCACGCGCGCGCTGTCGCTGACCATTGGCCTGCCGCTGTTTTCTGATCTGAACTTCTCGCTGCAAGCGGGGGATCGCCTTGGCCTTGTTGCTGCCAATGGGCGGGGGAAGTCCTCGCTTTTGGCGGTTTTGGCGGGGGAATTGGCCCCGAGCAGCGGCGATGTGACCCGCGCGCGCGGGCTGAAATGCGCCGCCGTGGCGCAAGATGTGCCGCCTGCGCTTTTGCCGCTGCCGCTGCGCGCCGCCGTTCTGGCCGCCCTGCCAGATGAGGTTGCCGATTATGATGGCTGGCGCGTTGATGTGGCGCTGGACGATCTGGCCATTCCCGATGCGATCCGCGATACCCCCCTTGCCGCGCTGTCTGGCGGCTGGCAGCGCACCGCCCTTTTGGCCCGCGCTGCGGTGACAGAACCTGATCTTTATCTGCTGGACGAGCCGACGAACCACCTTGATCTGGCGCGCATTGGCCTGTTGCAGCGCTGGATGGCGGGGCTGGCGCGCGATGTGGGGGTGATTGTCACCAGCCACGATCGCGCCTTTTTGGATGCCGTCACCACCGCGACACTGTTCCTGCGCGAAGGGGCCAGCCGCGTCTTTGCCTTGCCCTATTCCCATGCGCGAACAGAGCTGGACAAGGCCGATCTGGCCGACAGCCGCCGTTTTGAAAACGACATGGCCCGCGCCGAGCAGTTGCGCAAACAGGCGGCAAAGCTGAAAAATATCGGTATCAATTCTGGGTCTGATCTGCTGGTCACCAAAACCAAACAACTGAATGAGAGGGCCGAGAAAATCGAAACTGCCGCCCGCCCTGCGCATTTGGAACGCAGCGCGGGGGCGATTAAGCTGGCAAATTCAGGCACCCATGCCAAGGCGCTGCTGGCGCTGAATGGGGCGCAGATTTGCGCGCCAGATGGGCGGGCGCTGTTTGGCACGGGGCAGAAATGGGTGGAGAAAGGCGACCGCGTGGTGCTGTTGGGCAGCAATGGCGCGGGCAAAACCCAAATGATCCGTGCGGTTTTGGCGGCAATTGACAGCGCGGCTGATGGCGGGGATGGCGCGATCAAAGCCGCGCCCAGTTTGGCCTTGGGCTATAGCGATCAGCATCTGAGCCAGCTGCCAGATAGCGCGACGCCCTTTGATCTGGTGACAAAATTGACCGAGGCCGACAGCACCGCGCGCAGCCTGCTTGCCAGCGCTGGAATGCGCGCCGATTGGCAGGGCCGCCGCATTGCCGCGCTGTCGGGCGGGCAAAAGGCGCGGCTGGCGATGCTGCTTTTGCGCCTTGCCCGCCCGAATTTCTATGTGCTGGACGAGCCGACCAATCATCTGGACATCGAAGGTCAAGAGGCGCTGCAGCATGAGTTGTGCGAGGTGGGAGCAACCTGCCTTTTGGTCAGCCACGACCGCCATTTCATCCGCGCCGTGGGCACGCGGTTTTGGCAGATCACGGGCAAAACTTTATCAGAGGTTGAGGGGCCAGAGGCGTTTTTTGCCCAGCAATTGGCCCAGTAAGGCCATGATCTGCGCCCTTGCCCGTCTGGCAGGGCGCAGACCATCCATGATGCGCGCGCTATCTGGGCGCGGCTAGCCCACAATCGTGGCTTCGGTCGCCGCGCGCAGGTCTGCTTCGGTCACGCCATCTGCACATTCGACAATCTTTAGCCCGCCCTGCACCACATCCAGAACCCCCAAATTGGTGATGATGCGGTTGACCACGCCGCGCCCTGTCAGTGGCAGGGTGCAGGATTTCAGCACTTTGGACTCGCCCGTTTTGGATGTGTGATCCATCACCACCACCACGCGGCCCACGCCTGCGACCAAATCCATCGCCCCGCCCATGCCTTTGACCAGCTTACCCGGAATCATCCAATTGGCCAAATCGCCATTTTCCGCCACTTCCATCGCGCCCAAAATCGCCATAGCAATTTTGCCGCCACGGATCATGGCAAAACTTTGCGCCGAATCGAAATAGGCCGTCTGCGGCAATTCGGTGATGGTCTGCTTGCCTGCATTGATCAGATCGGCGTCTTCCTCGCCCTCATAGGGGAAAGGCCCCATGCCCAGCATCCCGTTTTCCGATTGCAGCGTCACCTCGATCCCTTTGGGGATATAGTTTGACACCAGCGTCGGAATGCCGATGCCCAGATTGACATACCAGCCATCTTGCAATTCAAGGGCCGCGCGGGCGGCCATTTGGTTGCGATCCCACATCAGACAGACTCCCTTTTGCGAACGGTGCGCTGTTCGATGCGTTTTTCGTGGCTCCCTTGGATCAGGCGATGCACATAGATACCCGGCAGGTGGATCGCATCAGGGTCTAGGCTGCCCAAGGGGACGATTTCTTCGACCTCGGCAATGCATACGCGCCCTGCCGTGGCCGCAGGCGGGTTGAAATTGCGCGCGGTCTTGCGGAATACAAGGTTGCCCGAAGGGTCGGCCTTCCACGCCTTTACAATCGATAAATCTGCGACAATGCCGCGTTCAAGGATATATTCTTGGCCATCGAATAGCTTAACCTCTTTGCCCTCGGCAATCACGGTTCCCACACCCGTTTTGGTGTAAAACCCCGCAATCCCTGCCCCGCCTGCGCGCAAACGCTCGGCCAGCGTGCCTTGGGGGTTGAATTCCAATTCCAATTCGCCCGACAGATATTGGCGCATGAATTCGGCATTTTCGCCCACATAGGACGAGATCATCTTTTTCACCTGCCGCGTGGCCAGCAGCACGCCAAGGCCAAACCCATCGACACCTGCATTGTTCGAGGCAATGGTCAAATCTTTCGTGCCCGCTTTGCGGATGCCTTCGATCAGCAGTTCGGGAATGCCGCATAGGCCAAAACCACCCGCAGCAATCACCATTCCATCATGCAGCAGACCTTGCAGCGCGGCCTCTGCACTGGGAAAGATTTTCTTCATGAAAAACCCCTTTGCAACCTCTTTGCGGTATATGTGCGCGGGCGGGTCGGGGATGTCAATTCGCCGCCCGTCAGGGCATTTGGCCCCGATGACCCCAACCCGCCCGCGCGCACCCTTGCGGTGGCCGATGCGAACGCTATGCTGCACGCGCCCGCTGCCCGCGTGGTGAAATGGTAGACACAGGAGACTTAAAATCTCTAGGCCGTATGGCCGTGCCGGTTCAAGTCCGGCCGCGGGCACCAAAGCGGGCGCTGCAGGTTGCGCGCCACGCCTTGCCATCGCAGATAGGTTGCAAGTGGGCCGCGATTGTGTGACTTTTGCCCATGATTGGCAGGATTAAAGGCGCTTTTGCGCCGTATTTCTTGACTTTTGTTTGGGGCAATCCTAGCCATTTGCCACAGAATTTTATCGCGAGGGACACAAAATGAAACTGAAATCCATGATTGTCGCAGCATCGATGATCGCTGCGGCCCCTGCATTTGCAGAAGATTTGGTCATCACCATCAACAACACCTCTTCTTTGGCACTGGCGCAATTCTTCACCTCGCCTGCAGATGTGGGTGATTGGGAAGAAGACGTGTTTGGCGATGGCATCCTGCCCCCTGGCAACACTGTGGACGTGACCATTGCCGATGGGCGCGAGCAGTGCATTTACGATCTGAAATTCGTGATGGAATCGGGCCAAGAAATCGTCGGCACGCAAGATATGTGCGAAGAGCCGACCTTTACCCTGTCGGACAATTAATCGGCATTCGCAAATGACACATGGCCGCAGCGCACTCTGCGGCCATGCGTTTGCGCGCCTGCCAGTTTCGCTTGACCCAACAGACAGAATCGCCGAACCTAGCGCATGTTTCCGATCCGCGATCATAACACGTCAGGGCGGCGCGCCTATGTGACCTATGGGCTGTTGATTGCCAATGTGGTGATCTTTTTGGCCTATTGGGGCACCATCCCCGATGAAGAAAGCCTATATGGCTTTTTCTACACCTACGGCCTTGTGCCAGCCTATATCACCCAAACTGGCATTTTCAGTGAAAACGGCTTTGATTACGGGGTGGTCACCCATATGTTTTTGCACGGCGGTTGGGGCCATTTGCTGGGCAATATGCTGTTTTTGTGGATTTTTGGCGACAATATGGAAGACGCCTTTGGCCATAGAAACTTTGCCGCCTTTTATCTGGCTTCGGGGTTTTGTGCAGCGGCATTTCAGTATTTCGCTGACCCAAGCGCAGATATCCCAATGGTCGGCGCGTCTGGCGCGATTGCAGGGGTTTTGGGCGGCTACCTGCTGCTATACCCCAAGGCGCGGGTGGATATTTTGTTCATTTTCATCATCTTTTTCCGCATCTTTGCGATTCCCGCATGGATCGTGCTGGGCGTGTGGTTTGGCCTGCAACTGATCTCCAGCGGCGCAGATGATGGCGTGGCCTATATGGCCCATATCGGCGGGTTTATTGGCGGGGCGGCCATGGCGGGGGTCTATCTGATCCGCCACGGCGGGCGCGGGTTTTGGGCGGCGAATGCTGGCGCGCCGCCGCATCCCGTGGCCGAATATCCCATTGCCCGCACATCCATTCCGCGCGTTGGACGCAAGTGATGGCCCTGCCAGATGGCACCGCGCCACTTTTGGGCCAATGCCATTGTGGGGCTGTGCAGGTGCGCGTGACCTTAGCGGGCGGATTTGCCCGCGCGCGGCGCTGTGATTGCAGCTATTGCGCGCGGCGCGGCGCTATCATGGTTTCGGCGCAGATGGAAGATGTGACCATTTTGCAAGGGGGCGAAAACCTATCACTGTACCAATGGGGCACGCGCGCGGCAAAGCATTGGTTTTGCAAGACCTGCGGGATTTACACTCATCACCAGCGCAGGTCTAACCCGCAGCAATTTGGGGTGAATGTGGCGATATTGGCGGGGGTGAACCCGCGCGATTTGGGCGATGTGCCTTGGGTGGATGGGGTGAACCATCCCGCCGACAGGCCCGTTACTCGCCGCGAATAATTTTGGTGAACCCTGCAAACAGCGGGTCATTGGCGCAGATCACCCCGCCCGTTTGCAAAACATCCGCGCCCTCGCGGATGGGGGCCACCATGCCGCCCGCTTCGCGCACAATCAACAGACCTGCGGCGATATCCCAAGGTTTCAACTCGCGCTCCCAATAGCCATCATAGCGCCCTGCTGCGACATAGGCCAAATCAAGGCTGGCCGCACCCCAACGCCGCACGCCCGCGCAGACAGGCATCAGGCGCGCAAGATCGGCCATGGTGGCGGGCAGGGTTTTCTTGGACGCAAAAGGAATGCCCGTGGCAAAAATCGCCTCGATCATCTTGTGCCGCCCCGACACGCGCAAACGGCGGTCATTCATCCACGCGCCCGCGCCCTTTTCGGCGACGAACATCTCGTCCTTGGCGGCATCAAACACCACGCCTGCCACGATCTCGCCCTTATGCTCTAGCGCAATCGACACAGCCCAATGCGGCAAGCCGTGCAGGAAATTGGTCGTGCCATCCAGCGGGTCAACAATCCAGCGCCGTGTAGGGTCGGCCCCGTCCGAGCCGCCCGTCTCTTCGCCCAGCCAGCCATAGGTGGGGCGCGCGCCCATCAAATCTTCTTTGATCATCGCCTCGGCGGCTTGGTCAGCCTTCGAGACAAAATCCCCCGGCCCCTTGCTAGAGACCTGAAGCTGTTCAACCTCGCGAAAGTCTTTGACCAGCGATTTGCCCGCGCGGCGTGCGGCCTTGATCATCAGGTTCAGGTTGGCGCTGCCTTGCATGGGGAAACCTCGGTTATATCAGGGCCTGCGCATACACGGGCAAGGGGCAGTTGTGAAGGGGGGCAAAACCCAATCGCACGCACAGATGCGCGCGGCCGCCGTGCCGCCCCCGCAGGCTTGCGCGGGCGTTCGGGGCTGAAAAAGGTCCACTGGACCTTTTTCGCGCATATGCGCCACCCCTCACCCTTCTGAGATCACCTTAAACACACAGGGATCGCTGACCAGCATCGGCGGGGTGGCGCACAGGCCGCTGGCCACTGTCCATGCGGCCAGAACTTTGGGCACGTAATCGCGTGTCTCGGCATAGGGCGGCACGCCGTCATTGGCGCGCACGGCCCCCTCGCCCGCATTATAGGCCGCCAGCACCATCAGCGGGTCGCGATCAAACTCGGTCATCAGCCAATCCAAATAGGCGACCCCGCCTTTAATATTCTGCGCCACATCTTTGGCATCGCTGACGCCAAAGCGTGCCGCCGTGGCGGGGATCAGTTGCATCAACCCCTCGGCCCCTTTGGGGCTGACCGCATCAGGCTGACCGCCGCTTTCAATGCCCATCACCGCCAGCACCAGCGCGGGCGAGACCTGCGTGCCAATCGTCGCCTTCAGAATCTCTTTGCCATAGGTCTGCGCAAGGCCCTGCATCGCCTGCATGCGCGGCGCGCCCACCATCGCGCCCTTTGGCCCCTGCGCCAGCGCCACCAGCGCCTCGTTAAAGCGGCCCGCCATTTTGCCCCGCGCGGGATCGACACTGTCCCAATACCACGCATAAGTGGCAGTGCTGGGGTCAGCATCTGGCGCGATCAGATCGACAGGATCATCGGGGCGCTTCAACTCTACCTTCGGCAATAATGCCAAAAGCCGCGCCTGTTCGGCAGGGTCAATCTGCACTGTGATCCGCTTGCCGGGGATAGGATCGCCCACTTTCACCCGCTTAAAGGTGAAATCTGGGCGCGCAGACGCATCTTGTGCCAGCGCCACGCCGCTGCCGAACACCGCGCAGGCGATTCCCGCCGCCGCCAGATAGATTCGAATGCCTGTCATATCCCCGCTTTGCGGATGATGCGTTTATTCTGCTTGCGGTAGAATCGCAGAATCGCGCGCAAATATCCACCAAAATCGGTGTTTTTTGCCCAATTCCCGCCCAGATTGCGCCAAAGCGCACCCGCAGATTGGGCATGATTAAGAAAACTTTCATTTTCTTTTCGTTTATTTTCAAACGCTTAGATAATTTTCCCCCCGAAATCACCCTTGGCGCGAAAATGCCCTGTTTCGATCCAATTCTTGCCACGCAGCGCAGGCTATATGTGCCTACCGAAGACGAGCAGAAGCGAAACAGAGGTTGCTTCGAGGCGCGCGTTGTCGGGTTAACCTGAGCAAACCCAAGAAAGGGATACTACCATGAACATGATCAAAAATCTGATGGCTGCTTTCGCAAAAGACGAATCTGGCGCTGTGACCGTTGACTGGGTCGTTCTGACCGCTGCTGTTGTTGGTCTGGGCGGCGTGGCTGTGGGCGCTGTTTCGGGCCAATTGGCTGGCGGCGCTGCAGGCCTGTTCTCGTAAGCTTCGGCTGCGATACAGACATCGCATTAAAGACCGCGTTCAGGACAGAACGCGGTCTTTTTCTATTTGAAATCAGCAATTTATCACCCCGCAAGGCGAAGCGATTTTTCATAAGTTGACCATGGTTTTGCCCCAGTTTCACCACCTTTTCGGGCAAGGTTACACCGAACACCCGATGGGGCAGTGCAAGTGTAGAGGTTGAAATGACAGATCCCATATCCACAGCCGCGGCAAAAGGCGCGGACGGGCCAAAGATGCCAAAGCCGCGCGGGCGCAAGGCACGGCGCTTGCCCACCAAGGCAAGGTTTTGGCGCGACGAGGCTGGCGCGATCACCGCCGATTGGCTTGCGCTTTCGTTGGCCATTGCGGGGATGGTTGCTGCCTTCATCGCCACCTTCACACCCATTCTCGAGGCGGGGGCCTCGGGCATATTCTGACCACAGATGCCAAGGTTTCACTGCGGCCTTTGGCCCCTTGGCCCCTTGGCGCGATGTTTTGACAAAGGATCACCACGATGCGCGCGATTTTCGGTTTGGTTTTTGTTGTAGGGCTGGCTTTGGCTGGCGCGGCTGTGTTTTTGGCCAAGTCCTATCTGGGCCAGCAAGAGGCCGCCGCCGCCTTTCAGGCCGAAGTGATGCAGCGCACGGGCGGCTTGGTCGAAATGATCGTTGCCGCAAAGCCCAAGGATTACGGCGACACGCTTGTGCCCGAAGATATTCAAACCATCCTCTGGCCCAAAAACGCCCTGCCCGAAGGCGTCTTCACCGATAAGGCCGCGCTTTTCCCCGAAAATGACACGGCCCCGCGCTATATCACCCGCAGGATCGAGGCATTCGAGCCGATTTTATCTGTCAAAGTCACCGAACCTGGCCAACAGGCGGGCCTGAATGGCGCGCTGGAACCCGGGATGCGGGCCTTTGCCATCAATGTGGCTGTGTCTGATCTGCTGCAAGTGGGCGATCATGTGGATTTGTATTGGACGGGCGTCCCATCGACAGGCGGGGCCGAATTGACCCGCCTGATTGAAAGCCGCCTTAAGATCATCGCGATTGACCGCCAAGTTGACGAAGGCCTGTCCGATGGCACGATCACCCAGCGCTCGCTGACAGTGGCGGTGACCCCGCAGCAAGTGGGCCGCTTGGCCCAAGCGCAGGCCACGGGCAAATTGGTGACATCGCTGGTCGGGCTGGAAGACACCACCCAAGGCGGCGCTGTGGAAATTGACAGCAATGGGCTGCTGGGCATTTCGGCCCCCACCCCCGAACCCATCGCCGAAGCTGCCCCCGCGCCCAAGATTTGCACCATCCGCACCCGCAAGGGCGGCGATGTGGTGGAAATTCCCATCCCCTGCTCGAACTAGGGGGGGCGGGTGCAGGCGCAAATCTGCGATTGCACCTGATGCAGAAATGCCGCGCGCGGCCTACCACATGCGGTGGGGCCGCGCGCAGCCGCACCAAGCCCTAGCGCATTGCGGCGGGCATTTGGCGCAAAACATGTGAAAGACGGCGTCCAAGGTTTTGATTCTTGATTAAAATCAACAAATGCGGCACAATCAGGATCGGAGTGGGCGCTTAAGGCCCAACCCAAAGGCGAGAGCGAAAGGGCAGATCAAATGCGGATGCGTGATCTATTTGGCGCGGGCGTGCTGGGCGTTGGCCTGTGCTTTGCCGTGCCACAGGCATTGGGCGCACAGACGCTGCGGGTGATGCAAGGCACAGCATCGGAACCTTTGAACGTGCCCATGAACCGCGCCGTTGTGGTGGAAAGCGAAGTTGCCTTTGCCGAGGTTTCCATCGCCAACCCCGGCATTGCCGATATCTCGACCCTTTCGGATAAATCGATTTATGTGCTGGGCAAAACGCCTGGCCGTACCACGATGACGCTGCTATCGCCCGATGGCAAACTGATTTCCAACGTCGATGTGCAAGTCACCCCCGACATCGCCGAGTTTAAAGAGCGCCTGAAGCAAATCTTACCCGGCGAGCCGATCGAAGTGCGCACAGCCAATGATGGGATCGTGCTGTCTGGCACTGTGTCATCGACCGCCAAGTTGGATTTGGCGCTGGATTTGGCCAGCCGCTATGCGCCTGATCGCATTTCCAACCTGATGACTGTGGGCGGCACGCAGCAAGTGATGCTGAAAGTGCGCTTTGCTGAAATGCAGCGTTCGGTGTCAAAAACCATCGCCTCTTCGCTGGCGGCGGCAAACCTTGGCACCTCTATTGAAACGGGCCAATGGCTATCGGGCAACAACGGGCTGTCCAATCCGCGTGTCGCCACGACCACAGGCATGGAAGGCGCGGCTGTGTTGGGCGGCGCTTTGGGCAGTTTGCAGTTTTCCGTCCTGCTTGAAGCGCTGGAAAGCAAAGGCGTTGTGCGCACTTTGGCCGAGCCGAACCTAACAGCCCTTTCGGGACAGCAGGCCAAGTTTTTGGCAGGGGGCGAATATCCCGTGCCTGTTGCCCAGCAGGGCGGGCAAATCACAGTCGAGTTTAAGCCCTTTGGCGTCGAGTTGAATTTTGTGCCCACTGTCGTCGATGGCGATTTGATCAATCTGGTGATTGATGCCGCCGTCTCGTCGATTGACACGACCAATACGCTGAACACGGGCGATTTGACGATCAGCTCGTTCAAGCGGCGGCAAACTTCGACCACTGTGGAAATGCGCGATGGCGAAAGTTTTGCCATCGCGGGGCTGCTGCAAGATGATTTTCGCAATTTGAACGGGCAAATTCCCTTTCTTGGCGATTTGCCCGTGCTGGGCGCGTTGTTTCGCAGTTCGGCCTATCAGCGGGCGCAGACCGAGCTGGTCATCATCGTCACGCCGCATCTGGTCACGCCCACGCGCGGGGCGGCCATGGCCCTGCCCACCGACCGCGTGCGCATTCCAACCGAGGCCGAGTTCTTTTTGCTGGGCCGCACCGAAGGCAAACAAAAAGGCCCCGCAGGCGAGGTGGCACGCCAAGATTTCAGCGGCTCCTATGGCTATGTGATGGAGTAAGGCGATGAAACGTCCATATGCACGCCCCGCAGCCCTGACTGCAGCCCTGACCGCAGCCCTGACCGCAGCCCTGCTGGTAAGCGGCTGTAATCAATACACCTTTAACCGCGAGTCGGGCGATATGGATTCGGGCAGCTTTGGCAATGCCACGATGGAAAACACGTTGCTGGCCACGGGCCAGCTTCAACCGCAGATGAGTTATGACAAATACGATCCCGCCCGCGCAGGCACTTTGCTGAACGGCAAATATGCCGCAGGCATTTGGCAGGGCTACATCGCAGGTGCCTCGACCCAGCATATCGGCACGGCCAGCACCAGCGCCGAAAGCAGCAGCGAAAACTAATCGCCGCGCGCGCCCCACGCGCGGTGTAAATGCCCCAGATTGATGCCGATTTGGCCCCAATCTTGCCGTTTTCCCCCGCCATATCACACTCCAGCGGAAACAGTCTGCCTGCCAGAATGGCGCAAATTTGGGTGTCTGGCCCAGCGCGCAAACCCATTTTGCAGACAGCCCGCCCTTGAAAAGGACGCTTGTGTGATGTCGAATGTCGCGATTATTGAAACTCTGCCCTCGGCGCTGGTGGCCTGCACCATCTCGCGCAATATCGAGGAATTCGAGCTTCTGATCGATGCGATGGAGGAAACCTTTGGCGAAAGCTGGGGGGATATTCCCTATGACGATGCCCAGCCTTTCCTGATGCAAACCGATTCTGCTGGGCTGCGCTTTATGGTCTTGGCGGTCAATGCGGCAGACGAGGCCGATGTGGAACGCATCTCGGCCATTGTGGCGCAGGGCAAGGCGCGCGGCCTTGGCGTGATTTTGTTGACCGATGCGATCAGCCCCGCAGCCTTGCATAAGCTGATGCGATCAGGGGCGGATGATTTTCTGCCCTATCCTTTGCCCGAAGATGCCTTTGACGAGGCCATCTCGCGGCTGGAAGATAAGTTTGCCGCCGAAGCCGCTGCTGCCCAAATGCCCACGCCCGCAGCCTCTGCGCCTGCAGCTGTTCAGGATATGCCCGCGCCTGCCTTTCGGCCCAAAGGCGACCGCGACGGGGTGGTTTTGCCTGTGCATGGCATGGCAGGCGGGGTTGGCGGCAGCACGCTGGCGGTCAATTTGGCGCATGAATTGGCCCTTTTGGGTGCCAATGGGGCCGCGCGCGTTTGCCTGATTGATTTGGATTTTCAATTTGGCAATGTCGCCACCTATCTGGATTTGCCGCGCCGCGATGCGGTGATGGATTTTCTGTCTGATGCCGCGCTGTCAGACAGCGAGGCGATGCTGGGCGCGATGCAAACCACCAAAGACGGCCTGCATGTGCTGACCTCGCCGTCCGATATGATGCCGCTCGAGGTCGTCAGCGCAGCCGATGTCGGCCATATTCTGGACATGGCCCGCGCCAATTTTGACTATATCATCGTGGATATGCCCACCACGATTGTCTCATGGACAGAGGCGGTGCTGACGCGGGCCGAATTGTATTTTGCCGTGGTCGAACTTGACCTGCGCTCGGCGCAGAATGTGCTGCGGCTGTTGCGCGCGCTTAAGGCCGAAAGCCTGCCCTATGAAAAGCTGCGCTATGCGTTGAACCGCGCGCCTGGATTTACCGATTTGGCCGCCAAGGCGCGGGTCAAACGTATGGCGGAAAGCCTTGATATTTCGATGGAGTTGCAACTGCCCGATGGCGGCGCACCCATATCGCAAGCCAATGATCAGGGCCTGCCCTTGGCCATTGCTGCGCCAAAGAATGCCCTGCGCCGCGAGGTGCAGAAACTGGCCAAATCTTTGTTTGATCTGAACTCTGCCGCAACAGCCCCTGCCAAGGCCAAGCGGTAACCACCCCCCTGCCCGCGCCCTGTGCGGCGTGGGCGGGGATCATGCACTGACCACGACGACGACGACAACGACGATCCATCTGCCGAACGATCTTTTCTGGGGAAGACCATGTTTTCGCGTTTCAAAAAACCAGAGGGCGACGCCGCCCCGCGTATGCCAGCCATGGCACCATATCCTGCCCAGCACGGCGCTAGCCACGGCGCAATGCCCGCCCGCGCGCCCTTGGGCCAACCGCTTGCCGCGCGGGCCATGGCCGCCGCGCCATCTGCCGCCACGCAATCTGCCACCGCGCGCGCGCCAGCCCCCATGCCCGCTTCGTCACTGCCCTATATGGCCGCCGCCATTGCGCCCAACAGCTTGCGCAGCCCCGTGGAAATTGCCGCCGCGGACAAAGAGAAAAAGCGCAAAGAACGCCTTGCCCAGATCAAACAAGAACTGCACAAGCGTCTTTTGGACAGTTTGAACCTTGCCGCCCTAGATCAGGCGACCGAGGCCAATCTGAAATCTGAAATCAGCGCCATCACCGCCGAAGCGCTAGAGGAAATGTCCATTTCCCTTGCCAAAGACGAACGCCAAACCATGATCCAAGACCTCTATGACGAGGTGATGGGCCTTGGCCCGCTAGAGGCATTGCTGCGCGACGAATCTGTATCGGATATTCTGGTCAACGGCCCCAACCGCGTGTTTGTGGAACGCGGCGGCAAGCTGACCCTGTCGGATGTGACCTTCAAGGATGAACGCCACCTTTTGCGCATCATCGATAAAATCGTCTCTGCCGTGGGCCGCCGCGTGGACGAATCCAACCCCTATTGCGACGCGCGCCTTGCTGATGGGTCGCGCTTTAACGTGATGGTGCCGCCTGTGGCGGTGGATGGCAGCCTTGTCTCGATCCGTAAGTTCAAAAAGGAAAAACTGGGGATTCCCGACCTTGTGCGCTTTGGTGCCTTTACCGAAGAAATGGCGATGTATCTGCAGGCCGCCGTGGCCTGTCGTTTGAACATCATCGTTTCGGGCGGCACGGGTTCGGGGAAAACCACCACGCTGAACGCGCTGTCATCGTTCATCGACAATACCGAACGCGTGCTGACCATCGAAGACACTGCCGAATTGCAATTGCAACAGGTGCATGTGGGCCGCATGGAAAGCCGCCCTGCCAATGTCGAAGGCAAGGGCGCGGTCACCCAGCGCGATTGTCTGCGCAACGCGCTGCGGATGCGCCCTGACCGCATCATCGTGGGGGAAACCCGCGGCGAGGAAGTGATCGATATGCTGCAGGCCATGAACACAGGCCATGACGGATCGATGACCACGATCCACGCCAACAATGCCCGTGACGGGATTTCGCGTCTTGAAAACATGGTGGCGATGGCGGGCATTGAAATGCCGCTAAAGGCCGTGCGCAGCCAGATTGCCAGCGCCGTAAACGTGATCGTACAGGCGTCCCGCCTGCAAGACGGATCGCGCCGCATGGTATCGATCACCGAACTGACGGGGATGGAGGGCGAGATTATCTCGATGCAAGAGGTGTTTCGCTATGAACGCCTTGGCATCGAACCCAATGGCAAAATCATTGGCCGCTTTAATGCCACGGGGGTGCGCAGCCACTATTCCGACCGCTTCCGCCAATGGGGCTATGATCTGCCCGCCTCTATCTATGACCCGATAATGTAGGATGAATGCGATGACTGTCGGACTTGGCCCCCTTGTCTATATCATGATCTTTGTCGCCATCCTTGTGATGGTGCAGGGCGTCTATTTGCTGGCCTTTGGCAAATCGATCAACATGAACAACCGCATGTCGCGGCGCATGGCGCTTTTGGAAAAGACCCAAGACCGCGAAAAGGTGCTGGAACAACTGCGCAAGGAAATGACGCAGCATGTCAAATCGCGCGGCATCCCGCTGTATTCGCTGCTGGCGCGCAAGGCGCAATTGGCAAATATCGCCTTTAGCCCTGCGCAATTGATGGCGGTGATGCTGGGCGCTGCGGTTTTGACCTATGGCGGGCTGTCCTTTGGCACCAGCGTGGGGGCCGCACCGCGCGTCTTGCTCAGCGCGGCGATGGGCTTTGGCGGGGTATATTTTTGGATCAATTCCAAGGCCAAGGCGCGCATGAAAAAGCTGGAAGAACAGCTTCCCGATGCGATCGAGCTGATGGTGCGATCCTTGCGCGTGGGTCATCCCCTGACCTCGGCCATTGGGATTGTGGCCAAAGAGGTCGCCGACCCCCTTGGCACGGAATTTGGCATCATCGCCGACGAGGCCGCCTATGGGCGCAACGTGGCCGAGAGCCTGAAGGTTTTTGCCGAACGGATGGACAACCAAGATTTGCGGTTCTTGGCCGTGGCGGTGAATATTCAGCAGTCGTCTGGCGGCAATTTGGCCGAGATTCTGGACGGGCTGGCCAAGGTGATCCGCTCGCGCTTTAAACTGTTTCGCCGCGTCATCGCCATCACCGCCGAGGCCAAGTTTTCAGGCACCTTCCTGTCGGGCATGCCCGTGGTGATCTTGGTTGGCACGTTCATCCTTAAACCCAACCATTTTGACGGGGTTATGGCCAGCGGCTATTTCGTGCCGGGTGCGGGATTGGTGGCCATTCTTTTGGTGGCCAATGTCCTGTTCATGAAAATCATGACGAATATAAAGGTGTGATCATGGCGCTGTTTCAATCCCTTTACGCCAGCCTTGAATCGCAATTTGGCGCGCTGACACCGCTGATGATACTGGGCGCGCTTGGCCTTGTTTTGATTATGGCGGTGCTGCCCTTTTTGCTGATCAAACCCGCCGAGCCGTTTGACAAGGTCAAGATGCAGCGCATGGGCCGCGATCAGCGCGAGGCGCGCCCAAAGGCCGACACCGCCGCCCTGCGCCGCGAGGAAAAGGCCGATAAGCTGCAAAAATTTGCCTCCTTTCTCGAGCCGCAAAACTCGGGCGAATTGGATGCCGCGCGCCTGCGCATGTTCCGCGCAGGATACCAAAGCAAGAATGCCGTGCGGATGTTCCACTTCTCGCAACTGGCCTTGGGCATTGGCGGGTTACTTTTGGGCGCGATCTATGCGCTGACCATGTCGATGCAGGGCGAAGTGTCGATGCAAAACTTGGCGCTGTATTTCATCGCACCTGGCGCAATTGGATATTACCTGCCGCAGTATATCGTGACCCGCAATATCGAATCGCGGCAAAAGGAAATCACCGAAGGCTTTCCCGATGCGCTGGATTTGATGCTGGTCTGCGTCGAGGCGGGGCAATCGATCGATCAGGCGATCAACCGCATCGCCAAGGAATCGCGCGCCGCCTACCCTGCCCTTGCCGATGAATTGGAAATCGTCAGCCAAGAGGTCAAGGCAGGCAAAGAACGTGTTCAGGTGCTCAAAGACATGGCGCATCGGGTGGGTGTGGGCGATATCACCTCTTTCGTGACCACTTTGGTGCAATCGGCCACCTTCGGTACATCCATCGCCGAAGCTTTGCGGATGTATTCGGCAGAAATGCGTGATAAACGCGTGATGCGCGCCGAAGAAAAGGCCAATAAAGTGCCCACCAAAATGACACTGGGCACAATGGTGTTTACTTTGCCGCCCATGATGCTGATTTTGCTTTCGCCGTCGATTGTGAATATCGCGAATATGTAATCTGGGGGTCTGATTGACCAAAACCGCCCGTGGCTTGGCGCTGATGCTGATGCTGACCTTGGCCGCCTGTGGCAACAGGGGCGGCTTGGGGGCCTTGGGCGGCATGGGTGGCATGGGCGGGGTTTCGAACCTTTTATCAGGGCCCGCCATCGCCATGGGGGATAAAACCTTTGCCCCAGGTGTGGACAGGGCGCGCGATGGTATCGATGGGCTGATGGTTGGCCACCGCCTGATGGCATCGGGCGAATATGAACTGGCGCTAAAGGCCTATCTGCGCGCCGCCAGCCAGCAGGGCGCAACTGTGGATGTTCTTTCCGCCCTTGGCAGTGCCAACCTTGCCTTGGGCCGCCTTGGCCAAGCCGAGCAAATCCTGCGCCGCGCCATCGAACAAGACCCCAGCTTTGTGCCTGCGCAAAACAACCTTGGCGTTGTGCTGATGGAGGCGGGCAAAGTGGGCGAGGCGCGCGCCGTCTTTCAACGCGCCTATGCGCTCGATAGTGGCAAAACAGACGAAATAAGAGAAAATTTGAAACAGGCTATCGCAGAAAGTGAAAAAACGATATATGGTGGCCCTGAGGTTGTCCAAAAGCCACCGATGGCATTGGTGCGGCGCGGTCAGGGCAGTTATGTCTTGCTGTCGCAGTTCTAGTCAAAGGCGGGTTTGGGCCTAGGCGAGCAGTCGCAAAGATAAAGATAAGGACGCAAAATGCGCCATATACCCTGTGTCAGCGCGCGGGAATTGCCCGCTGCTTGGGGCCGACATCGGCCGCATCTTCCCTTTGGATTAGTGCTTGGCTTGGGCGCGGCGCTGCTTGTCTCGGCCTGCCAAAACGGCACGAACCCCGCGCAGGTCAACCGCGCCTTGGCGTCGGTCAATGACGTTGACAACAGCAATATGGCCGATGTGATGCTGACTGTGGGCAAACCTGCCGAGGCAGTGGCCTATTTTCAACAGGCCCTTGCCAATGATCCAACCAACCTCACGGCGCAGCGCGGGCTGGGTAAATCGCTGATGAAAGCGGGCCGCGCGGCCGAGGCAGCAGCCGTTTGGACACAGATCACCGCCCGCCCCGATGCCACGCACGAAGACCGCGTCAGCTTTGCCGAGGCGCTGATCCGTGGCAATGATTGGACGCGTGCGGCCCAAGTTTTGGCACAGGTGCCGCCCACTTATGAAACCTTTGAACGCTACCGCCTAGAGGCGATGGTCGCCGACAGCCGCAAAGATTGGAAAAAGGCCGACAGCTTTTACGAAATCGCCGCGGGCCTTACCCAGCAGCCCGCCCCTGTGCTGAACAACTGGGGCTTTTCCAAATTGACACGCGGCGAAAATGCCGCCGCAGAGCAGCTGTTCTTGCAGGCGCTGACCTATGACAGCACCATGTTTACCGCCAAGAACAACCTTGTGTTGGCGCGCGCGGCGCAGCGCAAATATGATCTGCCCGTGGTCGAGATGACGCAATTAGAACGCGCGCAGCTTTATTACACAGCAGGTCTGGCGGCCGTGAAGCAGGGCGATCCTTCGGTCGGCAAGCAATTGCTGCAACAGGCAATTGACACCAGTCCACAATATTTCGAAGCGGCCGAGCGCAGCCTTGCCGCGCTGGGAGGCTGAGATATGAGCGCCTTAGACGCAGCCCTTTTGCTGCCCTTCACCCTTGCCATTGGCATCTGGGTGGCATGGAACGATATGAAATTCATGAAGATTCCCAATAAGGCCGTCTTGGCCTTGGGCGTTGTTTGGTTGGTGCTGGGCCTGATCCTTGTGCCCTTTCAGGTTTGGCTATGGGGTCTGGCCTTGGGCGCAATCTTGTTGGTGCTTGGCTTTGTGCTGGCCAGCCTCAGCCTGATTGGGGCGGGGGATGCCAAGTTTATCGCCGTGATGGCCCCCTTCTTTGTGCAAGGTGATCTGCGCTTTGCCTTGGTGCTGACAGCGGCCTGCCTGCTGGGGGCCTTTGCTGCGCACCGTCTTGTGCGCGCGCTGCCCGCCCTGCGCCGCCATGTGCCCGATTGGGAAAGCTGGACACGCGCCGATTTTCCCATGGGGCTGGCACTGGCGGGGATTTTGAACATCTATATGATCTTTGCCGCCCTGCCGCTGGTTGCGGCCTAAATCGCGCCCAAAATCGGCCGCTTTTCACAGGCAAGCCTTGGCCAAACGTCTGACTGCGCGAGGCCAGCTTATGAATATGCATCCCAAAATCGGCATCCAGCCCCCGTCCGAGCCGCGCGATCTGCGCGAGACGGGCCTTTCGGCTGTGATGATGCGCGATATCGCGCTGAAAACCATTTTTCGCACCAACCTATCCTTGGTCAGCGATATCGCCCGCGCCATCGCCCTGCCTGCGCAACTGGCCCAAGCCTTGGTCGAGGCGATGCGCGCCCAGCGCCTGATCGAGGCGATGGGCACCCTCTCGCCAACCGCCAGCGCGGAAATGAGCTATCAGTTGACCGATGCAGGCCGCGCCCGCGCGCTCGAAGCGCTGGCGCAATCGGAATATTTCGGGGCCATGCCTGTGCCATTGCCCTTTTATGCCGATCAAATGCGCCGCCAATCGGTGCGCAACATCAAACTGACCCGCGCCGATCTGGTCGCTGCCATGGGACATCTGGTGCTGCCGCAGGATTTGATTGCCAATTTGGGGCCTGCCGTGTCATCTGGCCGATCGATTTTGATGTATGGCCCACCTGGCAATGGGAAATCCTCTATCTCGAACGGCATCCGCGCCGCCTTGGGTGATTTGATTTATGTGCCGCGCGCCGTGGAATATTCGGGCCAAGTGATTTCGGTCTATGATCCGATTGTGCATAACCCCGCCAGCGAAGAGACAAGCGATGCCACAGCGCTGCGCCGCACAGGCCCGCGCCATGACCCCCGCTATGTGTTGTGCGAGCGCCCTTCGATTGTGACAGGGGGCGAATTGACGCTGGATATGTTGGATTTGAAATACAATCCCATCGCCCGCACTTACCAAGCGCCGCTGCAGCTTAAGGCATCGGGCGGGATTTTCATTGTCGACGATCTAGGACGCCAGTCCGACCCGCCACAAAAACTGGTCAACCGCTGGATCGTCCCTTTGGAAGAAGGGCGCGATATATTGCAATTGCAATCGGGCGAGAAATTCACTGTGCCTTTTGACACGCTGGTGCTGTTTTCCACCAATTTTCACCCCAATGAAATCTTTGACGGCGCGGCCCTGCGGCGGATCATGTTCAAGATTAAGGTGGATGGCCCCACGCAAGAGATGTTCCTAAACATCTTTGGCATGGTGGCGCGCAAGAAAGGCGTGGCGCTGGATGAGGCGTCGATCCTGTATCTGTTGCGCGAAAAATATCCCAGCATCGGCAATAATTTCGCCAATTACCAACCCACCTTCCTGATCGACCAAATCATCGCCATGTGCGATTTTGAAGGCCAGCCTTACCGCATGACCCCCGCCTTGATAGACCGCGCATGGGCCAATATGGTCGTGCGCGATGAGGTGATTGCAAAATAGGGGGGCTTTGCCCCCCGCTGCGCTCCCCCCAGGATACTTGTGAAAAGAAGAAAGGCGCGCCCTGCTTCTTCTTTTCTTCAAATATCCTTGGGGGGCGCGCGCAGCGCGGGGGGCGAAAGCCCCCTTTTGCCGATGTCAAAACACCAAGCAGCCCTGTTCAGTGACCACCATGTCCAAAGGCTGATCCGTGGCATCGATGGGCACCTGATCCATCTGTTGGCCTGCAAAGGCAAATCCGATGGCGGTGATGGTCCCTGCTGCGCGCAAGCCTTCAAGTGTGCGATCATAAAACCCTCCGCCATAGCCCAGCCGATAGCCGCGCGCGTCAAAGGCGAGGAGGGGCACGATCAGCACTTTTGGCGTCAGATAGGTCAGATCAGCGGGGATATAGGCACCAAAGGCACCTTCGGTCATGCGCGCGCCTTCATGATAGGCCGCAAATTGCAAGGGCGTGGCGGGCGCCGTGATCACGGGCACGCAGAGCGCGCCGTCATGGGCGTGCATCGCGGGCAGCGGGCTGATTTCTGTGCGCATGGGCATATAGCCCGCCAGAACATGCCCGCCAAAACCCGCCAAAACCGCCCGCAGCGCAGCATTGGCCTTTGCAACCCGCGCGGGCGCATCTGCCGCGTCAAACACCGCTTTGCGCGCGGCAAAGGCGGCCTTGCGGGCCGCAGTTTTTACAGCAGCATCCATGACGCAAGCCCCAAAAAGGTCAAATATCCCAAAACATCCGTCAGCGTGGTCACAAAGGTTCCCGAGGCCAGCGCAGGGTCAAGCCCCATGCGGTGCAGGCCGAGGGGCACCAAAACCCCGCCCATAGCCGCGACCACTTGGTTGGCGATCATCGCCAGCCCCAGCACTGCGCCCAAATGCCAATCTCCAAACATCAGCACGCCCGCAGCCCCCAGCAACAGCGCCAAGGCCACCCCTGAAATCAGCCCACCCGCCATTTCGCGCAGCACCACGCGGCGCGCATTTGCCGCCGTCAGGCTGCGCGTGGCCAATGCGCGCACCGCCACGGCCAGCGACTGCGTGCCCGCAATCCCCCCTGTCGAGGCGACAATCGGCATTAGGGCGGCCAGCACCACCAGCGAGGCGATGGTGTTTTCAAACTGCGCAATCACCATGGCCGAGATCGAGGCCGTGAACAGATTGACCACCAGCCAAGGCAAGCGCTGGCGCACTGTGGCCAAAGCCCCGTCTGACATGGCCGATGTATCGCCCACACCCGCAAGGCGCAGCATGTCTTGTTCATGCTCTTCATCCAGCACATTCATCGCATCATCAATGGTGATCACGCCCACAAGCCGCCCAGCATCATCAACCACAGGGGTGGAAATCAGATGATATTGGTTGAACATATAGGCCACATCCGCCTCGCCCATTGTGGCGGGGATGGTGCGAAAACTGTCTTCCAAAATCGAATCCAGCCGCACATCGCGCTTTGACGACAAAAGCCGCCCCAGCGTGACATAGCCCGTCGGCTTCATGCGCGGGTCAATCAGGATCACGTGATAAAATTGATCGGGCAGGATCTGCACCGCGCGCAGATGGTCAATAGCTTGGCCCACAGTCCAATCTTGCGGGGCCAGCACCACCTCGCGCTGCATCAATCGGCCCGCGCTGCCTTCGGGATAGGCCAGCGCCGCCTCAATCGCGGCGCGTTCGGCCTGATCCAGCGCGCCCAAGATTTCCTCTTGCTGCGGCGCATCCAGATCTTCCAGAATATCGACCACATCGTCGCTGTCCAATTCGCGCATGGCCTCGGCCAGCACTTCGCGGGGCAGGGATTCGATCACCTCTTCGCGGATGGCCTCGTCAATCTCGGACAGGATTTCGCCGTCAACCTCGCCCGACCACATCGCCAGCAAAGCGCGGCGGTTGGCCGTTCCGATCTGTTCAAGCAGGTCGGCAATATCGGCGGCATGCAGCGGCTGCAAAAGCGCGGTCAAGCGATCGGCATCGCCGATCTCGACCGCCGCCAGAATCGCCTCAAGCCGATCCGCGTGCAGCGCGTCCTTGTCCATGATCGCTAAGGTTTCGCTCACGGCGCGACCTCGTCCCTATGCCCGATATTATCCCTGCATAACGAAAGCTGTTTCATTCAAACAGGGGTCATCGCGCGCAAATGCAAAATTTACGCAGCCCCCTTTGCGCGTTAGAGTGGGCAAAACAGGGGGCGCGCAGATGAGCACAGCAGAAACCGTTCTATTGGGGCAGGTGCTGTCCTTTGCAGGTGATCCTTTTACCGATGGGATCGACACCGCGCGCATCGAAGGGCGCGGCGCGGTAGCACTGGGCGGGGGCAAGATCATTGCGCATGGGTCAGCGCAGATCATTCGCGCCGCCTATCCGCAGGCGCAGGTGGTGGATTATGGCACAGATCTGATTTCGGCAGGCTTTATTGATGCCCATGTTCATTACCCGCAAACCGCCATCATCGCCTCTTGGGGAAAACGGCTGATTGATTGGCTCAACACCTATACCTTTCCCGAAGAGGCGCGCTTTGGCGATGCGGCCTATGCGGGGAAAATCGCGCAAACCTATGTTGGCCTTGCACTGGCGCATGGCACAACAAGTTTTTGCAGCTATGGCACGATCCACCCCGTATCGGTGGATGCGATTTTTGATGCGGCCTTGGCGCGCGGCATGCGGGCATGGGCGGGCAAAACCTGTATGGATCGCAACGCCCCCGATGATCTGCGCGACAGCGCGCAAAGCGCCTATGATGACAGCGCCGCCCTGCTGGGCAAATGGCATGGCGCAGGACGGCTGTCCTATGTGATCACGCCGCGTTTTTCGCCCACCTCTAGCCCCGACCAACTGGCCGCCCTTGGCGCGCTGTGGCAGCAGAACCCCACCTGCCTGATGCAAACCCACCTGTCCGAACAAAGCGATGAAATCGCTTGGGTCAAATCGCTCTTCCCCAAGGCGCGCGATTATCTTGATACGTACGAATCGCATGGATTGCTGGGCAAAGGCGGCATTTACGGCCATGCCATCCACCTAGAGCCGCGCGAAATCGCCCGCCTGCGCGAGGTGGATGCCTCGCTTGTCCATTGCCCCACCTCCAATACATTCATCGGCTCGGGGCTGTTCGATATGGGGCTGGCGCAGACCATCCGCACGGGTCTGGCCACGGATACGGGCGGCGGATCGTCCTTTTCGATGCTGCGCACCATGGCCGCCGCCTATGAGGTGGCCCAATTGCGCGGCCAGTCCCTGCACCCTGCGCATCTGTGGTATCTGGCCACGGCAGGATCTGCCCGCGCCCTGCATGCCAGCGACCAAATCGGCAATATCGCCGTTGGGATGGAGGCCGACCTTACCATCCTCAACCTTGCCTCCACCCCCGCGATCGCCCAAGCGACAAGCCGCGCCGAAAACCTATGGCAGCAGCTTTTCCCGACCATCATGCTGGGCGACGACCGCGCGATCCGCGCCACCTATGTGGCAGGGGTGAAAACGACTTAGGTTCACAATCCCGCCTTTCGCTTTCACTTAGGCTTAAATATCCGCCGCGCAGCGTTCTGCACCTATGACAGGTGCCTTCGGCAGGGATATGTGTGCCGATGTGACAGCGTTACTCGTCCAGTTCCCACCCATCGGGGTAAAATTCGAACGGCAAGGCGATTTCGGTGGCGATGCGTTCCCAATGCCAAACAGTTTCGGCGTCAATCGTGATCGGGCCGATTTTGGCCGTTAGGATATCGCCGCGATGCGATGTCTTGAACCCTTTGGCGCGCAGGGCGGCATGGACATCGGCCCAGCGGGTATCGACCTCTTCGGCGACAAATTCATAGGCGACCACGGCGGTTTTGGGCAGGCGCACGCCGCGCCCGACTTTTTCAAAGGTTTTGAATGTATCGCCCCGTTGATCGGCATAATCGTGCATTTGGCCCCCCTTTGGCGCAATTGTTGCGAATCAGCGGCTTGATCTGCGCGCGCCTTGCTTGT
The DNA here is from genome assembly GCA_027490955.1 of Rhodobacter sp. Taxonomy (GTDB): domain Bacteria; phylum Pseudomonadota; class Alphaproteobacteria; order Rhodobacterales; family Rhodobacteraceae; genus Cypionkella. Next base: position 29,073 of record JAIXXB010000027.1, read on the forward strand.
ATCTCGCGTGGCTGTGGTTAGAATAGGGCTGATGTGGGCTTTCCCATGGCCGAGCCCTTTTGGGGCAGATTGAGGTGCGCGATGTCTTGGACAGATGAACGGGTCGAAACGCTCAAGCGGATGTGGACGGAAGGTCAGTCTGCCAGCCAAATTGCCAAGGAACTGGGCGGGGTGACGCGCAACGCGGTGATTGGCAAAGTGCATCGTCTGGGCCTGTCCAACCGCGAAGAGGATGAGGGCGAGGCAACCGCCGAAGCCGCGCCCGCACCAAAAGCGGATCTGGCCAAGGATGAGCCGCGCGCCGCAGCCGCTGCACCTGCGCCCACCCCTGCCCCCGCGCCCACGCCGCCCGCAGCCCCTGTCAGCACTGTGCCTTCGGGCGCGCTGCCCAATTCCAGCACGGCGGCATCGGTTTTGGCCTCGACGGGTGGGCCAATCCCACTGCGCAAGGCGATTGTGCCTGCAGGCCAGCCCCTGCCCCCGCAGCCATCGGCCAATGAAATCTCGCCCGAGGCTTTGGCATCGGTGCGCGAGGTGGAAAAGCGCGCCGCGCGCCTGACGCTGATGGAGTTGACCGAGCGCACCTGCAAATGGCCCATTGGCGATCCTGCGACGGAAGAGTTCTGGTTCTGCGGGCTGCCATCACAGGCGGGCAAACCCTATTGCGAGGCGCATGTCGGCGTGGCGTTCCAGCCGATGAGCGCGCGGCGCGACCGCCGCCGCTAGGGGAAAGGGGCCGCTTGGCCCCTTTGTCTTTATAGGCGCAGCAGCGGCAATCCCATCAGCGCCTGCGCGTCTAGCGCCATGGTCAGCGCGCTATAGGCCACCGATCCGCCGATGATCCACGCCCGCGCGCGCGCCGTGCCTGCAACCAGCCATGCCAGCAGCGGAATGGCCTGCATCGCATGCAGGGCGATGAAATGCGCGGGCCGCAGATCACCGACCGCGGCCGACCATCCCAAGAAGGGGATCGTGGCCGCCCCTGCAGGCGGCATCCCCACGAAATGGCTGGGCATCGCGCTGAGCGTGGCCGCCGTCACCAGCGTCAGCCCTGTTGACAAGATAAACCCCACCCCCACCCCAAAGCGCAAATCGGGATGCAGCACCGCCCCCGTGTCGCGCAGCACGGCCCAGCCGATCACCGCTGTGCCCAAAACCAAAGACACAGCGCCCACGCCCATCAGCCCATACATCACGCCGTGATACAGATCGCCCGTGTTGTAATGCGACCCAAGCCCCTGCGCCGCCTGCGCCGTGATATAGATCATTTCAAACCAAAAGGCGGCGGTAAGGATCACCACCAGCCAGCGCAGCCCCCGCCTGCTGGCCACCAGCGGGCTTAGCCGCCCCGCCGCCCATGCCAGCGTCGCAAAGAACACCACGAAAGACAGCGCGAATTTGAAAGGTTTGATCCAGACCAGCGCATCTTGCAGCAGGCGCGTCTCAAACCCTGCCCAGACCAGCCCCGCCGCCATCATCGCCGCCGAAAACCCCGTCAGCCACCACAGCTGTTTTGCCACCCCGTTCATGCCGCACCCCCTTTGCCAAAGGCGCGCAGGCTGCCTTGGGCCGCCCAAATCAGGAACAGGCCCAAGGGGCCGAACAGGAAAATCAGCCCAAGCAGCGGCGCTTGGCTAAGGCGCGATAGGCCCATTTTGTCCATCTGCCCTGCCATCATGGCCCCGATCAGCAGATCAAAGGCCAAATAATGCACCCAGCCCGCCAGCAGCCCGTAATCAGATGCAAACAGCGCCCGCACCTGCGCAATACTGCCAAAGCCGCCGCCCTCGGCCGCACTGAAATGCGCCAAGATCAGCCCCGTATACAGCGCCGACAGGCTAAAGGGCAGGATCAGCGCGGGGATACGATCCAGCCAAACCCAGCGCCCGCGCGGGGCCAGTATCAATATCAACCAGCCTGGCAACACCGCCGCACTGGCCAAGCCAAAGAGATCATCTGCGCTCATCTGCGCCTCCAATGTTTCCACTGGAAATATAGATACAGCTCTGGCTTGCAATGTCCAGCAAAATATTTACACTGGAAACATGCAAGATGCTTCACCCCCGAAAAAGCCCTATCACCACGGATCGCTGAAAGAGGCGCTTGTGGCGGCAGGGATCGAGATTTTGGATGCGCGCGGGCTAGAGGCGCTGTCTTTGCGCGCGATTGCCGCCCATGTGGGCGTCAGCCATACCGCGCCGAAAAACCATTTCGGATCGCTGAAGGGCCTGCTGACTGCCATAGCTGCCGAAGGCTTTGCCCGCCACCGCGCCTTTATGCTGGATGGGGCGCAGGGCGGCGATGCAAAAGCGCGGCAATATGCGGCCATGCAGGGCTATATCCGCTTTGCCCAAGTGCATCCGCACCTGTTTCGGCTGATGTTTTCGCCCGCGCTCTGCGCGATGGATGACCCCGATCTGATGGCCGCTGCAAGGGCCAGCTATGGGGTTTTGGCCAGTATTGCAAAGGGGTTAGATTGGGATAAATCGGGCGCTGCCGATGCGGATCGGCGCGCCGAATTGATGCTGTGGTCGCTGGTGCATGGCTATGCGATGCTGTCTTTGTCAGGCAGCGCGCAGGGCACGGGGGCGGTGTTAAGCATCAGCGATATCATGCCCGATTTTGGCTATCTGCCAAAAGATCACAGGGCCCCATAATCGCCTAACGTTCGCGCGGCGCGCGTATTTCTTTCGCCCATACACGCTGCGCTTGCGCCACTGCATAAAACCTGCCACTCTGCCCGCCAAAGGTGAAACCTTCTTGGCGCTCTTGCCCAATGCGTGTGGTGGAAAATGCGATGCCTCATCAACCCGCTTGCCATCCGCAGGCCCATGCCGCCCGCAAACAGGGGCATTGGCGCAGGGCTGGCAGGCACATTGCGCAAAACGGCGCTTTGGGCTGCGGCCTCTTGGGCGCTGATTATGGCCGCAGGCAACCCTGCCTATGCGCAGGTCATCTCAAGCGCTGATTTTTGTGACGGCTCGGTACGCAAAGTGGACAGCACCTTTGTAAGCGTGACCAGCGGCGATGTGTTCACCTATGTCGGCGGGGTTGTGTCGATTTTTATCGATGGGTCTTCCGTTTATGATCTGGACGCGCTTGGCTCTGTCACTGCCAAGCCCAGCGAAGATGGCAAGGTTTTTGAATTTCGCACCGATGGGCCTGCCGAAATTCGCTGCACGCCCTCGGCCACTGCGCCCAGTAGCGGCGCGGGCAATAGCGCCGCACAAGCCTCGATCACAGTGCAAGCGGGCGTCACACAAACCGCCATCAGCACCAATCTGGCGGGCCGTTTTGGCGGCGCGGGCATTTCGGTGGGGCCATCGAATATTGTCGTATCGACCCGCGGATTAGACAACGCCATCGCCCAATTGGGCGAGCCTGATTTGAACGCATGGATCGCCGTGGATGCGCGGCGTTTTTCGGGTGCATCTACGGGCAACAGCCGCAACCTGACACTGGGGTTTGACCATTTGGTCAGCCCCGATCTGGTGATTGGCGGCTTTGCGGGGGTCAATGACCAAACTGTCACCGAAGGCGGTTTGACGACAGACACGCTTGCCCCGCTATATGGGGTATATGCCGCGCATCGATACCGCGAAAACCTATATCTCAGCGGCTATGTTGGCATCGGCCAGCCGCGCTATACAACGGGGGCCATCACATTCACCGCCCAGCGCCGCGTGCTGGGCCTGTCTTTGATGGGCGACTATCAGACGGGCAATTTGCGCCTGTCCCCGACAACCACCATTCTGGCCAGCCAAGAGGTGATGCCCCCCAGTTCAGGCGCAGCCGACACGCTGCATAACCTGCAAGCCAAGTTCGGGCTGCGCGCCCAACCTGCTCAGCGCCTTGCCAATGGGATGCTGCCCTATGCCAGCCTTGCCATTGAATACCGCGAACAAGGGTCTGATTTGGCGGGTATAGATCGCTTTGTCCAACCGCGCTTGGGCCTTGGCTTTGATTGGGCACTTGCCGCAGGATCGCTGCGCGCCGATCTGGATTATGGCGCGGTCAACAGCGGCACGAATGACCTTGGCGTCAGCGTGATTTACGATTTCAAGTTTTGATCCGCCGCCCGCGCGGGCCATGCACCGCGCCCAAGCTCTTCAGCCGCGCCTGTCACCGATGTTTTACAAAGCTGTGATCCTGTGCTGCCGAAACAGGAGGCGCAGATGGGCGGATCGGCAGAAGACTGGCTAAAGGCAGAATTGGCAGATGCCTATGACGAAGGGTTTGAAGTGGAATTGGAAGATGCCGCGCTGTCGCGCGAACTTGCCAAGATTTACAAAACCAACCACCCCGATGCGCTGGACAGCCAGACCTATTTTCAGGCCCTGATCCGCCTGCAATCAGAACTGATCAAGCTGCAAGAATGGGTGGTGTATCATCGCAAAAAGGTGGTGATCCTGTTCGAAGGGCGCGATAGCGCGGGCAAGGGCGGGGTCATCAAACGCATCGCCCAGCGGCTAAACCCGCGCGTGGTGCGCACTGTTGCCCTGCCCGCCCCATCTGACCGCGAAAAAACCCAGTGGTATTTCCAGCGCTATGTGCCGCACCTGCCCGCAGGCGGCGAAATCGTGTTGTTTGACAGATCGTGGTATAACCGTGCGGGGGTGGAACGAGTGATGGGCTTTGCCTCCGAAGATCAGGTGGAACAATTTTTCCGCGACGTGCCCGAATTTGAACGGATGCTGGTGCGGTCGGGCATCACAGTGATCAAATATTGGTTTTCCATCACCGATGAAGAACAGCAAATGCGGTTCTTGATGCGCATACACGACCCGATGAAGCAATGGAAACTCTCGCCCATGGATTTGCAAAGCCGCGTGCGGTGGGAACAGTATACCAAAGCCAAAGAAGAAATGATGCTGCGCACCAATATCCCCGAAGCGCCGTGGTATATCGTCGAAGGCAATGACAAACGCCGCGCGCGGCTCAACTGTATCGACCATCTGCTGCAGCAATTCCCGTACGAGCCTGTCCCGCACGACGACATCACCCTGCCCGACCGCGTGTTTAACCCCGATTACGAACGCGCCGTGCTGCCGCCCGAATTATATGTGGCGGGCAAGTATTAGCGCGCAGATTGGGGGGCCCAGCGCGCATAAGGGCCGCGCGTGCAAAATTGGGCATAGGCTGCGTGATGGCGCGCACCATGGCGGGATTGTGGGGTTTTGCATGTGGCCTGCGCCCGCGCCCTGCGCGAACATGCGCCTGCCAAACCCAAAACAGACAGGCTTTCCCCCGCTTTGCCCATGCGCTATACCCCGCGCATGAGCAACAACCCTCCCAATTTGCGCCCCGATCTCGCCCCCAAAGCGCGCCTTTCGGACAGTCCCCGCGAAGGCCAGCCCAGCATCGGTATGGTCTCGCTTGGCTGCCCCAAGGCGCTGGTGGATAGCGAGCGTATCCTCACCCGCCTGCGCGCCGAAGGCTATGCGATTTCCCCCGAATATCGCGGCGCGGATGCGGTGATTGTGAACACCTGCGGGTTTTTGGACAGTGCCAAGGCCGAAAGCCTCGCCGCCATTGGCGAGGCGCTGACTGAGAATGGCCGCGTGATTGTCACAGGCTGCCTTGGGGCCGAACCTGAATATATCACGGGCGCGCATCCAAAGGTTTTGGCCGTGACGGGCCCCCACCAATACGAGGCGGTTTTGGACGCAGTCCACGCTGCCGTGCCCGCGCGGCCCGACCCGTTTATCGACCTGCTGCCTGCCAGCGCCGTATCCCTTACGCCGCGCCATTACAGCTATTTAAAGATTTCCGAAGGCTGCAATCACAAGTGTAAGTTCTGCATCATCCCCGATATGCGCGGCCTTTTGCAAAGCCGCCCCGCCCATGCCGTGCTGCGCGAGGCCGAGCGTTTGGTGGGCGCAGGCGTGCGCGAACTGTTGGTCATCTCGCAAGATACCTCCGCCTATGGGCTTGACCTCAAGCACGCCACCGAAAAGGGCCACCGCGCGCATATCACCGATTTGGCGCGCGATCTGGGCTCACTTGGCGCATGGGTGCGCCTGCACTATGTCTACCCCTACCCGCATGTGCGTGATCTGATTCCGCTGATGGCCGATGGGCTGATCCTGCCCTATCTCGACATTCCCTTTCAACACGCCCACCCCGATGTTCTGCGCCGCATGGCCCGCCCCGCCGCCGCCGCCAAAACGCTGGACGAAATTGCCGCTTGGCGCAGCATCTGCCCCGACATCACCCTGCGCAGCACCTTTATTGTGGGCTATCCAGGCGAGACGGAGGCGGAATTCCAGACTCTGCTGGATTGGCTGGACGAGGCGCAGCTAGACCGCGTGGGTGCGTTTCAATACGAAAACGTCAAAGGCGCGCGCAGCAATGCCCTGCCCGACCATGTGCCTGACGAAGTGAAACAAGACCGCTTTGACCGTTTCATGCAAAAGGCGGGCGAGATTTCCGCCGCCAAACTTTCCGCCAAAGTGGGCATGCGTCTGGACGTGATCGTGGACGAAGTGGATAGCGAAGGCGCAACCTGCCGCACCAAATCCGACGCGCCCGAAATTGACGGCAACCTGTTCCTCGACGAAGGGTTTGAAGGGTTGAAGGCGGGCGATATCGTGTCCGCCGTGGTGGACGAGGCGGGGGATTATGATTTGTGGGGAAGGTTGGGCTAGCCCCCCCGAAACCCCTTCCCACAACCCAAGTTTGTGTTACGTTCAACCTGCGGCAAAAGACCGCAGATAAACGAGGGAACGTCATGAACTATTCACGCAACTTTTTGGTGATCGGGGCGCTGTATCTGATCATTGGTATTGGTTTTGGCATGTATATGGGCGGGTCGGGTGATTTCACTTTGGCCCCCGTCCATGCGCATATCAACTTGATCGGATTTGTGCTGATGACGCTGTTTGGGCTGGCATATCGGCTGATCCCTGCGCTGGCAGGCAATTCTTTGGCAAAGGCGCATTTCTGGCTGCACCAAGTTGGCGCGGCAGGCACGCTTTTGTTCTTGTTCTTGCTGATCAGCGGCATTGCCCCCGCCGTGGCCCCGATGATGCCGATTTTTGAAGGCTTGATTGCCCTTGGCATCATCGCATGGGCGATCAACCTGTATCAGAACGCCTAAACGGGCGGCCGCCCTCGGCCTTTGGTTCGGGGGCGGCTTGCCCAAGGAAGTGGGGGGCGTTTGCCCCCCACGATCGGCTATTCGCCTAAGCCGAGATACTAACGCAAAGGCACGTTAATGGCAGCATAGTAACGCTGACCATCTGTATCAGCGACTAGGCCTGCCCCAAGCGGCCCAAGAAGGATTGCCCCTGCCATAGAAGAATTACGTGCATCGACGCTGATCGCATTTGCCGTTTTTTCGCCTTGTCCAGCCGCACCCGAACAGGAAACGGTCACGGCTGGGCTTGCCTTGCCATAATCTGGCAGTTTCAGATTGGCAGGGGCCGTGAAATTAGCCGAGTAAAAGACCGACGTGAGTGTGCAATCGGCCGCAACTGAAGCGCCCGCTGCCTTCGCTTCGACAGGCACAGTCACAAGTCTGCGCACCTCTGGCGCACCAGAGCCAGCTTTCATAGACACCGCCACAACAGGCGCATCAAGCTGCTTCGTGGCCGAAGTGGGCGAACAAGCCGCAACGGCAACGACCGCAAATACAACAAAAGATATCCTGCCGTTCTGCAGCAATTGTTTCTTCATCGTCATACTCCCAAAATTTATTGTTAATGCACAACTAGGAGGCGAATAATTAAAAAAGAAACTCTGGTCAATAACAATTTACCACGTTGTTAATGCTGTTCCTTGGCCTTGCTATGTTCTCCGCGCGCTCTATCTTTCCTTCATGATTAACAACGCGCCCATCCGCATCCTTTACAACGACACTTGCCCCATTTGCGCCCGCGAGATGGGGGTTTATGCGCGCGCGGCAGGCGGGGCGGATATGCAGTTCTGCGGGCTGGCTGAACACAGCAGCTTTGGGCTGGATGCCGACACCGCCGCGCGCCGATTGCATGTGCTGCAACATGGCAAGTTGCTGGTGGGGATCGATGGGTTTATCGCCATTTGGGCCGCCCTGCCCCGTTGGCGCTGGCTGGCCCGCGCGGCACGTTGGCCTGTGATCTACCCAAGCCTGTGCGCGGCCTATGACTATGTGCTGGCACCCATCATTTACCGCATGCATCTGCGCCGCCAGCGCCGCCTTAGCCCAGCAAAATAACTGCCCAAGCCACACCGCCCGCAAGGGCCACCAGCGCCACCACGGCGCTGCCTGCGTCTTTGGCGCGTTTGGCGCGCGGGTCGATATCGGTTGAAATGTAATCGACCACCTCTTCAATCGCGGTGTTGATCAATTCGGCGGCCAGCACCAAAATACCCAAAGCATAGATCAAGGCCCTCTCGCCCGTGGTCATCTCCACCGCCAAAGACAGGGCAATGGACAGCGCATTGACCGCCGTCCATTGCCGCAAGGATTTCTCGCGCGACCATGCGGAAACCCAACCTTCATAAGACCAGCGCGCCGTGTTGCCGATGCGCCGTATCTCGGCCCTGAACCATTCCATCGCAGCCGCCTCCTTGGCCAAATGGGGGCAGGGTAGCGGCGCGCCGCCGCTTGGGCAAGACGGCTAAAGCCCCTGCCAAAACCGCGCCATCTGCCAGATGATCGGCACCCCCGCAATCAACATGAAGGGAAAGGTGATGCCCAGCGATGCCGTCAGGTAAATCGACGGGTTGGCCGCGGGAAAGGTGGCGCGCACAGCCGCAGGGGCATCGATATAGCTGGCCGAGGCCGCCACCGCCCCCAGCACAAAGCAAGATCCCAGCGGCAGGCCAAAGGCCGTGGCAAGGCCCGTGGCGAAGAACCCGTTGACCAAGGGCATGGCCAGCCCAAAGGCCGCCATCCGCGCGCCCACAGCGGCAAATCCCTGCAATTGCCGCCCCGCCGTCATGCCCATTTCCAAAAGAAACAGCACCAGCACACCGCGGAACAAATCCACAAAGAACGGCTCGATTTTGGCAAAATTTGCCTCGCCCGATGCAGCGCCAATCACCAAACCGCCGCCCAGCAGCAGCAATCCGCGCCCGCGCAGCGTTTCCATCAAAATGGCCGACAGCGGCGCACCTGCCGCCCCCGATGCCCGCGCCAGCGCCAAGCGGCCATAAAACAGCGCGGCTAAAATCCCCAATTCCAGCAGGGCCACCAACCCCGTGATATAGCCCTGCATCGGCGCACCCTGCGCCTCGGCATAGCTGCGCGCCACAAGGAAGGTCACCGACGAGACCGACCCATACAGCGCCGCGACCCCTGCCGCATTGACAATATCCAGCCCCACTGCATACCGCGCCACAAAGAACGCCGCCAGCGGCACCAACAGCACGATGGCCACCGCCACAGCCAAGGCCGAGAGGATGTCCGCAAAGCTCACCCCCGCCAACTCGCGCCCGCCTTGCAGCCCGATGGAAAACAACAAGAAGATCGCAAAGATGCGGATCACAGGTTCGGGTATTTCCAGATCAGATCGGATCAGGGTTGCCAGAATCCCCAACAAGAATGCCATCGTGATGGGCGAGATAAGGTTTTCAATCAAAATACTGTCCATGATGTCCCTTTCGCATGGGTATGGGGCGCAGCCATGCCAAAGCCCGATTGAAAAGTGAAATTGGAAATTTATATTTGATTTATCAGTCAAACGCATAAATCACCGCAAAGGTCTGCCCATGTATGATATCGACACCGCCGTGCTGCGCAGCTTTATCCTGCTGGCCGAAACCCGCAGTTTTTCGCGCACGGGCGCGCTGGTGGGGCGCTCGCAATCGGGGATTTCGGGGCAGATGCGCAAACTGGAAGACACCTTTGGCCGCAGGCTTTTGGATCGCACCACGCGCCATGTGCGCCTGACCGACGAGGGCGAGCGTCTGCTTGGCCATGCGCGGGCCATGGTCGATGCCGCCGATGCCATGCTGACCCGTTTTCGCCGCCCCGATCTGGAAGGCATTGTGCAATTCGGCAGCCCCGAAGATTTTGCCTCGGCCTATTTGCCCGAAATTCTGGGGCTGTTTGCCGCCGCCCATCAGCGGGTGGAATTGCATGTGACCTGCCAATTGACCCTGCCTTTGGTCGAAGAGTTTTTGGCAGGCACGCAAGATTTGATCATTGTGAAACAAGACCCGTTGCAGCCCTATGCGGGCAGCGTGCCCTTGTGGCGCGAGCATTTGGTTTGGGTGGCCGCCCCCAGCCGCGCGCGCCCCTTTGCCGAGGTTCAAAGCGCCCCCATCCCGCTGTGCATCAGCCCTGCACCTTGCGTCTATCGCAACAGGGCCACTGTGGCGCTGGATGGGGCAGGCGCGGCATGGACGGGGGTGTTCACCTCGCCCTCTTTTGCGGGACTGGCCGCAGCGGTGCGCGCGGGGCTGGGCTATGCGGTGATGCCCAAGGCGCTGGTGCCCAGCGGCGTGGTGATGCTGGCAGATTTTCCCCGCTTGGCAGAGGCAGAGCTGGCCCTTTTGTGCACCGCGCGCCCAAGCCCCGCCGTCAGCGCGCTGGCAGAATTCATCACCCAGCGCATTGTGCAAAAGCGCGACCAATCAGATGCCGCAATGCGCCCCTAGTCAGGCGGTGATCTGCGCCTCGCCTAGCACCGCAGCGCCTGAAGATAGGCACGAACGCAGGTGACGATATGGGCAAATCGGTCGCCGCCCAGATGTACGCCGCCATACCATCTGGTGACAACGATGATGTGGTTTTCCAACCCCTCGCGCTGGATCATGCGCAAAATCACATCCCCTGCGCCCGCCTCGCCATCGTCATGTTTCACGGCCTCGCCCTGCAACACAGCGGCCCAAGAATGATGCGTGGCCTTGGCAAATTTCTTGGGCCGCTTCACCTGATCCAAAAAGGCCGCAGCCCCTGCCCGCCCTGCAACCAACCCGCCCGATACCGCATAGCGCGAGCCGCGGTCGCGCAGCACATCTTCGATCTGCAACATAGCCTATGGCCCCCGCAGGCGCGCAGTTTCGGCCCGCACCAGCGCCTTGCGGCTGGCATTGGGCGGATGCGTGCCCAAAAAGCGATCACCAGGATCAGGCAGGCGGTCAAAGAAAGCAGCCCCCAAAACAGGGTCATATCCCGCTGCAAGGGCGATCCGCGTGCCGATCAGGTCAGCCTCTAATTCAAAATCCTTCGAATAGCGGCGCGCGCCAATGCCCGCGCCAAGTTCCGCCGCGCGGTCAACTGCCGCGCTGTCCAGCCCGCTGACCTGTGCCATCACCCCTGCCAGCACGGCACCCCGCATCGCGCTGTCTTGCTGCCGCGCCAGATGCCCTGCAATGTGATGCCCCGCCTCATGCCCCATGATAAAGGCCAACTCGTCGCGGTTTTGCGCGGTGGCAATCAGCGACAGGGTAAAGGCGATGATCGGGCGGCCCGCATCATCGACTGTTTGAAAGGCATTGGGCGGCATGCCTGCGCGCCCATCAATGGCAATCTGGAAATCGCAATTCTTTTGCGTGCCCGCGCCAAGGCAGACCGATTCGGCCACAGGTTCGACCATCTCGACCACGGCGACAAAGTTTTGCGCGGCAATGCGCGGCGGCAGGCGGGGGGCTGTGATTTGCCCACTGGGCGGCGCAAAGGTAACCCCGCATCCTGCCAGCCCGCCCATCAAAGCCACCGCAAACATGATCTGACTTATCCTCATGGCGCAACTATAGCCGCGCTGGCCGCAGCTTGGCAATTTTCCGCGCGACAAATGACACAAATCATTGTGAAATGGCCCCAAAGGAGGCCCCCATGTTCACCATCGAGCACGATTTTGACGCCAGCATCATCACCCTGATCGACGAAGGCGCGCCCGAAAACGCCCTGCAAGAAGACATCACGATTGAGGCGTTCGAAGATTGCGTGGTGCTGCGCCAGTTGGACGAATTGACCGAAACCGAAATGACCATCACCCTATCGCTGCGCCAAGTGCAAGATTTGGCCGCGGCGCTGGATTTGCCAGAGGGAAGCTATCGGATTGAACGGAAATAGGGGGGCGTTGGGGGCGGCGCGCCTGCCCCCGCCCTCTCAGGGCAACCAAAACACCTGATCCTTACTCGCCGCCCCCCGCACCAACACCCGCCGCGATTTGGCAACGCCCAGCCCATCTGCCAACGCCTTTGCCACGGCCTATGCCAACGCCTATGCCAAAACCTGTGCCACGGCCGCAGTGGCGCGGCCAATTTCGGGGGCAGTGGTGGCTTTATCCTAGAACACCCCCTTCCGCCATTCCACCGCATTGGTGCGCGCAGGCGGGGTGACATGCGGGGGCACGCGCGGGGGACGCGCGGTGGGACTTGGGCGGCCATTTCTGCCCCAAGCGCGGCCATGTCGGCCAAAATGCCCTTGGTCTGTTTTTGGTTCTGCTTCTTCATCTCACGATTTGGCCCCGCCGTTTCGCCTTGAACACGGGGGCATGTTGTGCCCCTCACCCATGTGCGGCGTGTCGGGACAGATGCCATACGCATGCCAGACACATGCCAGACGCAAACCATACACCGCCCATCCGCCCCGCCGCGTTAACCTATTTCCCCCCATCCACCCTTGACCCCGCCGCCAATCTTGGGTGCTATGCAGCCAAAGGAGAGCATGATGCCCCATCCCGCAAACCCTGCCGCGTTTGACTTTCTGGCGCGCCGCCGTTCCTACCCCGCCAAAACCTTCAACGGGCAGGTGCCTGATCGCGCAGCCTTAGAACCCATTTTGAACGCCGCGCTGCGTGTGCCCGATCATGGTATGCTAACCCCTTGGCGCGTCTTGGTTTTGCAGCGCGCGGCGCTGTTGCGGCTGGCCGCTTTGGCCGAAAAACGTGGCCAAGAATTGGGGCTGGACGATGTGGCAATAGGCAAGGGGCGCGGGCAGTTTGAACGATCACATCTTGCCGTGGTGGTCATCTCGGCCCCCATGATCCCGCATAAGGTTCCCACCAGCGAACAAGTGGCCTCTGCCGCAGCCCTGTGCATGAATATCGTTAACGCCGCCTCGGCCGCAGGTTGGGCCGCCCAATGGCTGACAGGCTGGGTGGCCCATGACGCGGTCTTTGCACATCAAGCCTTTCATGCGCAGCCCAGCCAGTCTGTGGCTGGCATTATCCACATCGGCGCGGTGGGCGAAGACACCCCTGATCGCCCCCGCCCCGACCCTGCCCGCATCATAGAATGGATCACAGAATGAGTCTGATTTTTTCCAGCTTTTTCAGCGCCTTGGGGCAGATGGGCTCGGCCGCTTTTCTGAAGGTGATCTTGCTTGGCGCAGCGCTTGCGCTGGCCTTATTGGCGGCAATTACTTGGGGGTTCTCTCAGGCCGTATTTGCCTTTGCCCCCGACACAGTGGATTTGCCCTTTATCGGCGGGGTCGATGGGTTGGCCGCGATCCTGTCTTGGGGCGGCTTTGCGATGATGTTGGGCCTGTCGGTTTTTCTAATGATTCCCGTAGCTTCGGTGTTTTCGGGCATGTTTTTGGACGAGGTGGCCGATGCCGTAGAAAGCCGCCATTACCCCAGCCTGCCCGCCGCGCAGGGCCAAGGGTTTTACGAAGGTCTGAAATCTGGCATAAATTTCCTAGGCTTAGTCATCGCCGTCAATGTGCCTGCGCTGATCTTGTATCTGATGGCAGGCCCCTTTGCACCTTTGGTCTTTTGGGCGGTGAACGGGTATCTTTTGGGGCGCGAGTATTTTGCTCTGGTCTCTTCGCGCCGCATGGACAAGGCGGCGGCCAAAGCCCTGCGCAAAGCCCATGGTGGCAAGATTTGGCTGGCGGGGATTTTTATGGCAATCCCGTTGTCCATCCCGCTGCTGAACCTGATTATCCCTGTGCTGGGGGTTGCGACCTATACCCATATTTTCCATGGCTTACAGGGGCGAAAACGGCACGGGGCGGTGATTTAGCGCGTCATTTGACCAGATCGCGCGCGGTGCAGGCCGCATCCCAGCCCGCGTCACAGGCCATAGAATACAGCGCGCGGGCGCGGGCAGGTTCGGCAGCAACGCCCTGCCCCTTTTCATATATCACCGCCAAGGCCATACAGCCATCCATCGCGCCATCATCGCAACTGCGCGTGAACACCTGACGCGCCAGCGCAAAATCAACGGCCACGCCGCGCCCTTCGGCGGCCATTTGGCCATAGGCCAAACAACCATCCCATATATCGCCCAAATGGCAAGCGCGGCCCATCAAAGCAAAGGCTTTTGCAGCATCCGCTGCCATAGCGCGCCCGTCCTGCGCCATCATGCCCAAGCGCGTGCAAGAGGCGGCATAGCCCTTTTCGCAGGCCCGCTGATACAGGGCGGCTGCCCCTGCCAAATCGAGTGCCACAGTCACGCCCGCCTCTTGGTTGAATGCCATCGCATGGCAAGCGGCCATTTCGCCCCCCTCGCAGGCCATGCCATACAAACGCGCGGCCAAATTGGGATCGGCCGTTTGGCCAAATCCCAAATCCGCCATAGAACCAAGGTTATAGCAGCCATAGGCATCGCCCGCATCGCAGGCGCGCTGAAACAAAGCGGCCGCGCGGGCATAATCCTGCGCCACCCCCGTGCCCCATTTGTACAGATCACCCAACGCAATGCAGCCGCCCAAAGCCCCGCCATCACAGGCCTTGGCATAAAGCTGTTGCGCAGCGGCGGCATCCCTTTCGCCAATCTGCCCCGATTCTTGCAACCAGCCCAAGCCCGTGCAAGCGGTTAAATCACCCGCCTCGCAGCGCGGGGATAGTTCTTGCGCCAGATAGGCAGCACGGCTTTGCGCGCTGGCGCAGTGCCCACTAAGGCCCAGCGCCCAGACCCCACAGCACACCAAAACGCGCAGCATCCCTTGCCCCCCATTGCAACCCATGGTTGGCAAGTTACGCCATAACTGCCGCGAAAATCAATGCGCTCGGCGCGTTTAGCCGCCCGCAGGGGGCACATGGGACATGATCCCAAACACGTCCATATTGTCGATGGTGATCAACTTTGACGAAATCACCCCATAAAGCAGCGCCCAAATCACAAAGGTCACCACAGTTGTCACCCGCGCCTTCCGCTTAAAGCTAAAGCTGGCAGGCGCGGCAGATCTGGGGGTGCCAACCTCGGCCTCGCCCGCCTCTTCTTGGCTTTCAAATCGGATCGCCAGAACGCAAAACAAAGTCAAAAACCAAAGCGAGGCAAACAGCACAAGGGCCGCGGTGATGGTCATACTTGCTCCAATTCTACCAAGCAGCCGTTGAAATCTTTGGGGTGCAAAAACAGCACGGGCTTGCCATGCGCGCCGATTTTCGGCGTCCCGTCACCCAGCACCCGCGCACCCGATGCCTGCAAATGATCGCGCGCGGCAAGAATATCTTCCACCTCGTAGCAAATATGATGGATGCCGCCCGACGGATTCTTTTCCAAAAACCCCGCAATCGGGCTGGCCTCGCCCAAGGGGGTCAGAAGTTCAATCTTTGTATTGGGCAGATCAATGAAGACCACCCGCACGCCATGGGCAGGTTCATCCTGCGCAGGGCGCACCGATGCGCCCAAAGTGCCGCGATACTGCGCCGCCGCCGCCTCGATATCGGGGACGGCGATGGCGACATGGTTCAAACGTCCGATCATTTGGGCCTCCGCTTTGGGCCATATAGGGGGGTGGGGGCGGCCCGCGCAAGGGGCAGGATGGTCGCAGGGGAGCCGCGCCTTAACGCGGCGTTAGGGATGATGTGGCAAGATTGCGGGAATCACAGGAAGGACAACGCCATGCCCGACCCTTTTTCACCCGATATTCCGCCGCTGCCACCCCATATGGTGGGCGCGCCGCGTATGGTGCCGCGCGCCTTTGGTGCAGCAACGCCCGTGCGGATGCCTACGCTGATGCTGGTCGAAGACAGCCGCTATGCGTCTGAGGTGATGCGCCTTTATGCCCGCAGCCTTGGCCTGCGCCTGCGCCGCGCCGCCGATTTGGACAGTGCCGACACGCATCTGCGTCTGTACCAACCTGATATTGTGATGGTTGATCTGGGCCTGCCCGATGGGCGCGGCGAAGGGCTGATTGCACGTCTGGCCCAAGCGCCGCATCGCCCACCGTTGCTGATAGCCGTGTCTGGGCAGGGGGAACTTGCGCCGGGCGCGCGGGCGGCGGGGGCTGATGTGTTTATCGAAAAGCCTTTGCCAAATATCGCCGATTTCCGCGCGCTGTTGGTGGAACATTTTCCAGCGCCCCTGCCGCTGTTGTTGCTGCCAGACCGCGCGCCCAGCCCTCAGCCCGACCGTATGGCGCTGAAAGACGATCTGGATTTTGCCGCGCAAACCCTTTCGATCCCCGCAGATACGGGGGATGCGCCGCTGCTGCGCGCCCGCACGCGCTATGTCGCGGGGCTGCTGGACGGGATCGCGGGCAGCTTGGGCGATGGCGCGTTACAGACGGCGGCCCGCGATGAGATGCTGCGATGCGGATCAGAACAGGCGGGCGGATCTGCCGCAGGGTCTGCATCTGACAGGGGTGCAGCAAAAGACGCAGACATGGGCGCGCAATCGTTTCGCCGTCTGCGCGATTTGGTCAACCAACGGCTGCGCGATATGCTGGAAGAACGGGGGATTTAGCGCCGCATCAGCCAACCAAAACAGGATCAAAGGCCACGCAGACCAGCCGCGTTAAATCGGACAAACGTTCTATTTGCCGCCCCTCGGCATCAAAATTGCGCGGGGAAAACCATGCGCCATAGGCCTCGCGCAGGGCAGGCCATTCTGCATCGGTCATGGCAAACCAAGCGGTATCGCGGTTGCGCCCCTTGACGATCAGATGGTTACGAAACACGCCCTCATAGGAAAAGCCCAAGCGCTGCGCGGCATAGCGCGATGGAATATTCAGCGCATTGCATTTCCATTCCACGCGGCGATAGCCCGCCTCGAACGCCCAAGCGATCATTTGCGCCAAGGCTTCGGTAGATACCCGCGTGCCCGCGATAGATGGGGCAAGGCAGATATGGCCAATTTCAATGCTGCCATGGCTGGGCACGATGTTCAGAAAACTCGCCACGCCCCCCAAATGCCCCGTGCTATGATCGCGGATCGCATAAAACCACGGCTCATCGCCCAGCGCGGTATCTTTGGCCCAGCGGTGATAGGCAGAGGCTGCGTGAAACGGGCCATAGGGCATGTAATCCCAAAGGGCATCATGGCCGTTAAAGGACTCGAATAAATCGGCGGCATGGGCGGCCTCGAACCGCTCTAGCCGTGCAAAGCGCCCTTGCAAAACGGGGGCATTCGGGCGCGGCGGTTGGGCCCAATTTGTTACCTCTCGCCCCAATTCGCCCATATCGCGCCCCCCATCTTTGCACATGTGTGCCGCGCGCAAGGCGCAAAGGCAAGCTGGCAAATATGGCGTGCTAAAACCGAAACCCTGCGGGATAATCGTGCAGCCCGTCAAAATCGGCCTTGCCGATCTCCAGCCCCTCGGCGCGCAGCACGGCAAAGCCCATCGCGCTGTGAAAGATAAAATTGGGCATGCCGAACAGATGCAAAAAATCGGCCCCCGATTGGCGCAAATTGGCAAATCCCGCGCGGTGGGCAATCTCGCGCCCCTCGGCCCCTGTAAAATCGGCAGGATCAAGGGCGGCCAGCGCCGCGGCCACATCGGCAAAGCATTGCGCCAGACCCGCGCGGTCCACCCCATGCATCGCCATTTTAGGAGCCGCGCGCCCAGCCAGCGGAAAGGCCACCCGCAGGGCAAATCCCGCCGCCGTGGCCATTTGCTGGCCGCCCGTAAACATGTCAGGGGCAAGCCGCGCCTGCAAATTGGCATCACTTGCCCGCGCCGCCAGCGCCTGCATCCGCGCGATGTAATGCAAAAACACAGGCACAGAGGCGGCGTAAAGCGGCGGCATTAAGATTCTTTCGGAACCACGCGCAGGTTAAGTTCGCGCAACTGTTTCACCAAAGGTTCAGACGGCGCGCCCATCAGCAAATCTTCGGCGCGTTGATTCATCGGGAACATGATCACCTCGCGGATATTGGCCTCATCCGCCAGCAGCATCACAATGCGGTCAATCCCCGCTGCGCAGCCACCATGGGGCGGCGCGCCGTATTTGAACGCCTTGACCATGCCGCCAAAACGCTTGTCCACTTCGGATGCGGGATAGCCTGCCAGTTCAAAGGCCTTATACATGATTTCGGGTTTATGGTTGCGGATGCCGCCCGAAATCAGCTCATACCCGTTGCAGGCCAGATCGTATTGGTAGGCGTAAACGGTCAGCGGATCGCCGTTCAGCGCGTCCAGCCCGCCTTGTGGCATGGAAAACGGATTATGGCTGAAATCAATCGTGCCTTCGTCGGTTTTCTCATACATCGGGAAATCGACGATCCAAGCGAATTTAAAGCAGTTTTGCTCGGTCAGCCCCAATTCCTCGCCAATCACATTGCGCGCGCGCCCTGCGGTTGGCTCGAACGCCTCGGGCCGCCCGCCCAAGAAAAACGCCGCATCGCCTTTCTCAAGGCCCAGTTGCACACGGATCGCCTCGGCGCGCTCGGGCCCGATGTTCTTGGCCAAGGGGCCAGCCGCCTCCATGCCCGACCCATCCTCGGCATCGCGCCAAAAGATATACCCCATGCCTGGCAGGCCTTGGGATTGGGCAAAGGCATTCATGCGGTCGCAGAATTTGCGGCCCACAGGCTCTCCGCTAGGCCCCTTGGGCGCAGGAATGGCGCGCACTTCGTTGCCGTCTTGCTCGAGCAGTTTGGCGAAAATGGCAAAGCCCGAGCCACGGAAATGTTCGGACACATCCTGCATTTTGATCGGGTTGCGCAGATCGGGCTTATCGCTGCCATACCATTTCAGCGCATCACGATAGGCGATCAGCGGCCAATCGGCATAGGTTTTCTTTGATGGTGCGAATTCTTCAAAAATCCCCTGAATGACGGGCTGCACGGCGGCGAACACATCTTCTTGGGTCACAAAGGACATCTCGACATCCAACTGGTAGAAATCAGTCGGGCTGCGGTCGGCGCGGGGGTCTTCATCGCGAAAGCACGGCGCGATTTGGAAATAGCGGTCAAAGCCTGACACCATGATCAACTGTTTGAACTGCTGCGGCGCTTGCGGCAGGGCATAGAACTTGCCCGGGTGCAGGCGCGAAGGCACCAGAAAATCGCGCGCGCCTTCGGGGCTAGAGGCGGTGATGATCGGGGTTTGAAATTCGTTGAACCCCTGATCCCACATCCGCTTGCGCATCGACCGCACCACATTGCTGCGCAGCATCATATTGTTGTGCAGCTTATCGCGGCGCAAATCCAAAAAGCGATAGGTCAGGCGGGTTTCTTCGGGGTAATCCACATCGCCAAACACGGGCATGGGCAGGTCTTCCGCCGCACCCAAAATGCGCAGGCCTGTGGCATAGACTTCCACTTCGCCCGTGGCGATTTTGGGGTTGACCAGCGCCGCATCGCGCGCCTTAACCCGCCCGTCGATGGAAATCACCCATTCTGCACGCAGCTTTTCGATATCGGCAAAGGCGGGGCTGTCACTGTCGGCCAAAACCTGCGTGATGCCATAATGGTCGCGCAAATCGATAAACAACACCCCGCCGTGATCGCGCACGCGATGCACCCAACCCGAAAGGCGCACCTCGGATCCGACATCGGCGGCGCGAAGCTGGGCGCAAGTGTGGCTGCGATAGGCGTGCATGGGAAACCCCGTCTGTGTGAAAACTTGGCCCCGATACATACTTTGCGCGCCGCGAAGTCAAGCCTTTGGCCTTTCACATTGGCTTAATTATCCAATTCCGCCCTTTGTCCCAAGTGCAGGTTTTGGATATTTGGGCCTGAATGAAAGTTAAGGGGCGATCCAAACCGCTGGGATCAGCCCGCGCAGCGAATTGCCCAGCCAGAGTTTGACATGGGGCAGATCGGCTGCGCGCAGGGGTTCTTCTGGCAGCGCAAGTTCGGCGCGCAGCACACTGGGCAAGGCGCCACTGGACAAGGGCGGTGTGCGCAGCCCAGCGCCGCGATCAAAAAACAGCGTCGAGATCGATCCATCCGCCACCTCGCCCGCCTCGTTCAGCAATACCACTTCGTCCAGCCCCGCTGGCAGGGCGGCGCGGGCAGCGTCATAGGCAGGGCGGTGGGTGGATTTGACGCGAAGATAAGGATCGGCGCTGTTCAGGCGCGCCTCTGCCAGCCCCACGCGCCATAGCGGTTTTGCGGCAGGCATGGGGGCAGTGGTCACCTCGATATCGCCGCGCGCGCCCATGGTCAGGCGCAATCGGGCGGGTGCGCCCTGCCCTGCCGCCTGGAATGCCGCGCGGACCGCCCCGATATCGCAAGGATAGCCCAGCATCGCCGCGCCTTTTGCCAGCCGCGCCAAATGCCCATCCAGCCGCACAAGCTGCGCGCCATCCCAGCCCAGCGTTTCAATCAGCCTGACGCCATTTGCGGCAGCGTGCTGAAATAGCGTGCTTTCCACAGCGCCTCCTCCCATTCCCCCGCTGCGGTGCTGTCTTGCACCACACCGCCACCGACGTTTAGCAAAATCTCTTGTCCTGTGTTTGGCCCTATGTTTGACCCTATGTTTGGCCCTGTCTCTGGCCGCGCGATTTGCAAGGTGCGGATCGCCACGGAAAAGGAAGATGCCCCGTCTGGCCCCATCCAGCCGATGGCCCCGCAATAGGCTGCGCGGGGGGCAGTTTCGACCTGCCGAATGATCTGCATGGCGCGGATTTTCGGCGCGCCTGTGATCGAGCCGCAGGGGAAAAGCGCAGGCATGACCGAAGCCATCGAAGGCGGTTGCAGCAAATCACCCACCACGCGGCTGACCATTTGATGCAAGGTGGCGTAGGTTTCGATGCCAAACAGGGTCGGCACCTTTACCGAACCCACGCGCGAAATGCGGGCAATATCGTTGCGCAGCAGATCCACAATCATCAGGTTTTCGGCCTGACCCTTGGCCGAGGCACGCAGCGCTTCGGCCAGTTCGGCATCCAGCACAGGGTCGCTATCGCGCGGCGCTGTGCCCTTCATCGGGCGCGCCTCGATCCGCCCCGCGGCAGAGGTGCGCAAAAACAACTCTGGGCTGCGCGAGGCCAAAATCGGCCCCTGCCCCAGATCGACAAAGGCCCCATGCCCAACCTTTTGCCGCAAGGTCATAGCGCCGTAAAGGCCCAGCGGCGTGCCCGACATCAGCCGCGCGGCCAAGGGAAAGGTCAGGTTGATCTGGTAGCAATCGCCTGCCGCTATGTATGCCATTACAGTATCAAAGGCGCGGGTATATGCGTCAAAGCTGATCAATGGTGCGGCCGCGGTGACGGCCACGTCAGATGCGCCATCGCGCGCCTGCGCCAAGGCGGGCGCGGCATCGCTGGGCGCGTCATAAATGCCAAAGGCCAGCAAGGGCCGCCCACCCAAATCGCCTGCCATATCAAATAAATGCGGCTCAAAGGCAAAGCCTGCCTCATAGGCCAGATAGCCTGCCACCCATGCGCCGTCCGCGCGCGCGCGGTCCAGATGCGCCAAGGCTGCGGGAACATCGGCCAAGTCATAGGCCATGACGCGCCGCAAGGGGCGATCAAACAGCGCTGGCGCGCCATAAGGTCCATCTTCCAGTAAAATCACCGCAGCGCCCCTTTTGGGCGCATATACCACCTGCGCCCCTTGCCACAGAACCTAGGGCATGGCCCGCCCAAGGGCCAGTGCTGGCCAAGCCCTGCGCGCAAATTTTGCACAAATCCCCCAAAGCCCCGCGTGCCATTCAACCTATTGGTGAAAATGCAAAGCCAAGTCCAAAGAATGCTTGCCAGACGCATTTTTAAAGTTTTAGCTATTGGCAGGCGCGGCATTGGGCCGTGGCTGGCATCGAAATCAATAATGAAACTTAGGCCCAAAGGGCTGGAGGGAATAAGTATGGCTGCGGACGATTACACAGATAAGGATCGGCAGGAGGATATCAAAGTCCTGCACGGTATGGGTTATGCCCAAGAACTATCGCGTTCCATGTCAAAGTTTTCCAACTTTGCCATTTCGTTTTCGATCATTTGTATTTTGTCGGGGGGGATCAACTCCTTCGCGCAGGCCATCTCTTCGGTGGGCGGCGCGGGCGCTGGCATTGGCTGGATTGTGGGCTGCTTGCTTTCGGGCATGTTCGCGCTGGCCATGGCACAAATCGCCTCGGCTTTCCCAACTGCGGGGGGGCTATATCATTGGGCATCCATCCTTGGCGGGCGTTTCTGGGGCTGGCTGACGGCATGGCTGAACCTTTTGGGCCTGATCACCGTTTTGGGCGCAATCAACATCGGCACGGCCTATTTCTTTGCAGGCACCTTTGGCGGGCTGATTGGCTTTACTGGCACGGACATGCAGGTTGTGGTGTTTGTGGCGGTGATCACCGCGATCCAAGCGCTGTTCAACCATTTGGGCATTAAAGTGACGACGATGCTGACCGATATTTCGGGCTACATCATTTTCGCCACCACGGCTGTTCTGGTGCTGGCCTGCCTGTATTTCGCCCCCGCGATCGATATCTCGCGCCTGTGGACATTCACCAACTATTCGGGTGATGCAGGCGGCGGCGTGTTCCCAGCATCGGACAATTTGGGTTATCTGTTCTTGCTGTGCCTTTTGCTGCCTGTCTACACGATCACGGGCTATGACGCCTCGGCGCATACCTCGGAAGAAACCAAGAATGCCGCCACCTCGGTGCCCAAGGGTATCGTGTCGGCTGTGTTCTGGTCGTCGATCGTGGGCTGGGTGATGATCTGCTCGATCACGCTGGCGATCCCTGATATGGCCGTGGCCGCTGGCCAAGGCTGGGGCATGTTCTTTGGCACGATGGATGCAATTCTTCCTGCGGGCCTGAAGACTGTTCTGTATTTGGGCATTTTCATCGCGCAATTGCTGTGCGGTCTGGCAACCGTGACGTCGGCCAGCCGTATGCTGTTTGCCTTTTCGCGCGATGATGGTGTGCCGGGTGCGTCCAAGGCGCTGGCCACAGTTTCGCCCAAATACCGCACGCCTGTTGCGGCAATTTGGACATCGGCTGTGCTGTGCATCCTGTATGTGCTGCTGGCACTGTCGATCAAGCTGGATGGCACGTCGATCTATGTGATCGTTGTGAACTCGACACTGGTGTTCTTGTTCTTGTCCTTCACCATTCCACTGGTTGCTGGCCTATTCGCCTATGGCACCAGCAAATGGCAAAACCCCGGCCCTTGGGCGATGTCGGCAGGTGTCTATAAGCTGGTCACTGTCTTGGCGATCGTCGGTATGGCTGTGATCTTGTTCATCGCAGTCGCACCACCAAATGAGCGGGTGCTTTACGTGATCCTTGGCTTTGTCGCGCTGGCACTGGTCGTTTGGTTCGCGGTGGAAAACCGCCGCTTCCAAGGCCCGCCAATTGGCGATGCGGTCAAGGCGCGCGCTGCGGCCATCAAGGCCGCCGAAAAGGCCGTGGGCGAGGCGTAAGCCCAGCCGCTATCCAATCAAGGGCCGCAGGGAAACTTGCGGCCCTTTCCTTTTGCGCGCCCACCTGCCCGCGCGGCTGACCTGCAAACATGCTGCCAAAGGCGGCCATATTGGCCGCGCAAAGGGCAAGGGTGCAAACCCCTGCCCGCATCACCACCAAACCGCCGCTGGCCCACATCCCCCCTTGCGCCCCGCCGCATCGCGGCTATAACCCGCCAAGTTTGCGCATCAGGGGGCTGGCCATGCCAAAAAGAACCGATATCAAATCGATCATGATCATCGGCGCGGGCCCCATCATCATTGGTCAGGCCTGCGAGTTTGACTATTCAGGCGCACAGGCCTGCAAGGCGCTGCGCGAAGAAGGGTATCGGGTGATCCTTGTCAACTCGAACCCCGCCACGATTATGACCGACCCCGCCCTAGCGGACGCCACCTATATCGAACCGATCACCCCCGAGGTTGTGGCCAAAATCATCGAAAAAGAGCGTCCCGATGCGCTGCTGCCGACAATGGGCGGGCAGACGGGGCTGAATACGGCGCTGGCGCTGGCGGATATGGGCGTGTTGGAGAAGTTTAAGGTCGAGCTGATTGGCGCCAAGCGCGAGGCCATTGAGATGGCCGAAGATCGCAAGCTGTTCCGCGAGGCGATGGATAGGATTGGGCTGGAAAACCCCAAAGCCACCATCATTGCAGCCCCCAAATTGGCATCGGGCAAATTTGACATTGCCGAAGGCGTGCGCGCGGCCCTTGCTGCGATTGAATATGTGGGCCTGCCCGCCATTATCCGCCCCGCCTTTACCCTTGGCGGCACGGGCGGCGGGGTTGCCTATAACCGCGATGATTACGAGGCGATTTGCCGTTCTGGCCTTGAAGCCAGCCCTGTTGCGCAAATCTTGGTCGACGAATCCCTGCTGGGCTGGAAAGAGTTTGAGATGGAGGTGGTGCGCGACACCGCCGATAACGCCATCATCATCTGCGCGATTGAAAACATCGACCCGATGGGCGTGCATACGGGCGATAGCATCACTGTGGCCCCTGCCCTGACGCTGACCGATAAGGAATACCAAATCATGCGCAATGGCAGCATTGCCGTGCTGCGCGAAATTGGCGTTGAAACGGGCGGGTCGAACGTTCAATGGGCGATCAACCCTGCCGATGGCCGCATGGTGGTGATCGAGATGAACCCGCGCGTCTCGCGCAGCTCGGCGCTGGCCAGTAAGGCCACGGGCTTTCCCATTGCGAAAGTCGCCGCGAAACTGGCGGTGGGATATACGCTGGACGAACTCGATAATGACATCACCAAGGTGACGCCCGCCAGCTTTGAACCCAGCATTGACTATGTCGTCACCAAAATCCCGCGCTTTGCCTTTGAAAAATTCCCAGGCTCGGAAAACAACCTGACCACGGCGATGAAATCGGTGGGCGAGGTGATG
Source organism: Rhodobacter sp. (assembly GCA_027490955.1). Taxonomy (GTDB): domain Bacteria; phylum Pseudomonadota; class Alphaproteobacteria; order Rhodobacterales; family Rhodobacteraceae; genus Cypionkella. The sequence continues at coordinate 53,921 of JAIXXB010000027.1, forward strand.
GCCATTGGCCGCACCATCCACGAATCGATGCAAAAAGCGCTGGCCAGCCTAGAGACGGGCCTGTCAGGGTTTGACGAAATCACAATTTCTGGCGCGCCAGAGCGCAGCGCCATCACGGCGGCGCTGTCCAAGCAAACACCCGACCGCTTGCGCGTGATTGCGCAGGCCATGCGCCATGGGCTGTCTGATGACGAGATTAACCGCATCACATCTTTTGATCCGTGGTTCCTATCCCGCATCCGCGAGATTATCGAAACAGAAGAAAGCGTGCGCAAAGACGGACTGCCTGTGGATGCAGCAGGCCTGCGCGCGCTGAAGATGATGGGGTTTACCGATGCCCGCTTGGCCAAACTGACGGGCCGCGACGAAGGGCAAGTGCGCCGCGCCCGCCGCAACCTTGGCGTTGTGGCCGCCTTCAAACGCATCGACACCTGCGCCGCCGAATTCGAGGCCCAGACCCCCTATATGTATTCCACCTATGAAGCCCCCGCGATGGGCGATGTGGAATGCGAAAGCCGCCCAACGGGTGCCAAAAAGGTTGTCATCCTTGGCGGTGGGCCCAACCGCATTGGGCAGGGGATCGAGTTTGATTATTGCTGCTGCCATGCCTGCTATGCGCTGACGGATGCGGGCTATGAAACGATTATGGTCAACTGCAACCCCGAAACCGTGTCGACCGATTATGACACGTCGGATCGGTTGTATTTTGAACCTTTGACCTTGGAACATGTGCTGGAAATCCTACGGGTCGAGCAGGAAAATGGCACGCTGCATGGGGTGATCGTGCAGTTTGGCGGGCAAACTCCGCTCAAATTGGCCAATGCGCTGCATGCCGAAGGTATTCCCATTTTGGGCACCACCCCCGATGCCATCGACTTGGCCGAAGACCGCGAACGTTTCCAAGGCCTGCTGCATAAGCTGAACCTCAAGCAGCCCCACAATGGCACGGCGCGGTCGCGTGACGAGGCCTTTGCCGTGGCTTCAGATGTGGGCTATCCGCTGGTGATCCGCCCTAGTTTTGTTTTGGGCGGGCGCGCAATGGAGATAATCCGCGATGATGCGCAGCTAGAACGCTATATCACCACCGCCGTGCAAGTGTCAGGTAACAGCCCCGTGCTGCTGGACAGTTATCTTTCGGGCGCGATCGAGGTGGATGTGGATGCGCTGTCGGATGGGACAAATGTCCATGTCGCAGGGATCATGGAACATATCGAAGAGGCGGGCGTTCATTCGGGCGATTCTGCTTGCTGCCTGCCGCCCCATTCGCTGCCCGCCGCGATTATTGACGAACTTAAGGTGCAAACCATCGCCATGGCCCGCGCACTGAATGTGGTGGGGCTGATGAATGTGCAGTTTGCCATCAAAGATGGCGAGATTTTCGTGCTGGAAGTCAACCCGCGCGCCAGCCGCACAGTGCCTTTTGTGGCAAAAGCCACCGACAGCGCGATTGCCGCCATTGCCGCGCGCCTAATGGCGGGCGAACCGATGGCCAACTTCCCGCTGCGCGCGCCCTATGCGGCGGGCGTTGGCCCAGATACTGTGCTGCCTTTAGCCGATGCCTTTACCCTAGCTGATCCCATCACACCGTGGTTTTCGGTGAAAGAGGCAGTTTTGCCCTTTGCGCGCTTTCCTGGCGTTGACCCTGTTTTGGGGCCAGAAATGCGCTCGACAGGCGAGGTGATGGGCTGGGATCGCAGCTTTGCCTTGGCCTTCCTAAAGGCGCAGATGGGGGCTGGCGTGACGTTGCCAGAAAGCGGCCGCGTGTTCGTATCAATTAAAGATATGGACAAAACGCCCGCCTTCGCCACTGCCGCGCGCGATTTGGTGGCAATGGGGTTTGAACTGGTTGCCACTGAAGGCACAGCGAAATGGCTGAAATCAGAAGGGGTTGCCGCAACGCTGGTCAGCAAGGTTTACGAAGGCCGGCCCAATATCGTGGATCGGCTCAAGAACAACGACATCGCGCTGGTGATGAACACCACCGAAGGGACGCAAGCCATCGCCGACAGCCGCGACATCCGCCGCGTGGCACTGATGGACAAGATCCCCTATTTCACCACCATAGCTGCCAGCATCGCCGCGGTCGCCGCGATGAAAGCGCGCGGCGAAGGCTATGGGGTCAGAACGCTGCAGGGGTAGGGCTGGATGCGCAGCATTTGCGCGAACTGCCTTGCGCAAGGGTTATTTTGGAAGACTTAAGTTATTTGTTTGCGCTGGCTTGATGGGCTCGATTGGTTGCGCATTTTGAGATGGGTCCAGAGACGGAAACAACGCGCTGACTTCAAAGCTTGTAAACCTTCGCCACGCTGCGCCTTAATCAAGACGGTGCCACAGGTTTACGTTTCGCTGACGGTTTAAGACCGCCCGCATAAGCGCCGCTAAAGTGAACAAAAAAAGGGCGCCGCTTTCAGCGACGCCCCTTTTTCCAAATGCATCATTTTCTGCTACAGTACCAAATACCTTATTCGCCAGAAGGTATTTGAGAGGACTTAGGCTTAAACACAAAAATCCACCTTCCGTTCTTTACCCCTATCGTGTGCAAAACAACGATGAGTGTAACCAAAAACTCGGAAAATGTTCCACTTCCTGCTAGGCTGGAGAGAGTCAGAGATCCAGCAGCCCAAGGCATCATGAACATAAATCCCAAGTATTTGTCTGTAGATATCAGAAACAAAGTAGAGCAGAACAAGAAAGCGGAAAGCAATCCCAAAATGCCTCCTGAAACCGCCCAACTTAAGTACTGATTGTGGGAGTTTGGAAAATGGTTGTCCGTCACAAAAAAATTCACCGCATTGGTCTCATTTGCGGCACCAGTACCAAACCAAGGATTTTCCACAAAAGATTTCATGGCACCACGCCAAAGTATTGCCCTATAGGCAGACGAGGCATCGGCCGATTCGGCAGGCTTCGAAATAACCTGTTCAATTCCAGTTTCGGGCTGTTTCTCTAGCCCCCCAATTGCGGGTTCAGTATCTTCAGGTGCGGCATTTTCGACCCCATTCGGCGCTAAGTTTTCGCCCCTTGGCATCATGTCCGAAATGAGTTGCATACTGTTCGCCACACGCGCGAAGAAATTACAACCCGACGCAGTGTCCACAAAGACCGATAGCGAAAAACTCGCAACGACGGCTAGCGAGAGTTTCACGGCAGCCGCGTAGAACCGTTTGACGATGAAGTACAGGCCCAAGCAACCCACCACCATAAACACAGTATAAAAAGACATGCGCGCGCCCATGAACGGGCCAGCGAGCAAAAACATAAGGCCAATCAACGCTGCGGCCAGCCATCCAAATTGGCCCCGTTTGGTCAAGACTGCTGTGCAGATGCTTGCCAAAGCAACGAACTGGATTGCGCCCCGCAGGACGTTGTACTGAAATGCAGGCGCTCGGCAGGCGCGGCCGTTCCACTGCGTGTAGTAATCATACGCAATCAATCCCGCACAAATGAACAAACCAAATATTATGCCTGACACAGCGCTGCTGGATGATATCTCGAAATCGTCCAAAAAGAAATAAATTATGGGCACAGCAAAAAACAGCAAAATGTAATAGGACTGAATATCAACTGCAAATAGCTCGCCAGCATGCCATGCAACCAAAATGAACTGGATGACCAGATATTGAAGAATTGGAATAGGATATTTCAAAGATAGCCTATCTCGTTTTTGCCAAAGATATAGCAACGAGATAAGCAGCAGGGATATCGACGGCAGGCCCTTTGTGGCGGGAATCATTCCAACCGCAGCACCAACAGCAAATGAGACCCATGTCTTATCTTCAGGGAAAAAGCGGCGATCAATGCTTAATTGCAAAATATATCCTTTCGAATGCCCAATACAGCAGGCTTATCCCTCGCCCTTGTCTGCGTCAAGGTTGGGTCAGTTTTGATTTCATGCCCGTTTCATGCGCATATCGCCCGATGCACAAAGGTGCGACCAGGGCCCATGCCCCGCAAGACGGCGGGCCCCATGCTTTGCCGAAACCGCGCCCTTACGCTGCGCTTTGGGGGCTTGGGCGGAGGGCGATTTCGCCCCAGCCTTGGGCCAAGTATATCTGCAGCCACGGCGTATAGTCTTGCGGCGCGGCCGCAATGCGGGCGGCGAGGTCTGGCAGTGTGACCCATTCCACCGCCATCACTTCGGCGGGGTTAAAGGGCACGGCAGCGGTGGGGGGCAGATGGCCGACAAAAATATCAACCACTTCGTGTTCGGTCAGCGCGCCGCCCACGTCGGCACGATATTCTTGGCCGCCTGCGCGGACCAAGGGCAGCGCCAGCAGCCCCAATTCTTGTCCCACGCGGCGCGTTGCGGCGCTATGCGCATCTTCGCCCCAATGGGGATGGGTGCAGCAGGCATTTGCCCACATTTTGGGCGTATGATATTTGCCCGCAGCGCGCCGCTGGATCAGGGTGCGGCCACTGCCATCATCGGCCATGATAAAAACCGAAATCGCAGGGTGGCGCAGGCCGCGCTGGTGCACCTCTAGCTTGCCCAAGGGTTGCAGCACCCCGTCCAAATAGGCGGGGATCAGATCATCTTGGCCCCGATCCATCGCGCGCATGTCAGACATAGGCAGGCTTTACCAAGCCCGTCAGATGCAGCATATTTTTCAGCCCAATCTTCAAATGCGCCAGCGGTTTGGAAAACTTCATTTCTTTGTTCATATAGGCCTCAAAAGTCAGGCGCTGCACGTCCAGATCGTGGCACAGGGACACAAACCGCTCGCGTCGATCATCGTTTTTGTAATAGGCGTCCTGCATTTGGCGCAAGACGCGGAATACGGTTTTATGATCGCGCATGAACATCTTGCGCGCAAGCGCCAGATCACGCCCGCGCCCCGAAGCCAGCGCGGCTTGCGCCGCTGTGGCGGCCACGCGCCCGCCGACCATAGCGTAGTAAATCCCTTCACCAGAGGAGGGCGCGACCACACCTGCCGCATCGCCCGCCAGCACCACATCGCGCCCATTGTCCCACACATCCAAGGGGCGCAGCGGAATGGGCGCGCCTTCGCGGCGCAGGGTTTCGCACTCTGCAAGGCCCGATGATTGGCGCAGCGCCGCGGTTGCGGCCTTCAAATCCACCCCATCAATCCCCGTGCCCATACCAATACTGGCATGTTTGCCATGGGGGAAAATCCAGCCATAAAAATCTGGGCTGATGCGCCCGTCATAGATCACATCGCAGCGGGTTGGGTCATAGTCGGCATTGGCGGCGGCTTTTGCCAAGGGGGCCTTGACGATTTCGTGGTAGGCGATCACGTAAGGAATCTCGCCCCCGCCCTTTACTTCGGTTTTTGCCACATTCGAGCGCGCACCATCGGCGCCGATAATCAGGCGCGTCAAAAGGCGGCCCTCGGCGCCGCTGGCCTTGTCGCGGTAGATCACTTCGGTGCCCGCCGCGCTGCGTTCAATGCGCAGATAGGTGCCCGTGATGCGCTGCGCGCCCTGCCCCACGGCACGCAGGCGCAAAAATTCGTCAAAATCTTCGCGGTCGACCATGCCCACGAAGCCGCCTTCGATGGCGATGTCGACGTGCCGCCCGCTGGGCGAGACCATGCGCGCCGTGTTGATGCGCGCCACGATCTGGCCAGATGGAATATTGAAATCGGCAATCAAACGGGGGGGTATTGCCCCGCCACAAGGTTTGATGCGCCCGTCCCGATCCAGCATTGCAACCTTTTTGCCCGCGCGGGCCAAATCCATGGCCGCTGTTGCACCCGAAGGGCCACCGCCCACCACCACGACATCATACATCGCCTATTCCCCCGCCATCAGTTGACCCGTGCCAATATCTTCTGTCCGCGCCCGCCTATTGGACACAATGCGCGCGGCCATGATCGTGGCCAAAAGAAACAGACCTGCCTCGAACAAAAACACCGCGCCAAAGGCCGATGGTGTAGGCATGACAGCGCGCGCCGCATCGGCCGCCGCTGCGCCAAACAAGCCGCCTGCCCCTGCCGCCATAGCTTGGGACGCGCCCCACAGTCCCATGCGGGTGCCTTCGCGTTCGGATCGTCCCTCGCCTGCCAGTGCCATCATCGCGCCAATTGCAGATACGGCAAAAATGCCGTTGAACAGGCCCAGACCCATCACTGTAGGGGTCAGCGCTGCCGCCCCCCAAGGCGCATGGGCAGCCAGCGCCAGCACCACCAGCGCCACCGCCGAGCCCAAACATCCCGCCATCACCCACGCGCGCAAACTGCCCACGCGCAGGCCCGTTGCAGCGATACCCACCAGCAACATGCCCACAAACACCCCACCATTTTGCGCACCCGAAAGCTGTGTCGTCTGGCCAGGTGTCAGGCCAAAAACAAGGCCTGCATAAGGCTCGAGGATCAGTTCCTGCATAAAATAGGCAACCATCGAGACAAAGACGAATAGGGTAAAGGCGCGGGCGCGCGGCTCTGCCCAAATCTCGCGCATGCCTTGCAGATAGGGCATGGGCGCGGTGTCAGGGCGCTGCACGCCGCCCACCCGCGCCTCGATTCCCCAGATGGCAATCAGTGTCACGGCTACGGCCAAAACGGCCACTCCAGCGACTGTTTCCAGCAAGATAGCTGGCGAATAGGGCTCGATCATCTGGCCCACCAGTGTGGCGGTCAGCGCGATGCCAAAAATCATCATCAGCCATGTGATTGTCGCCGCTGCCGCGCGGCGATGCGGGGCGGTGGATGTGGCCAGCAGTGCCAGCAGCGACGTGCCTGATGCCCCCACGCCAACCCCAATCAACGCATAGGCAAGGATAGAAACCGCAAGGCCCGTAGCAAAACTGCCCTCCATCACCACCATGCCCAAGGCCGCCAAAAATGACCCCAGCGCCAGCACTGACATGCCAGCCACTATAAAACGGGTGCGATTGCCGCCCGTGTCCGATTTATAGCCCCAATTGGGGCGCGTGATTTGGATTGCGTAATGCAGGCCCACCAGCAGGCCCGGCAGCACGGCAGGCAATGCCAGTTCAATCACCATCAACCGATTTAAAGTAGAGGTTGTGATCACCACCAACCCGCCAAGGCACAATTGCACCAGCCCAAGCCGAACGATGGACAGCCAAGACAAAGTTTTGCTTGGCATCACAGCCCCCCCACATTGCGCAGGGCAAAGGCCGCAATCATCATGCCCGTGACATACATCGACACGCCAACGGCATTATACCAAGGCGCGCGGCCCTTTGGATCGCGCAGCAAAACGCGCATGGCGAAAATCTGTGAAATGGTAAGCGTGGTGATTGCAATTGAATAAAACGGCTGATCCCACAGCAGCAAAAGCCCCGCTACCCCAAGTTGCGCCAAGGCCATCACCGCAGCGGCCAGTTTTGCCGCGCGCTTTGGCCCCAAAACCACGGGCAAAGACCGCACGCCATGCAGGCGGTCACCCTCTAACGCCTTAAAATCATTCAATGTCATGATGCCAAAGGCACCAAGCGCATAGAGCGTGGCCACTGCCGCAACGGGCAAGCTGGGCGCGCCTTGGGCCACCACCACAACGCCCGTGATCCATGGCAGGCCTTCATAAGACAGCCCAACCAGCAGCGGCCCCCACCAACCCGACCTTTTCAGGCGGATCGGCTCGACCGAATAGGCCCATGCGGCAAGCACACCCACAACAGTTGCGCCAAAGCCCCATGGCCCCAGCAGCATCCCGACAAGCAGAGACAACACAGTCATCCCCAGCGCGATGTACAGGCCCCAGCGCCCAGGTATACGGCCCGAAGGAATGGGCCGATTGGGTTCATTCACCGCATCGACAAACCTGTCGCACCAATCATTCGCCGCCTGAGACATGCCGCACACCAGCGGCCCCGCCAGCACAGCTCCCAGCAGCGCAAGGCCCATCACATCGGTCAGCGGCACACCCACAGACACAACCCCGCACAGATAGGCCCACATTGGTGGAAACCATGTGACGGGTTTGATCAAGGTCAGCGCCGCCCACCAATCTGGCCCTGCCGACCTTTGCACATGAGGTTGCTCTGAGGTGGTCATAGACATGCTGTAAATCCGTGCTGACGACAATGGGTAACAACTGTCAACTAAACATGACATATACCCTGCTGGCAAGCACGGAATCGCATTCGCAGGTTGACAGTGTCAGATTCTTGCCAAGGTCAAAGCCCCACAATGCAAAACGCCGCGCAGCTGGCGCGGCGCATTCCTTTTGCGGCAGCAAGGGCGCTATTCTTCGTCTTTGTTGACCATGCCGAATTTGCGCAATTTCACATAAAGCGATTGGCGAGACAGGCCCAACATTTCCGCCGCCGCGGCGCGGTTGTTGCGCGTCAGATCAACGGCGGTTTGGATACACATCTTTTCGACCACATCCGCAGTCTCGGCCACAATATCCTTAAGCGAGGAGGAGCCGACCAATTCCATCACCGACCGCATCCCATCTTCGCCGCCCGTAAAGCCCGGACGACGCAGCAATTCCACGCGCGAGGCATCGCGCAGCACAATGCCATAGGCGGGATCGGGGCGATCATTCAGATAGGTGGCAGATACTTCTACCGCAATTTGTCCATTGAATTCGTTCAAAAGGCGCGTTGCATACATGCGCAGCTGCCGCGCCCTTTTGGCATTATCCAGCAACACCCGCATATCGACCGAGCCGCGCGCCAAGAAATCTGCAAAACTGCGACCGCGCACTTGGGCAATATTGCCGCTATCGGTCAGCTTCAAAAAGCTTTCATTGGCAGCGGTGATGATTCCGTCACCATCCAAAAACACGATGCCATCGACGCCCTCGTTGAACAAGCGTTCCAAATTCATGGCATTTTCGCGGGGGGCAGAAGATTCGCCTTCGGGGGATTCAAGACGGCACAGCATCAGCCGCTCGCCCGCGGCGCGGAACAGTTTTGGAATAACCCGCAAACTGCGCTGACTGCGCCGCGCCAACAGTTCCACAGGTTTGACCGCCTCGGCACTGGCGATGTTAGAGAGGGTTTCCAAAAACTCGCCACGGCGGCGGCCTTCAAATTCTTGGGCAATGGCTGCGCCGATGAAATCCTGACGCGATCCGCCCAGCATCACCGCCGCTGAGGCATTCAAATCAGAAATCCGCCCATTCGACATGGCAACCAACACCACGGCATCGCGTGTGGCCTCCATCAAAACGCGGTAACGGGTGTCCATCTCGCGCTGGGTTTCATAGTCGCGCTCTAGCGCGACTTGGGCCATGACCAATTGCTGCTGCATTTCCGCCAAGGGGCGCAAATCACGGCCAAGCAACAAAATATTGCCCGACTCGCCAAAGCCATGCATCGAATAGCGCACGGGAAATTCCCATGCTTTGCCATCGGCATGGTTCAATTCCAAAACGAAACTGCGATGGCTTTGCCCTGCGGCAGGCGGCCAAGCCGCCAAACGGCGTTTGACCTTTTCATAACTTTCAGGCGTAACCAGATTCGAGATATTCTGCCCTGCCCAATGCGATAAGCCGCCAAACAGCGTATGGCCAGGATTGACCAAAACGGAAATCACCTCGCCCGTTGGGGAAATAAGCAGCGATAAATCGCTGGTTGCCGCCACGATTTCAGCGAGTTGATCTTGCCCAATACCAGAGATGCTTGGCAGTGCGTGACCCTGATGCGATCCTGTGTCCAAACTCATTCTGCCAAGGTTGCCGCCGCCCAAAGCACAGGCGCGCAGGAGGTTAAGCGCGTTTTAGTTTTTCGTGATCTGCAAGTTTCAGCCCAATTGCCTCCATTGCTGTCCCGACATCTGCGCAAGTATAGTCTGCACCCGCAGAAGCAGCAAGGCTAGGGTTTTCCAGCACAATCGGCCCGCCAATGATAACGTCTGGCAGCTTTTTGCGCATGGTTCGCAGTGTTTTAATCAATACAGCAGCCGAATGCAGCCGCGCCTCTGTGGCAACGGAAATCAAAATCCCATCGAACTGCCGCTGGTCGAGCAAATTGTTCAACTCGCGCTGCGAGACGCCGATCCGCAAGCAAACCGAAATACCAAGGCGGCGCAATTGCCCCATCACCACCATCGGGCCAAGGGTGTGCTGCTCGCCTTCGGGGACCAGCAGCAAAACTGCGCCAAGGCTCAGGCTATCGGCCTGATCGGCTGTCCAAGCGGCGCTGATTTCGCGCACAAGGCTTTGCAGCCGCGCCGTTGCAATCGACACATCCAGCCAAGATAACTTGTCATCCAGCCAATCATCCCCCATCCGGCGCGCCGCTTCGGGGATGTAAGTGTCGGTCAGCATGGCAAAACTGATGCGGGTTTTGCGAAAATGGGCCAGCAGCGTGTCAAATGCGCGCTCGGTTCCTGACAGGGCGGCGGCAACAAAGCTTTCCACAATCTCTTCGCGCACAGGGCCTTTTGGCAAGGTCGCCTTTTGCACCGAACGTTCTGCCAAAAGGGAAACCACAACCGATGCGAATCCGCTGACGACTGTGGCGCTATACCCCTCGGGCAAGCCACTGATTTTGTCCTCAAACTGGCTCGTCCGATCTTCCATACGATCTGCCTTTAACGGGAACCAGATGGTTCAATTGCGCAGCAACACCTTAGGCGGGCTGGGTTGACACTTTGCCTCTCCAGCGCTGCAAACCGAATCTGGGGTGGCGCAGGCCTCAGACCGTCTCTTGGGTTAAAGTGTCAGGCAAAGCGATGAAAATGTCAAAACAAATTGACACTAACGACGCGGCGCAAAGGGGAATATGACATAAACATCTGATTATATTTGCTATTTTTTACAGACTCGCGTCAGGACGCCGCATTTTGGCAGGGGCGCACCTGCAAAGTGTCAATGTGAAAAGTGTAAGTTTCGATTGACAATCCCGCGCCCAAGTTTAGGGTCAATGCCATGGGAGTTTCTGCTCTGCCCATTTTTTAGGCCCGACGAAAGGCAAGCAATGCGCAAGACGGTGAAAGACTTTGGCGCAAGCGATGGGGTGGCTTCGGCAGTGCCAATCGGGCTCTATACACCCGAGCAACGCGCGCGCCGCGATGCCAGCGTTTGGACATTGGTTCAGGGCATTTTGGCCCCGCTGCAATTCTTGGCCTTTGCCGTTTCTACAGTTTTGGTGCTGCGATACTTGGCCAGTGGCGATGGCTATCTTGCCGCCACGATATCTATCTTAATCAAGACTGCGCTGCTGCTGACCATCATGGTCACGGGCGCGATTTGGGAAAAAGCTGTTTTTGGCCAATATCTTCTGGCCCCCGCATTTTTCTGGGAGGATGTCGTCAGCTTTATCGTGATCGCGCTGCATTTGGCCTATGTGGCCGCGCTGATGACGGGCGCATTGGGGGCGGCAGGGCAAATGTGGCTCGCTTTGGCGGCCTATGCCACCTATGCCATCAACGCCGTGCAATTCATCTTGAAACTGCGCAGGGCGCGCCTGCAAAGCCGGGGGATGGCATGAAAGATCTGCCAGAAATCGGCTGCAGCAACACCCCCGTTCTAAAGCAGCGCGGCCAGCGCGAGGTGTTTTGCGGGCTGACGGGAATCATCTGGCTGCACCGCAAAATGCAAGATGCGTTTTTTCTGGTGGTCGGCAGCCGCACCTGCGCGCATTTGCTGCAATCGGCCGCGGGGGTGATGATTTTCGCGCAGCCCCGCTTTGGCACCGCGATTTTGGAAGAAAAGGATTTGGCAGGCCTTGCCGATTCGCAAACCGAAATTGACCGCGAGGTTGCCCGCCTTTTGGCCCGCCGCCCCGATATCAAGCAGTTGTTCCTTGTCGGCTCTTGCCCAAGCGAAGTGATCAAGCTGGATTTGGCCAAGGCCGCCCAGCGCCTTTCGGCGCAGTTCGCCCCGCATGTGCGGGTGCTGAACTATTCGGGATCAGGCATTGAAACCACCTTCACTCAGGGCGAGGATGCCTGTCTTGCCGCGATGGTGCCCGTTCTGCCAGCCACGCAGGATGCGGGTCTGATCCTTGTGGGCGCTTTGCCTGATGTGGTGGAAGATCAGGCTTTGGCGCTGCTTGCGGAAATGGGGATCACCCATGTCACCTGCCTGCCTGCCCGCCGCGCGGGCGAGATGCCCGCCATCGGCCCAAATACCCGCTTTGCCCTTGTTCAGCCCTTTTTGGGCGATACGCTGGATGCGCTGCAAAAACGCGGCGCACAGCATATCCCAGCGCCCTTCCCCTTTGGTGCCGAAGGCACAACGCTGTGGCTGCGCGCGATTGCCGATCTTTATGGCGTCTCGGACGAGGTGTTCGCCCGTGTCACCGCCGCGCCGCGCGCGCGTGCCGAAAAGGCGATTGCGGCGGCCACCGAAACTTTGGGCGGCAAATCGGTGTTCTTCTTTCCTGACAGCCAGTTGGAAATTCCACTCGCCCGCTTTCTTACCCGCGAATGCGGCATGACAGCGATCGAGGTGGGCACACCCTATTTGCACCGCGATCTGATGGCCCCAGAACTGGCGCTGCTGGCGCAGGGGCCTGTTTTATCTGAAGGTCAGGATGTTGACCTGCAACTGGATCGCGCCCGCGCGGCGCGCGCCGATCTGACTGTTTGCGGCCTTGGCCTTGCCAATCCTTTGGAAGCAGAAGGCATGGCCACAAAATGGGCGATCGAATTGGTCTTTACGCCCGTGCATTTCTACGAACAGGCGGGTGATTTGGCAGGGCTGTTTGCTCGGCCCCTGCGCCGCCGCGCGCTGCTGGCCCCGCTGTCCGCACCTGTGGCCCCTGCTGTGGAGGCTGCCGAATGAAATTGTCTTTGTGGACATATGAAGGCCCGCCCCATGTGGGGGCAATGCGTGTTGCGACAGCCATGAAAGGTTTGCATTACGTGCTGCACGCGCCGCAAGGCGATACGTATGCTGACCTTTTGTTCACCATGATTGAACGGCGCGATCATCGCCCGCCTGTCAGCTATACCACCTTTCAGGCGCGCGATTTGGGGGCCGATACGGCCACCTTGTTCAAAACCACCGCGCAAGATGCCGTGGCGCGCTTTGCGCCGCAGGCGATTATCGTGGGCGCAAGCTGCACGGCCGAGTTGATCCAAGATGATCCAGGCGGGCTTGCCGCCACGCTGGGCCTGAATATCCCCGTGATCCCACTGGATTTGCCCAGTTATCAACGCAAAGAAGGGTTCGGCACGGACGAGACGTTTTTGCAGATCGTGCGGCATCTGGCCAAGCCCTGCGCGCGCAGCGAGGCCATCACCGCGAATTTGATTGGCCCTACGGCGCTGGGGTTCCGTCACCGCGATGATATCACCGAGGTCACCCGCCTGCTTGCCGATATGGGCATTGGGGTGAATGTGGTGGCCCCGATGGGCGCATCGCCTGCTGATATTGCCCGCATGGGGGCCGCGCATTTCAACGTGTTGATGTATCCCGAACATGCCGAATCTGCGGCGCGCTGGATGCAGACCAATTTGGGCCAGCCCTATACCAAATGCGTGCCCATTGGCGTGGGGGCCACGCGCGATTTTCTGGCCGAAGTGGCAGGGCTAACGGGCCTGCCTGTGCGCGCCGACACATCGCGCCTGCGTCTGCCATGGTGGACACGCAGCGTGGACAGCACTTACCTAACAGGCAAGCGCGTGTTTGTATTTGGCGATGGCACCCATGTGGCCGCTGCCGTGCGCATTGCCCGCGAAGAGATGGGGTTCACTGTGGCGGGTATCGGTTGCTATAACCGCGAAATGGCCCGCCCCATCCGCGCGCTGGCGCAATCTCTGGGCCTAGAGGCCGTCATTTCTGACGATTATCTGGATGTGGAAGAGGCGATTGCCGCCCTGCAGCCTGAATTGATTTTGGGCACGCAGATGGAGCGTCATATCGGCAAGCGTCTGGGCATCCCCTGCGCTGTCATCTCTGCCCCCGTGCATGTGCAAGATTTCCCCGCCCGCTATGCGCCGCAAATGGGTTGGGAAGGCGCGAATGTGATCTTTGACACATGGGTGCATCCGCTGGTCATGGGTCTGGAAGACCATCTTTTGCACATGTTCCGCGACGATTTTGAATTCCACGATGCGGCAGGTGCCTCCCACCACGGCGGCCAGCACAGCGAGCGCGTGCCCGAGGCTGAAACGCTGGTTCCCTCCATGCCAAACGCTGATCAAAGCAATGTGATCTGGCTGGCCCCCGCGGAAAAAGAGCTAAAGAAAATCCCGTTCTTTGTGCGCGGTAAAGCCCGCCGCAACACCGAAGCCTATGCCAGCGAACGCGGGATTGCCGCCATATCTGTCGAAACTCTATACGAGGCAAAGGCACATTATGCGCGTGGATAAGCCCCTGATCCCTGCCTATAATGTGGTGATTGTCACGCTAGACAGCCATGCCGCAGGCCCTGCTGCGCGCATCTCTCCGCGTTTGGCGGCCGATTTTCCGGGGCTGACTGTATCTGTTCACGCCTCTGCCGAATGGGCGGGCGATCCCGCCGCGCTGGCGGCAACCAAGGCTGCCTTGGCCGAGGCAGATATGGTCATCGCCAATCTGATTTTCATCGAAGAACATATCACCGCGATTTTGCCAGACCTGACGGCCGCGCGCGACCGCGCGGATGCTTTTGTGGGGCTGATTGCCGATAAATCCATCGTCTCTTTAACCAAAATGGGCGATCTGGATATGTCACGCCCTGCCAGTGGCACGATGGCATTGCTCAAAAAGCTAAAACCAACCGCCAAGAAATCGACCAATTCGGGCGAAAAGCAGATGTCGATGCTGCGCCGCCTGCCCAAGATTTTACGCTTTATCCCGGGTAAGGCGCAGGATTTGCGGGCGTGGTTTTTGTCGATGCAGTATTGGCTGGGCGGGTCGGACGACAATATCGAAGAAATGGTGCGGTTCTTGGTGTCGCGCTATGCCGCCAAATCCGATTGGCGCCAAGCCAAGGCAAAGCCGCCCGTAGAATATCCAGAACTGGGCCTTTACCACCCCGATTTACCTGCCCGCATTACGACAAATATCGCCGAAGTGCCGCGCGCCAAGGATGCGGTGGCCACAGTCGGCCTGCTGCTGCTGCGCAGTTACATCCTGTCGGGTGATACGGCGCATTATGACGCAGTGATCCGCCAGTTCGAAGCGCAAGGGATGGCGGTTGTGCCTGCCTTTGCATCGGGACTTGATGGCCGCCCTGCGATAGAGGCCTATTGCCAATCGGGCGGGGTGGCATCGGTCGATGCGCTAGTCTCGCTGACAGGGTTTTCGCTGGTGGGCGGGCCTGCCTATAACGACAGCGAGGCTGCGGCCAAAGTATTGGGCGCATTGGATGTGCCCTACATTGCGGCCCATCCGCTGGAATTTCAAACCCTTGGCCAATGGGCAGAAACAGCAGGCGGGCTTGGCCCGATTGAAACCACAATGCTGGTGGCTTTGCCAGAATTAGACGGGGCCACAAACCCAACTGTGTTTGCAGGCCGTCACGGCGCAGCAGGCTGCAAAGGATGCGCGCTGCGCTGCCTGCCCAGCGCCGAAGCCAAGGCAATGGCACCTTGCCATGAACGGGTGGCCGCGCTGGCCGACAAAACGCTGCGCCTTGCCAAACTGCGCCGCTCGCGCGTGGCAGATCGGCGCGTGGCCATTGTGCTTTATGGCTTTCCGCCAAATGCGGGCGCTGTTGGAACCGCTGCATATCTTTCGGTTTTTGAAAGCCTTTTCAATACGTTGCATGCTATGGCGGATGATGGCTATGGCCTGACGCCCCCCGAAAGCGTCGAGGCGCTGCGCGAGGCGGTTTTGGGCGGAACGGCGGCGCGCTATGGCCAAGCGGCCAATGTAGCGGCCCATATCCCTGCCGATCAATTGGTTGCAAATACCCCGTGGCTGGCCGAGATCGAGGCCGTTTGGGGCCCCGCACCGGGGCGCGCGCAATCAGACGGGCGCGGCGTGTTTGTGCTGGGGGCAGAGTTTGGCAATGTCTTTGTGGGCATCCAACCCGTTTTTGGCTATGAAGGCGATCCGATGCGCCTGCTGTTTGAACGCGGATTTGCGCCAACCCATGCTTTTTCCGCCTTTTACCGCTGGCTAAAGACAGATTTCGCGGCCGATGCCATCGTGCATTTTGGAATGCATGGCGCGTTGGAATTCATGCCCGGCAAACAGGCAGGCGCCTCGGGCGCCTGTTGGCCCGACCGCCTGATTGGCGGCATGCCAAATATCTACCTTTACGCGGCCAATAACCCATCTGAAGCCAGCCTTGCCAAGCGGCGCAGCAATGCCATCACCATCACCCATCTGACGCCCCCCTTGGCGCAGGCGGGGCTATACAAAGGGCTGCTTGATCTGAAAGACAGCCTTGCCCGCTATCGCACGATGGAAGAGGACGCGCAGGGCCGTGATGATTTGGCCCTGCTGATTGCGCAGCAGGCCGCAGCCGTGGACATGGACGGCCATGCGCCAGATCAACTGTGGCTTAAATTGATCGAAGCCGAAGGCAGCCTGATCCCCGAAGGGCTGCATGTTTTGGGCCGTATGATGAGCGATGCGCAGCGCGCCGCATATCTTGATCTATTGCCCAGCATGGACAAATCCGAGCGCGCGCGCATCAACGCGCTGCTGGCGCAAGAGCATGAGATTCCTGCCCTGTTGCGCGCCCTTTCGGGCCGCTTTACCGCGCCCGTGGCAGGGGGCGATCTGATCCGCAGCCCGCAAATCCTGCCCACGGGCCGCAATATCCATGCCTTTGATCCGTTCCGCATGCCCACCGAATTTGCCCTGCGCGATGGGGCTGCACAGGCGCAAGTGCTGCTCGATACCCATGCCCGCCTGCCCCGTTCGGTGGCGCTGGTTTTGTGGGGGTCGGACAATATCAAAACTGATGGCGGGCCAATTGCGCAGGCCTTGGCCCTGATGGGCGCGCGCCCACGCTTTGATGCCTATGGGCGCCTGTGCGGGGCCGATCTGATCCCACTGGCACAGCTGGGCCGCCCGCGCATTGACGTGCTGATGACCCTGTCTGGGATTTTCCGCGACTTGCTGCCGTTGCAAACCAAAATGCTGGCGGAAGCGGCGTGGAAATGCGCCACAGCGGCGGATGAGCCCCTCTCGCAAAATTTCATCCGCGCCCATGCGCTGGCCTATATGCAGACGCAGGGCGTGGATATGGAAACCGCCAGCCTGCGCGTGTTTTCCAATGCAGAAGGCGCATATGGATCGAACGTCAATCAAATGGTCGACAGTTCGGCCTTTGGGGCAGAGGATGAATTGGCCGATGCCTATGAGGCGCGCAAATCTTTCGCCTATGGCCGTTCGGGCCAGCCCGTGCGGCAGGCGGCGATGTTGCAAGCGGCGCTGAAAGACGTGGATCTGGCCTATCAGAACCTTGAATCGGTTGAGTTGGGCGTGACATCGGTGGATCACTATTTTGACACGCTGGGCGGCATTGCCCGCGCGGTCAAGCGCCAGCGCGGGGTGGATACGCCTGTCTATATCTCGGATCAGACGCGCGGCACAGGCAAGGTGCGCAAACTGTCAGATCAAATCGCGCTGGAATCGCGCGCGCGCACCTTGAACCCCAAGTTTTATGAAGCGCTTTTGAACCATGGCGCAGAAGGGGTGCGCCAGATCGAGGCGCATGTGACAAATACCATGGGCTGGTCGGCCACAACACAGGCAGTCGAGCCTTGGGTTTACCAGCGCCTTTCGGAAACCTTTGTGCTGGACGATGCCATGCGCGCGCGTTTGGCGAACCTGAACCCAGCCGCTTCGGCGCGTATGGCAAACCGCCTGATCGAAGCATCCGAGCGCGCCTATTGGGCACCAGATGCGGCGACGCTTGCCGCGCTGCAATCGGCGGCAGACGAGTTGGAAGATCGATTGGAAGGGGTGGCAGCGCAATGATCTATGCATGCACCCCTTGGCTTTGCTGCAGCGCCGATACCTTCGGCGAGGATATTTTTCCCAATATGAAAGGGGCCAGATCATGAGCCTTGATAACGTTCCAAATCTGCGCGGCCTTGATGGCGAGGGTTCGGTGCAAGTGCATCAGGACGATGCTACCCGTATCGAGGGGGCCAAAGTATTTTCCATTTATGGCAAGGGCGGGATTGGCAAATCGACCACCTCCAGTAACCTGTCTGCCGCCTTTTCGATGATGGGCAAGCGGGTGCTGCAGATTGGGTGCGATCCCAAACATGACAGCACTTTTACCCTGACGGGGCGGCTGCAACCCACTGTGATCGACATTCTGAAAGAGGTAGATTTTCACGCCGAAGAATTGCGGGCCGAAGATTACGTGGCCATCGGATTTAACGGCGTGCGCTGTGTCGAGGCGGGCGGCCCGCCTGCGGGCACGGGCTGCGGCGGCTATGTGGTGGGCCAAACAGTCAAACTGCTGAAACAGCATCACCTTTTGGAAGACACCGATGTGGTGATCTTCGACGTTTTGGGCGATGTGGTTTGCGGCGGCTTCGCAGCCCCTTTGCAACATGCCGACCGCGCGGTGATCGTCACCGCCAATGACTTTGACAGCATCTATGCGATGAACCGCATCATTGCCGCCGTGCAGGCCAAATCGGGCAATTACAAAGTGCGGCTGGCAGGCTGCGTGGCCAACCGTTCGCGCGAGACGGATGAGGTAGACCGCTATTGCGCCAAGGTGGGGTTCAACCGCCTTGCCCATATGCCCGACATCGACGCCATTCGCCGTTCGCGGCTGAAGAAAAAGACGCTGTTTGAAATGGATGACAGCGAAGACATCGTGATGGCACGCGCCGAATACATGCGGCTGGCCGATACGCTGTGGCGGTCTGTGGGCGGCGAAGGCAGCAGCCCTGCACCCCTGCCCGACCGCGAGATATTCGAGTTGCTGGGGTTTGATTGATGCCAAACGATTACGCCAAAACGCTGGGCAGGGTCGAGACCTATTTCGACCAAACCGCCACGCAGACGTGGGAGCGGCTGACCTCGGATGCGCCTGTCTCGCGCGTGCGGCAGACAGTGCGGGCGGGGCGCGATAAGATGCGCGCGCTGATGCTGGCGCAATTGCCACGCGATTTGCATGGCCTGCGCGTGCTGGATGCAGGCTGCGGCGCAGGGCAAATGACGGCAGAATTGGCCGCGCGCGGGGCCGAAGTGGTGGCGGTAGATATCTCGCCCGCGCTGTTGCAAATTGCGGCGCGGCGACTGCCTGTGGAGCTGGCCCCACGCGTGCGCTTTGTTGCGGGGGATATGACCGATGCCAGCCTTGGCCCCTATGATTTTGCCTTGGCGATGGACAGCCTGATTTATTACACGGCTGCCGATATTTCGGCGATTTTGGCCAAGCTGGGCAAATCTGCGCAAAAAGTGGTGTTTACTGTGGCCCCTGCATCGCCGCTGCTGTCGCTGGCATGGAATGCGGGCAAGCTATTCCCGCGCAGCGACCGCGCCCCCACGATGCAACCGCACAGGTTCTCGCGCCTGCAAACGGCCTGCGGTGGGCGTTTGTCCCGCGTTGGGCGCATTTCGGCAGGGTTTTACACCAGCGATTGTCTGGAGTATCGGGCATGATTATTCGAAAGGCACATATCGCAGCGCTGGGGGCCAAATGGTTGCCCTTTGCCGATGCAGGATCAACGGGCCTGCCGCTGGCGCAACTTTTGCGCCTTGGGCTGTTTCAAGTCTCGGTTGGGATGGCGTCGGTCTTGCTGCTGGGCACGCTGAACCGCGTGATGATTGTAGAGCTTTCCGTGCCCGCCACTGTGGTGGCGCTGATGATTGCCCTGCCCGTGCTATCGGCCCCATTCCGCGCGTTGTTGGGATTTAAATCTGACAGTTATCGCAGCACCTTGGGGTGGAAGCGTATTCCCTATTTGTGGTTTGGCAGCCTGTGGCAAATGGGCGGGCTGGCTGTGATGCCCTTTGCCGTGGTGGTGCTGGGCGGGCATCAGGCGCTTGGGCCCAGTTGGGCGGGCGAGGTTTTGGCCGCGATGGCCTTTATCATGGCAGGCATTGGGCTGCATATGGTGCAGACGGCGGGGCTTGCGCTGGCCGCTGACCGCGCCGATGAGGCCCAGCGCCCGCGCGTTGTGGCCCTGCTTTATGTGATGTTCCTGATCGGCACAGCGATTTCCGCGCTGGTGATCGGCGCGCTGCTGACCGAGTTTTCAGACCTGCGGTTGATCCGCGTGGTGCAGGGCGCGGCCCTGTTGACGCTGGGGCTGAATTTGGTTGCCCTGTGGAAACAGGAAAAGCTGCGCCCGATGACGGCGGCAGAAATGGCCGCGCCGCGCCCAAGTTTTGGCGATGCATGGCGCGATCTGATGGCAGGCGGAACGGCGGGCAGGCTATTGGCTGTGGTCGCGCTGGGTGCGCTGGGCTTTAACATGCAAGATGTGCTGCTGGAACCTTATGGCGGCCAAGTCCTTGGCCTGTCAGTTGCGGCGACGACATCGCTGACGGCAGTCTATGCGGGTGGCTCGCTAATTGGATTTGGCCTTGCCGCGCGCTGGATGGGGCGCGGTCAGGACGCGTTCCGCTTGGCTGGGCGCGGGCTGATGGTTGGTATCGGGGCCTTTGCCGCTGTGGTTTTGGCAGGCCCGATGGGATCGGCGCTTTTGTTCTTTGCGGGTGCAGGCGCAGTTGGGCTGGGGGCGGGATTGTTTTTTGTCTCGACCCTTACAGCCGCAATGGCGATCCCTGCCGAAAGCAAAGATGGCCGCCTTGGCGGCGGATTGGTGCTGGGCGCATGGGGGGCGGCGCAAGCAACGGCGGCGGGCCTATCAATCGCCTTTGGTGGCAGCCTGCGCGACGCGGTGGCCCATTTGGCAGCAGGCAGCGCCCTCGACACCCCCGCCTTTGGCTATACATTCGTCTATCACACTGAAATTGGCTTACTTTTCGCCACACTTATCGTGCTGGGCCCCTTGGTTCGCACGCGCCTATTGACGCAACAATCCACCCAAACCCAGAAGATCGGCCTTGCCGATTTTCCAACCTAACCCACGCGGAGGAACTCACATGCTGGGAACAAACTTCTTTGGAAACTTCGATCTTGCTTCGCTTGCCATATGGCTGTTTTGGGGCTTTTTCGCGCTGCTTGTCTACTATCTGCAAACAGAGAATATGCGCGAAGGCTATCCTTTGGAAACCGAGGATGGCAATGCCGCCCCGAACCAAGGCCCCTTCCCCCTGCCAAAAGCGAAAACTTTTCTTCTGCCCCATGGCCGCGGCGCAGTGACTGTGCCCAATGGCGCGCGCGAGGCCCGCGAAGTGGCCTTGGGCCGCACCGCCATGTCAGAAGGCTTTCCCCATGCGCCAACGGGCAACCCGATGAAAGACGGGGTTGGCCCGGCCTCTTGGGCGCCGCGCCGCGATTTGCCTGAACTGGACGGCCATGGCCATAACAAGATTATGCCAATGTCGAAAGCCGCAGGATTAGCGATTTCGGGTGGGCGTGATCCGCGCGGCTTGCCTGTGCAGGCGGGCGATTTGGAAGTGGTCGGCACGATTTCTGATATGTGGGTCGATGCACCCGAACAACTGGTGCGCTATCTGGAAATCACGCTGAATTCGGGCAAGGTCAAACTGGTGCCAATGCCCATGGTCAAGGTGCAAGCCGACCGCGTGCGCATCAACGCGCTGTCCTCTGATCTGTTCGATGGCGTGCCAGCCACCAAGTCGAAAACATCTGTCACGATGCTCGAGGAAGAAAAGATCAGCGCCTATTACGCGGGCGGCACGCTGTATGCCGCCGATAAGCGTAAGCGCGGCATGTAAAACCTTCCCCGCGCGGGCGCACAACCCGCGCGGGGCCGACCGATTAGGAGCCTGCCATGACCAAAGACATTGAACGCGATTTGTCTGATTTCGCCACCGAGGCCCTGCCAGGCCTGCCCGAAAAACCACCCGCTGGTGAAGAGATTCTATGGCAAGGCCGCCCCAACGCTTGGGCGCTGGCGCGCGAGGCCTATAAGATCACATGGGTTGGCGGATATTTTCTGGCCCTCGGTCTGTGGCAAGGTATCGTGGCCTTTGGCGGCAATGTGGCGGGGATTGTGGCGGTGCTGCTGCCCTACCTTGCGGTTGGCGCAGTGGCCGTGGCCATCCTTGGCCTGATTGCGTGGGTGCAGGCACGCGGCACTGTTTATACCATCACCAGCGCCCGCGTGGCCATGCGGGTTGGGGCGGCGCTGACTGTGACGCTCAACCTGCCCTTCACCCAGATTGGCGCAGCCCATATGGCGCGCGGTGCGGCCAAAACAGGCACCTTGGCCTTTGAAACACTGGGCGAAACACGCATTTCCTATCTGGTGCTGTGGCCCCATGCGCGGCCATGGCATTTGGGCCGCGCCCAGCCTGCATTGCGCGCCATCCCTCATCCCGATGCCGTGGCCAAAATCTTTACCGATGCGGCAGCGGCGCGCCTGAACATCCCGCGCGTGGCGCATCACAGCGCGGCCATGCCCGCCGCCCCCGTCGCCGCTGAATAGGAGCTGATGATGACCGACTTTAGCCAATCAAAACCCCGCCAACCAGACATGATCCCTCGCCCGCTGCTTTTGGCGATGCTGGGGTTGGTGCTGGCCACGCTGGCGCTGACCACGTTTTCCGTGCTGACAGGGCGCGAAAAACTGGGCCAGCCGCAAGATGCCGCCATCGTGCAAGAACGCAGCATTATCCTGCAGGGCGGCGGCGCGCAGGCTGTCACTGTCCTGGACGAAAACGGCCAGCTGTTGCTGGACCTGCCGCATGGCGGTTTTATCACTGTGATCCAAAACGGGCTTGAGCGCGCCCGCACTGTCGCCCGCGCTGACCAATCGGCCCCTGTTCGCATCGTGGAATTTGCGAATGGCCGCCTGAGCGTGATCGACGACACCACAGGTTGGAGCGTGGAGTTGGGCAGTTTCGGGTCTGACAATCGCGCCGCATTCGAGCGGCTGATACATCTGCAATAAAAACAAACTAAGGGAACAAAATCATGGGTCTATTTACACGAGAGGTTGAACAGGTGCCCTGCACCGTCGAGGTAAGCCACCGCTTTGAAAGCCTGCACGCGCATGTGCGGTTCGACAACGGCGCGGTGGTGCATCCCGGAGATGAAGTTTTGGTGCATGGCGCGCCGATCATGGCCGCCTATGGCGAGGTGATTGTCGAAGAGCGCGCCGCCACCATCACCCGCGCCAGTCTGATCGAACGGCTGTGGACACGTGCCACAGGCGATTTCGGTTTCATGGAACTGTGCGAATTTTCATTTTCCGAGGAGATTAAGCTATGAACGCACCCGCTGGCGATCTTGCCCCACATATGGCCGATGATCTGGGCATTGACACCACAATGACCACGGCGATGGCGACGGAAACCACGCTGCTGAACCCGCGCTTTTACACCACCGATTTTGACGAGCTTGACCGCGTTGACGTATCCTCGGTGCGCCCTGCATGGGACGGGCTGATTGCGCAAATGCGATCTGACCCGAACAAAGGCCATTTCAAGAAAACCGCTGACTGGGATCAGATTGACTGGGCGGGCATGGAGCCCACGCTGCGGCGCGAGTTTATCGATTTTCTGGTGTCTTCCTGCACGGCGGAATTTTCGGGCTGCGTGCTGTACAAGGAAATGAAACGGCGCGGCAGCAATCCTGACATTTGCGAATTGTTCAATTACATGGCCCGCGACGAGGCCCGCCATGCAGGATTTATCAATGATGCCCTGCGCGAGGCGGGTGTGGCCGTGAACCTTGGCTTTTTAACGCGCGCCAAGAAATACACCTATTTCCGGCCCAAGTTTATCTATTACGCCACCTATCTGTCGGAAAAGATCGGCTACGCGCGCTATATCACCATTTTCCGCCATCTAGAGGCGAACCCAGATCAGCGCTTTCATCCCATTTTCAAATGGTTCCGCGAATGGTGCAATGACGAGTTTTCCCATGGCGAGGCGTTTGCCCTGCTGATGCGGACAGACCCGAAACTGACCTCTAGCTTTGCCAATAAGCTGTGGATCCGCTTTTTCCTAACAGCGGTCTATTCGACGATGTATGTGCGCGACCATGCCCGCCCTGCCTTTCATGCGGCGCTGGGGGTGGATATCGAATGGTATGACCAAGAGGTATTCCGCAAAACATCGGCCATCGCGCGGCAAGTCTTCCCGATTGAGATTGACATCGATCATCCGCGCTGGCTGCCCAACCTGCGGCGGATGCGCGATGCCTTCGGCCAAATGGACGCGGGCACGCGGCAGGGCGGATTTTTGGGATGGGCGCAGCGGATGGCGGGCGGGGCAAAGGCTGCCTATGCCTTTGCCGCCCTTTACACCATTCCCGTGATCAAAAGCACACCGCCCGCGAATGTGCGGCTGGAGCCAAGCTATTGAAAAACGCCCGTAAACCAGTGGCAAACACGGCACAAGGAGGGGCGCGATGACCAGCCCCCTTTTGGCCGCGCTTGGCGTGGTGATGGTCTGGTGGCTGTCGACAGGGCTGATCCTGTGGCGCGTGCGCGTGGCCGATAACGGCCCCGCGCATGGGCATCTGCATTCGGTCATTGGCGGAATTCCCCTGCTGGGCTTTGGCCTTTGGGGGGCAATCCTCTCTGCCGCTCAGCCATCGGCCTTTGGCGTGTATTTGGGCTTTGCTGCCGCATTGGCCCTTTGGGCTTGGGTGGAACTTGCCTTTTTGTCGGGTATTCTGACGGGGCCAAATTTAACGCCCAGCCCCGAGGGTCTTGCCCCGCGCGCGCGCTTTGCCCGCGCTTTGCTGGCCGTGGCATGGCACGAACTTGCGCTGGCGGCCATCATGTTGGGGCTGATCTGGGTGCAATGGGGCGGGCAGAATAATGTCGCTGCGGGCACATTCGCTCTATTACTGGTTGCAAGGACTTTGGCAAAAATCAACCTTTTCTTGGGTGTGCCGCGCATCAATATGCAATTTATCCCGCGCCCGATTGCCCATATCAAAAGCCACTTTCGTTTGGCCCCTGCTACGGGATTTTTATCTATATCTATCGCGATCTTAACAATCTTGACCGCACTTTTGTCCCTGTTGGCACTCAGCGCATCTACACCCGAAACCCGCCTTGGCTATACGGTTCTTGCCGCTTTGGCCGCACTTGCACTTTTGGAACATCTCTTCATGGTCTTGCCTTTGCCCGATGCAAAACTTTGGGCATGGATGCTGCCAAAGGCAAAACCATCGATTAAGACACTAAAGGAATAACCCATGAACTTTGACGCCCTATTCACCGCCCAGCTGGATGCCCTGAAAGCCGAAGGCAATTACCGCACCTATGCCGAGCTAGAGCGCAAGCGGGGGGCTTTTCCGCGGGCGGCCTCGCATAAGGATGGCGCGGTCAGCGATATCACCGTTTGGTGCAGCAATGATTATCTGGGCATGGGCCAGCATCCCGATGTGGTCAAGGCGATGGTCGATTGCGTTCAGGCCTGCGGCACGGGCGCAGGCGGCACGCGCAATATCTCGGGCAATACGCATCACCATTTGATGCTGGAACGCGAATTGGCGGACTTGCACGGCAAAGAGGCGGCGCTGCTGTTCAC
>JAIXXB010000011.1 GCA_027490955.1 Rhodobacter sp.
CGGGCGCATCAAGGATTGGCGTAGGGTCGCCATGCGGTTCGACCGACGCCCAGAAATCTTCCTGTCCGCCTGCGCACTTGCCGCAATCGTATTGTTCTGGCTATGAGTCCTGAGCCTAGGGCAGAGTGTTTTGGAATATCCGTCATGGGCGGCCCCTTTCACAAAGGTCATCCGCGGGGGTTTCACACCCCCGCACCCCCGTGGGATATTTGGGAAAAGAAGAAGCCACAATTTTATGCAAATTTGCGCTTCTTCTTTTCCCAAATATCCTCGGGGGGAGCGAAGCGAGGGGGGGCGAGCCCCCCCTGCAACCTAACCCTTCAGCGCCTTGTTCAGATATTCATCGACCTTTTCCAAATAGCCCATGGTGGTGAGCCATTTTTGATCGGGGCCAACCAGTAGGGCCAAATCTTTGGTCATCCAGCCATCTTCGACCGCGTCCACTGTCACCTTTTCCAGCGTGGTGGCAAAGCGCATCAGTTGATCGTTGCCGTCCAGTTTGGCGCGGTGTTTCAGCCCGCCCGTCCAAGCAAAGATCGAGGCCACCGAATTGGTCGATGTTGCCTTGCCCTTTTGATGTTCGCGGTAATGGCGCGTGACTGTGCCATGGGCGGCCTCTGCCTCGACAATCTTGCCATCGGGGGTCATCAGAACCGATGTCATCAGCCCAAGGCTGCCAAAGCCCTGCGCCACGGTGTCGGACTGCACATCACCGTCATAGTTTTTGCAGGCCCAGACATAGCCGCCCGACCATTTCATGGCCGATGCAACCATATCGTCAATCAGGCGATGTTCATAGGTGATGCCCAGTTTCTTGAACTGTTCTTCGAATTCTTCTTCGTAAACTTTTTGGAAAATATCCTTAAAGCGGCCATCATAGGCCTTGAGGATCGTGTTTTTGGTCGACAGATACACGGGCCAGCCCTTCAGCAGCCCATAATTCAGCGATGAGCGGGCGAAATCATAGATCGAGTCGTCAAGGTTATACATGCCCATGTAAACGCCAGCGGATGGGGCGGAATAGACATCTTTTTCAATCACGCTGCCGTCTGCGCCCACAAATTTCATCGTCAGTTTGCCAGCGCCCGGAAAGTGAAAGTCGGTCGCGCGGTATTGGTCGCCAAAGGCGTGGCGGCCGATGACGATGGGCTTTGTCCAACCTGGCACAAGGCGGGGGACGTTTTTGCAGATGATCGGTTCGCGGAAAATCACGCCGCCCAAGATATTGCGGATCGTGCCATTGGGCGATTTCCACATTTGTTTCAGGCCAAATTCCTGCACCCGCGCCTCGTCTGGGGTGATGGTCGCGCATTTAACCCCAACGCCGTATTTCTTGATCGCTTCGGCCGAATCGATGGTGATTTGGTCATTGGTGCGGTCACGCTCTTCGATGCCCAGATCGTAGTATTTCAGATCAATGTCCAAATAGGGCAGGATCAGCTTTTGCTTGATGAAATCCCAGATGATGCGGGTCATCTCATCGCCGTCAAGTTCGACGACGGGATTGGCGACTTTGATTTTGGTCATATCATGCCCCTTGCGTGAATGCGTGCCGCGCCTATAGCGGAAAACGGGCCGCTTGGAAAGGTGGTATGCGATGGTATACCGAAAATTCGTCCCTAAACCGCGCCGCGAAAATACACCGCGCATTTGGCGGCGATCCAATGCCACAGCTTTGGCGCGCCGCGCGCGATTTTTGTGCCCACGCGGCTGTGCAATTGGTCTTCGGTCACCTGATAGGTGATCCACGTGCCGCCGCCCGATTGCAGGTTGGCCATAACGGGCTGCACGCGGTCAAGGCTTTTGGCAAAAATCGCATCGGGGGTTTGGGCGGCTTCGAATTCGTCCCATAGGGCGCGGAAGGGGGTGGCGAGATCGGGTGGCAATAGCCCGAAAATGCGGTCGGCGGCGCAGGATTCGGCCTGTTGTACTGATGTACTGGAATGGGCCTGACCATTTGCCGAGTGAATCGGCACATCGCCCACGTCAATTTCCACCAAATCGTGCAAAATCAACATTTTAATCACGCGGGTGATGTCCACCTCTGGCGCGGCATGGTCGGCCAGAACCATGGCATATAGCGCCAAATGCCAGCTATGTTCGCCCGAATTTTCAGGGCGCGAACCATCGACCAAGGTCGTGGCGCGCAGCACGGATTTCAGGCGATCGGCCTCGTTCAAAAAGGCAAACTGCGCCTCTAGCCGTGCGGCGGCGGCGCTGGTCAATGGCCCACATCCATATGAATTGTCGGCCCTGTGCGCCCTTCGCGTTTGGCCGCCAAAGCCGCGTTCAAAAATGCCCGTGCCTTGCGTTCGGCCAGCAGGCCGCGAATGGCGGCCAGATACAGCTCTTGCGTGGTGGGCGACATATCCAGCAGGATTTTGGATATTTTTTCGTGAAAGCGGTCATCGCCCAACTCGTCCATCGCGGCGACCACATCGCGCGCCAAAGCATCGGTTAGATCGTTGATCAGCGGCATTGCTACCTCGTTTGTTCGGTCAGGCGGCGTTTGACATAAGACGAGACTGTGTCCAGCATCGGCTTCATATGCGCCTCTTCATCCTTGAAAAAGTGATCGGCCCCTTCGATCACCTCATGGGTGATGGTGATGCCCTTTTGTTCGTGCAGCTTGTTCACCAAGGACACAGTATCTTTGGGCGGGGCGACTTTGTCAGCCGAGCCGTTGATGATCAGGCCAGACGCAGGGCAGGGCGCAAGGAAGGAAAAATCATACAGGTTGGCGGGCGGGGCCACCGAAATAAACCCCGTAATTTCAGGCCGCCGCATGAGCAGCTGCATGCCAATCCACGCGCCGAAGGAAAACCCCGCCACCCAGCAATGTTTGGAATTTTGGTTCATCGCTTGCAGGTAATCCAGCGCCGATGCGGCATCGGACAGCTCGCCAATGCCCTCGTCATACTCGCCTTGGCTGCGCCCTACGCCGCGAAAATTAAACCGCATCACCGTGAAGCCAAGGTTGTAGAACGTATAATGCAAATTATACGTCACCTTATTGTTCATCGTGCCGCCATAGGCAGGGTGCGGATGAAGGATAATCGCAATCGGCGCGTCGCGGTCTTTTTGCGGGTGATAGCGCCCCTCAAGGCGGCCTTCGGGGCCAGAGAAAATCACTTCAGGCATGACAGACCTTTATGTCGCGCGACTTTGCGGCAAAATCGCAGATGGGAACAGCGTGCGATTTCTTGACAAAATCGCTAGGATAACTTAGAGCCGTTCTAAATTACATAGAGTGCGGCCACAGCGTCTGTTAAGGGGCAGTGCGCCTTGCGTCAATGGAAACTGATAGGACAGGCATGAAACTCTCGACCAAAGGGCGGTATGCGATGGTGGCCTTGGCCGATTTGGCGCTGGCCAAGGGCGAAGATTTGATGACGCTGGCCCAAATTGCCGAGAGGCAGGATATTTCCTTGCCCTATCTGGAACAGCTTTTCGTGAAATTGCGCCGCGCAGGTCTGGTCGAGGCGGTGCGCGGCCCGGGCGGCGGGTATCGCCTTGCACAAAGCCCTGATGCGATTCGTATTGCCCAAGTGCTAGAGGCCGTCGAAGAAACTGTCGATGCCACGCGCCAAGGGGCGGGGGCATCGGGGGGCGTGTCGGGCACGCGCGCGCAATCTATGACCAATCGCCTGTGGGAAGGGTTATCTGCGCAGGTCTATGTATATCTGCACCAAACCCGCCTATCGGACGTGGTGGGCAATCAGCTTGCCCCATGCCCTGCCGTGCCTGCCCTGTTTCGCGTGGTGGATGAATGAACAGGCTATATTTGGATTGGAACGCCACCACCCCGCTGCGCGACGAGGCGCGGGTGGCCATGCATGCGGCCATGGATGTGCTGGGCAACCCCAGTTCCGTTCACCGCGAGGGGCGGGCGGCCAAGGCGCTGATGGCCAAGGCGCGGGCCGATATCGCGGCTGCTTTTGGCGCAGATGGGGCCGATATTGTCTTTACCTCTGGCGCAACCGAAGCGGCGGCTTTGGCCTGCGCGGGGCGCGATTTGGCCTGCGCAGATGTCGAACATGAGGCGGTTTTGGCATGGTGCAAAACGGGCCTAGCTGTCGATCACGCAGGGCGAGTCGGTGTTTTGGATCCTTCCAAAACTGCACTGCAACTGGCCAATTCTGAAACGGGCATTCTGCAAGACCTGCCCCAAGGCATTGCCGTGGTCGATGCCACCCAAGCCTTTGGCAAACTGCCCATCGCCTTTAACTGGCTGGGCTGTGATATGGCCCTCTCATCGGCGCATAAACTGGGCGGCCCAAAGGGGATTGGCGCGCTGATCTTGCGCCAAGGCCTTGATATACCTGCACAACTGCGCGGGGGTGGGCAAGAATCGGGCAGGCGGGCGGGCACAGAAAACCTGATTGGCATTGCAGGATTTGCCGCCGCCGCCCGCGCCGCCGCCCGCGATTTGGCCAATGGTCTGTGGGACGAAGTTGCCCAAATTAGAAATATTCTAGATCAGGCATTGTCCGCCTACGGGTTTAAGACTATTTCAGTCGGGAATAGCGCGGCCCGCCTGCCCAACACCCTATGCATCATTGCCGAGGGATGGAAGGGCGAGACGCAGGTGATGGCGATGGATTTGGCGGGTTTTGCCGTTTCGGCAGGTTCGGCCTGTTCTTCGGGCAAAGTGCGGGCAAGCCGCGTGCTGCGCGCTATGGGCTATGATGCGGTGCAGGCGGCCAGCGCCATTCGCATCAGCATCGGGCCAGGCATAGGCGAGGCGGATGTTTTGCGCTTTGCCGAGGCTTGGGCCAAAGACTATAGGCGAATACTGGCGCGTGTCGCCTAAGGCATTGATAGGATGGACAGAATGGTTGAGCAAACCGCAGAACTGATTGCCCGCGACGGCGTTGATCAAGAGACGATCGACACGGTCAATGCCATGTCGGGCAAGTATAAACACGGCTGGGAAACCGATATCGACACCGAATTTGCCCCCAAGGGCCTGTCCGAAGACATCGTGCGGCTGATTTCGAAAAAGAACGACGAACCCCAGTGGCTGCTGGATTGGCGCCTTGACGCCTATCGCCGCTGGCTGACCATGAGCGAGCCTCATTGGGCGATGCTGAAATACCAGCCGATTGATTACCAAGATCAATATTACTATGCAAAACCTAAGTCTATGATCAATAAGCCAAAATCATTGGACGAGGTTGATCCAAAATTGCTGGCCACCTATGCCAAACTGGGCATCCCGCTGCGCGAGCAGGCGCTGCTGGCGGGGGTAGAGGTGCCCGAGGGTGCAGAAAACCGCCGCGTGGCGGTAGATGCGGTGTTTGATTCGGTCTCTTTGGGCACAACCTTTAAGGCGGAGCTTGCCAAAGCGGGGGTGATTTTCTGCTCGATCTCTGAAGCGGTGCGCGAGCATCCAGAATTGGTGCAGAAATACCTTGGGACAGTTGTCCCATCTTCTGACAACTATTTTGCCACGCTGAATTCTGCTGTGTTTTCAGATGGATCCTTCGTCTATATCCCCAAAGGCACCCGTTGCCCGATGGAACTGTCCACCTATTTCCGCATCAACGCCGAAAACACGGGCCAGTTTGAACGCACGCTGATTATCGCGGACGAAGGCTCTTACGTCAGCTATCTAGAAGGCTGCACTGCGCCCAAACGCGACACGCATCAATTGCATGCCGCCGTGGTGGAATTGGTGATTTTGAAAGATGCCGAGATTAAGTATTCAACAGTCCAAAACTGGTATCCAGGTGATGAAAACGGCCTTGGCGGCATCTATAATTTCGTCACAAAACGCGCCGATTGCCGTGGCGATCGTTCACGCGTGATGTGGACGCAGGTGGAAACGGGGTCGGCGATTACGTGGAAATACCCGTCTTGCATTTTGCGCGGCCATGAATCTCAGGGCGAGTTTTACTCCATCGCCATCGCCAACAATGCCCAGCAGGCCGATACGGGCACAAAAATGATCCATCTGGGCCGCAACACCAAATCGCGCATTGTCTCGAAAGGCATTTCGGCAGGGCGCGCGCAGAATACCTATCGCGGGCAGGTGTCCATCCACCCCAAGGCGACTGGCGCGCGCAACTATACCCAATGCGACAGCCTGCTGATTGGAGATCAATGCGGCGCGCATACTGTGCCCTATATCGAGGTCAAGAATAACTCCAGCCGCGTGGAACACGAGGCGACCACGTCGAAAGTGGATGACGACCAACTGTTTTACTGCCGCTCGCGCGGGATGGGCGAGGAAGAGGCCGTGGCGCTGGTGGTGAACGGCTTTTGCAAAGAGGTGCTGCAAGCCCTGCCCATGGAATTCGCGATGGAGGCGCAAAGCCTTGTCGCGATCTCGCTGGAAGGGAGCGTTGGGTAATGCCCGCCAAGGCAAAGAGTGCCGCGCAAGGGGTTGAAAACCCTGCGCAATCTGCGCCGCGCTTGGTTTTGGATTTGCCCAAAACCAAATTGCCCGTGGCCGTTTTGCTGCGCGAACTTCCCCTGACGCGGCGGGTGAAAGTGGTGGATATTGGAGCAAATCCCATGGCCGCCGATGCCGCCCATAAGCCGCTTTTGGATTTGGGGGCCTGTGATGTGGTGGGGTTTGAACCCCAGCCTGTCGCCTTTGCCGAATTGGCCAAAATCAAATCAGACCGCGAAACCTATCTGCCCTATGCCGTAGGCGATGGGCGCAAACGGGCGCTGCGGGTCTATCAAGACCATGGCATGACCAGCTTTCTGCCCGCCTATGAGGCGGGGCAAAAGGCAGTTGCCATGCGGCCTTGGTCGGGGCTGCTGGAGGAAATCGAATTTGACACCAAACGCTTGGACGATGCCGATTTGGGCGCGTTTGATCTGCTGAAAATCGACGTGCAGGGCGCGGAAAACGAAGTGCTGGCCCATGCCGCCAAGGCACTTGCTGAGGCAACTGTGGTGATTGTCGAATTGCGTTTTTTCCGCCTGTATGAGGGCGAGCCGATGATGGGCGGGGTCGATAGCCAGTTGCGCGCCATGGGGTTCGAGTTGCATAAGTTTTTGTTCACCAAAACCCGCAGCCTGCGCAACAGCCAAAACGCGCGGTTGCGCCACCGCTATATGCGCGATCAGCTGATCGATGGGGATGCGGTTTATATCAAAGATATCAGCCAGATAGACAGCTTTTCTAATGCGCAGCTGATGCATCTTTCCGTGCTGGCCAGCGCCGTGTTTGAAAGCCATTCTTTAACGCTTTTCTGCCTTGACCATCTGGCCGCGCGCGGGGCCGTGCCTGCGCATTTGCCCGCCCGCTATGTCGATGCTTTGCCCGCATCGATGCGCATAGAAGGCGACACGCCACAAGGGAATGGCGGATGAGCGCTGCGCCAGATCGCCCCAAATTGACCCTGCCAGACCCCGAGGCTGCCGCCCTGCGCGCGGCCTATCAGGCGGCCTCGGTGATTTTGGAATATGGCAGTGGCGGCAGCACGGTTCTGGCCGCTGAAATGGCAGGCAAGCGGGTGTTTTCCGTAGAATCCGACCCTACATGGCTGGATAACATGCGCGCCTATTTTGATGCGAGCCCCCCTGCGGCGAAACTTTACCTGCATCACGGCGATATTGGCCCAACCAAATCTTGGGGCCATCCGTTGGACGAAGATGATTTTCGCCAATGGCCCGATTACCCGCTGTCGATCTGGTCGCATCGCCACTTTGTCCAGCCTGATACGGTGCTGATCGACGGGCGCTTTCGCGTGGCCTGTTTCCTGGCCACGTTGTTCTTAACCGCCGCCCCCGTCACTGTGTATTGGGACGATTATCTTGACCGCGAGCCCTATCACGCGGTGGAAGAATTCCTGCGCCCCAGCAAAATGATTGGCCGCATGGCGCAATTTCACCTCACCCCAACCCCCATTCCGCCGCAAAAACTGGGCTGGATCATCCAGCGCTTTTTGCAGCCCGCCTAAGTGATGAAGGACAAACCTATGTTAGAAATCAAAAACTTGCACGTCAAACTTCAAGAAGAAGACAAGGTCATTCTGCGCGGGGTAAACCTGAATATTGGCGCGGGTGAGGTGCATGCGATTATGGGGCCGAACGGGTCGGGCAAATCGACCCTGTCCTATGTGCTTGCGGGGCGCGAGGGCTATGAGGTGACGGAAGGTTCCGCGCTGCTGCAAGGCGCGGAACTGTTGGATATGGAACCCGAAGAGCGTGCTGCTGCGGGGCTATTCTTGGCCTTTCAATACCCTGTCGAAATCCCAGGCGTGGGCAATATGACCTTTTTGCGCACCGCCGTGAATGCCCAGCGCAAAGCGCGCGGCGAGGCCGAGATTTCATCAGGGGATTTCCTGAAACTGGTGCGCGAACGCGCCAAAACGCTGAAAATCGACGCCGATATGCTCAAACGCCCTGTCAATATGGGCTTTTCGGGCGGCGAGAAAAAGCGCAACGAAATTTTGCAAATGGCGATGCTGGAACCCAAGATGTGCATTTTGGATGAAACGGATTCGGGGCTGGATGTGGATGCGATGAAACTGGTCTCTGAAGGGGTGAATGCCCTGCGCGATGCGGGGCGATCTTTCCTTGTTATCACGCATTACCAGCGGCTTTTGGACCATATCACACCCGATGTGGTGCATATCATGGCGGGTGGGCGCATCATCAAAACAGGTGGGCCAGAACTTGCGCTGAAGGTGGAAAACAACGGCTATGCCGATTTGCTGGCCGAGGTTGGCGCATGAGCTTGCAGTCCAGACACCGCGCAGATTTGGCGGCGCGTTTGGGCGGGCAGGTGCCACCCAGCGCTGGCTTTACCGCCCATGCCCGCGTCCGCGCTTTGGCGCGGTTGCAGGCCATGGGCCTGCCGCATGGCCGCGATGAATATTGGCGCTATACTGCGCCCGATTTGCTCAATGGCCCTGCGCCCAGCCTTGGGGCGCAGCATCCGCAGGGGCAGCTTGGCGCCGCACTCAACCCATTGGTGTTGACCTTTTGTGATGGGGTGTTCGATGCGGCAGCCTCCAGTGATCTGGCGCTGGCAGGCGGGCAAATTGCCCTGCTATCACGCGCCCAGACCGATCTGCATTTCGCCCAAGATATCTATGGCAGCCTAGAAGAGCGTGGCCAAACCCCCGTGGCGCGCCCCTTTGCCGCGCTGAATACCGCGCTGGCACAAGAGGGTGTCTTGCTGCATATCACGGGCAAGGTGGTGCGGCCAATCTTGCTGAATTATGTCGCAAAATCAGATAATTGCGATGTGATGCTGCATCACTGCATCAAGATGGATGCAGGGGCCGAAGCCAGTATCTTGGAACAGGGCGGCCTTGGCGCGCGCGGCAATTTGGTGATCGAGGCGGATCTGGCACAGGGCAGCGTTCTGCACCATATCCGCAGCCAAACCAGCGATGATGCCGCGCTGGCGGTGACCCATCTTTTTGCCCGTTTGCACGGCGATTCCGCGCTGAAAAGCTTTACACTTTCTGCCCATGGGCGGTTGATCCGCAACGAGACGGTCATCGAATTGCTGGGCGATCATGCCAGCGCCCATGTGGCGGGGGCCAGCCTGATCGCGGGCCCCGATCACCATGATGATACCGTCTTTATCACCCATCAGGGCCGCGCCTGCGAAAGCCGCCAAGTGTTCAAAAACGTGCTGAAAAGCGGCGCAGTGGGCGTGTTTCAGGGCAAGATTCTGGTGCGCCAATCTGCGCAGAAAACCGATGGCTACCAGATTTCGCAAAGCTTGCTGCTGGATGGGGACAGCCAGTTCTTAGCCAAGCCCGAGCTCGAGATTTACGCCGATGATGTGAAATGCAGCCATGGTTCCACCTCGGGCGCAATTGACGAGACGGCGCTGTTCTACCTGCAATCGCGCGGCATTGCCCGCGCGCAGGCGCAGGCGCTGTTGGTTTTGGCCTTTATGGCCGAGGCGACGCAGGAAATCGCCAACCCCGATTTGGCCGAGGAAATGCGCGCCCAAATCGAGATGGTCTTGCAACGGGCGCGTTTGTAAATGTCTTTGACCACCGATATGCGCCAATCATGGACGGGGCATCGACGGGTCGTGCGCAGGCATCTTGCGCGCGGCCGATCCGAACCGTTTGTGTTTACTTTTCTGTTTGTTTTCATGGTTTTGGCCTTTGTCTCGCAATATCCGCGCGCAGCGCGCATTGCGCTGGAAAACCCCGATATTCCGCTGGCGGCGCAGCTTTTGGGGCTGGCCTATGGGCTGTTGATTTTTCTGCCCTTTGCCTATGGTCTGGCCGCGCTGAGCCATGTGATCGCCCGCGCTTTGGGCGCGCGCAGCACGTGGTATGGGGCGCGGTTGGCGCTGTTTTATTCTCTGGTTGCAGCCTCGCCCGTGATGCTGCTGCAAGGGTTGGTTGCGGGGATTGTGGGGCTGGGGATGCAATCGTTTTTGGTGGGCATCCTTGCTCTCACGGCCTTTGTTGTGTTTTGGGCGCTGGCCTTGGTAGAAATCTGCAAAGGGGACGATGATGCAGTTTGATCTGGCCAGCCTTTGGGCGCAGGCATTGGAGTCAGTGCAAGATCCGCGCGCAGGGGCGCGGCGGATTTTGGCGCTGGATTTGCCGCTGGGCACGGCTGCATTGGCCTTGGTGATTGTGGCGCTGCTGACGGCCTTGATCGCGGCCATGGTGTCGCTGATGGCGATGCGCATGGGCGCGGGCGAGGTGATGGGCGCGCAATTGTCGCCGCTGCAATGGGTGGGCTTGCAAACCTTGGGCCTGTTTTTGGCGGCGCTGGCCATGGCCTATGTGGGCCGCTGGTTTGGCGGCTATGGCAGTTTGGCGCAGGCGATTTCGCTGCTGGCTTGGGCCGAATTCATCATTCTGATCGTGCAAATCGTTCAGGTGATGCTGATGTTCATTTTGCCGCCCCTGTCGGCCGTGCTGGCGCTGTTTGGCGTGGCGCTGACCTTTTATCTGGTGTCGCATTTCATCGCCGAGCTGCATGGCTTTGCCTCGGCCGTAAAGGTGTTTTTTGGCATTTTGGCCACGGGTTTTGCCCTGATTATGACGCTGGCCGTTCTGGCGGCGGTGTTTATCGGGCCTATAGGGGGTTAAATGCTGGACATTGCCAAGATTCGGGCCGATTTTCCAATTCTGTCGCGGCAGGTGAATGGCAAGCCGCTGGTCTATCTGGACAATGGCGCATCGGCGCAAAAGCCTCAGGTGGTGATTGATGCGATCACGCGCGGCTATGCCAGCGAATATGCCAATGTTCACAGAGGCTTGCACACGCTTTCTACCATTTCGACAGAACGCTACGAGGCTGCGCGCAGCACCATTGCCCGTTTTCTGAACGCCGCTTCCGATCAGCATATTGTCTTTACCTCGGGCACGACCGAGGCGTTGAATTTGGTTTCCTATGCTTGGGCGCGCCCGCGCCTTCAGGCGGGGGATGAGATTATCCTTTCCATCATGGAACATCACGCCAATATCGTGCCGTGGCATTTTCTGCGCGCGCAGGGCGTGGTGATCAAATGGGTCGATGTGGATGCAACGGGCGATTTAGACCCGCAGGCCGTGCTGGATGCGATCACGCCGCGCACGCGGTTGATTGCCATCACCCATATGTCCAATGTTCTGGGCACAGTGGTGGATGTGGCAGCCATTTGCGCGGGGGCAAAGGCGCAGGGCGTGCCTGTGCTGGTCGATGGGTCGCAAGCCGCCGTGCATATGGCGGTGGATGTGCAGGCTTTGGGCTGTGATTTTTATGCCATTACGGGGCATAAACTTTATGGCCCATCGGGATCAGGTGCGATTTATATCGCCCCCGAACGGCAGGCGGAAATGGCCCCCTTCATGGGCGGCGGCGATATGATTGACACCGTGACGCGCGACACCGTCACCTACAACACCCCGCCGATGAAATTCGAGGCGGGCACACCGGGCATTGTGCAGCAAATCGGGCTGGGCGCGGCGCTGGACTATATGATGGCCATTGGCATGCAAAACATCGCCGCACATGAACAAGAGTTGCGCGATTACGCGGCCCAGCGGCTGGCTGGGCTGAATTGGATTTCCGTTCAGGGCCAATCGGCCAGCAAAGGCGCGATTTTTTCCATGACGATGAACGGCGCGCATCCCCATGATATTTCGACCATTTTGGACAAACGCGGCATTGCTGTGCGCGCGGGGGCGCATTGCGCCATGCCCTTGATGCAGCATCTGGGCATCACCGCCTCGGCCCGCGCCAGTTTTGCCATGTATAACACCAAGCAAGAGGTGGACGCGCTGATTTCGGGGCTAGAGCTGTGCCATGATTTGCTGGGTTAGGCTTGCCCCGTGATGGACAATAGCCTATAGCAAAGCCACTGCACCCGTAGCTCAGCTGGATAGAGCGCTGCCCTCCGAAGGCAGAGGTCAGGGGTTCGAATCCCTTCGGGTGCGCCAAATCATTGCTTGCATTGATATGGTTTTGCGCCGTTGGGCGCATTCTGTTGCGAGGTCTCGTTGCCGCACGTCTGACTGGGGCACAGCGCCACCCCGCGTTCAATTCCAAATTGCTGAAAATGCCCATCCGCCGCATCTTGCCAGCGCCGTCAAAACGGCTGGTATGCGGGATTATAGAAAAAGACAGTTGGCTGGGGCGCCAGGATTCGAACCTGGGTATGGCGGTACCAAAAACCGCTGCCTTACCGCTTGGCGACGCCCCAACTGCGGCGGTGTTTAACCAAGGGGGCGTGGGGCTGCAAGGGGTTTTTGGCACCAAGCCTGCGAATTTATGAAAAGTTTGAGGCTTGCGGCCCCCCATGCCGATGCCCGATACAGGGCGCATGGAACAGGTGGATGTCATAGTCTTGGGCGCGGGGGCTGCGGGCCTGATGGCGGGGATCGAGGCGGCGCGGCGCGGGCGGCGGGTGCTGGTCGTCGATCACGCGGCCGCGGCGGGTGAGAAGATTCGCATCTCGGGCGGGGGGCGGTGTAACTTCACCAATCTTAACATCGCGGCGGATCGGTTTTTGGGGCGCAACCCGCGCTTTGCGCTGTCGGTGCTCAAACGCTTTAGCCAGTGGGATTTCATCGCGCGCATGGATGGCGCGGGGATCGCATGGCATGAAAAAACGCTAGGTCAGTTGTTTTGCGATGGGCCTGCCAAACAGGTGGTGGCGATGCTGCTGGCAGATTTGGCGGCGGCAGGGGGCGAACTGCGGCTGAAGACGGCGGTGCTGGGCGTGGCGCAGGGGCCAAGTGGCTATGAGGTGCAGCTTTCCAGCGGTCCAGCCCAGACATTGGTGCGGGCAGCTTCGGTGGTTGTGGCCACGGGGGGCAAATCCATTCCGAAAATGGGGGCCACGGGGCTGGGCTATCAGATCGCCGCGCAGTTTGGGCTGGCGGTGACCGAAACGCGCCCCGCCTTGGTGCCATTTACCTTTGGCCCGCAGGATCTGGAATGGATCGCGCCGCTGGCAGGGCTGGCGCTGCCTGTGCGGGTCAGCTGTGGGAAGGCCCAGTTTGACGAGGCGATGCTGATGACGCATCGCGGCCTTTCTGGCCCTGCCATGCTGCAAATCAGCAGCTATTGGCGCGAAGGGGCGACGATTTCCGTCCATCTTGCACCGCAGCTTGCCACGGCTGCGGGCGGGGTATTGGCGGAATTGGAACGATCCAAAATGCAAAATGGGCGGGCAGGGCTGGGGCGCGGTCTGGCGCAGATTTTGCCCGCGCGTCTGGCCGAACATTTTGCCGCGCAGGCCAATATCACCAAACCCATGGCCGAAATTCCGCGCGCCGAGTTGCAGCGGCTGGCCGAGACGATGCAAAACTGGGAATTGCGCCCCCTTGGCACCGAAGGATATCGCACCGCCGAGGTGACGCTGGGCGGGGTGGATACCGATGGGCTGGACGCGCGCAGCATGGAATCAAAGGCGCAAAAGGGGCTGTATTTCGTGGGCGAGGTGGTGGATATCACGGGCTGGCTGGGCGGGTATAATTTTCAATGGGCATGGTCATCGGGCTGGGCGGCGGGGCAAGTGGCCTAAACCCCGCTAAAGCTCCTTAACCAGCCGATCTATCGCCACCAATTGGCCCAGCAGCGCCGCCATATCGGACAGTTTCACCATGCACGGCCCATCCGATGGCGCGGTATCGGGGTCTTCATGGGTTTCAATGAACACGCCTGCCACCCCCACGGCCACAGCGGCCCGCGCCAAAACAGGGGCAAATTCGCGCTGCCCGCCGCTGGAATTGCCCTGAGAGGTGGGGGTTTGCACGGCATGGGTTGCGTCCATGATCACAGGATAGCCCGTGCGCGCCATAATGGGCAGCGCGCGCATATCGGTGACCAAACTGTTATAGCCAAAGGATGTTCCCCGTTCTGTCAACAGGATGTTTTCATTGCCTGTGCTGGCGATTTTACCCGCCACATTGCCCATATCCCATGGCGCCAAAAACTGTCCCTTTTTGACATTCACCACACAGCCTGTGCGGCCCGCGGCCAGCAAAAGATCAGTCTGGCGGCACAGCAGCGCGGGAATCTGCAGCACATTTACAACATGGGCGGCCTCGGCCGCTTGGCCCGCCTCGTGAATATCGGTCAATACAGGGATGCCCATGGCGCGCACGCCCGCCAGAATATCCAGCCCCGCCTGCATGCCCAAACCGCGCTGGCCCGCAAGGCTGGATCTGTTCGCCTTATCGAAACTGGCCTTGAAAATATAGGGGGTTTGGCTGCGCGCGCAGATTTCGGACATATGTCCTGCTATCATCTGCGCATGATCGGCGCTTTGCAATTGGCATGGCCCCGCGATCACCGCCAAGGGGCGATGATTGCCAAGAACCATCGCGCCCACAGCGACATCGCGCATGATGTTTTCGGACATTACGATGCCACCTCTTCGCGCTGCACCGCGGCCGTCATCGACAGCATCAGATATAGGCCCGAGAAGATCAGCAGCACCACCAAAGTATTTTCAAAGGCGCGCGGATAGGCGGCCTCATCGGCGGCAATCGGGTTGACCGAAATCGACAGATACCGCGTTTGCCGATTGGCGGCAGTGCGCGCCATTTCAGTCGCTTGCAAGGACTGCGCCAGCAGCAGGCGGCGCGTTTCCACATCGGCTTGGGCCACCAAAAGTTCCGACTGCACCCGCGCACTCGACAGCCCATCGATCGAATCCTCGGTCAGTTTCGATCTGAGCCCCGCAATTTCCGATTCCAGCGTGGCAATGCGCCGCTTCAGCGGTTCCATCCGCGCAAGGTTGGGGTTGGCGTTGCTTTCCATTTGCGCCAAGGACAGGCGATCTTGGGTCAATTGCGCATCTAAGGCGCCGATTTGGCTGGTGATCAGCCCAACTTCGACATCCGATGACAAAACTTTATATTTTTCTTGCAATTGCACCACTTTTTCATTCGCCGCCGCAAGGTTTTTCTCTGCCGCCAAATAGCTTTGCTCGGCCCCTGCCATCTGGTCAGTACGCGCGCGCAGCGTCATTTGATCAACCTGTTCTTCGGCGTATTTGATCAGCGATTTTGAAATATCCACCGCCACCTGCGGATCGGCGGCAATCACCTCCATCTTGATGATCCCTTCGGTCGGATCATAAGAGATTTTGACGTTTTCACGATATTTCTTATAGGCTTGCGTGTTCGAAGCATCGGGGGCAAGGCGCTGCAGGCGGTCGATCTTTGGGTCGGAATAATGCTGGCGAAAGCCGTTGTCTTGATCCAGCCGCACCATCGCGTCTTGGCTTTGCAAATAGCCCTGCACGGTGATGGAATCCGTGGTATTGGCCATGGGCGAGCCGCGCATCAGCCCCGACAATCCACCCGCGCCCGCGGCGGCCGCCTCGGCCTGTTGAATAACAAATTCGGTCTTGGTCGAATAAAAGGGCGTGGCGATGGTATAGAAATATATCCCCGCCAGCAGCGTGGGCAGGCCAACAAACACCGCCATACGCGCGATCAGTTGGATGGTTTTGGCGCGGCGGCGGCGCACGATATCGCGCTGAATACGCGAGACTTCGGCAATATGCGCCTCGGCGGCGCGATCCTCGACCGAAGGTAGCCCCGCGGGTTTGACAGTTTGCGGCAATTTCACCCCGCCCGACAGCGCAAGTTCGCGCGACTGAGAGGTGCCCGCAGGCAGATCACCGCCCGACACCACCTCTAGGGCGGAATTGGTTTGAAACGGGTCAATCCCCGCTTGGCGCAAAAGGCGCACGGCGTCAAAATCTGATGTGGCAGGCAGGTTATGCTTTTGGGCAAGGCGGCGCGCCATACGCAATTGCCGCCCTGTCAGACCTTCGCGGCGAATGGCGTCGATATCATCGCCGGGGCTGGGCATGGGCGCAAAACCAGTGGCAGTGCCAGAGCGCGGCGCGGCGGCAGGGTTTGGCCCGCGCGCCGTGGCAAATCGCATGTCGCCAAACCCATCGCTGGGTTCAGAAAATATCTGCCCCGACGGCACTTTTGCGCCGCGATTTGGCATCTGGCCGCCACCGCTGGACATTGGGGCGGGCATTTGCATCGGCTGGATCCGCCCCAGTGGCGCAGCTTGCGCGGCGGCTTGCGGGGCGGCTGGCTGGGGTGCAGCCGCAGGCATGGGCCGCGCGGGCGCGGCTTGGGGGGCGGGTGCCTCGGGTTTGCGGGTGCGGAACCGATTAGCGACGAGCTTCATAGTCATAAAGCTGCTTTGCCTCTTCTAGGGTTTCAAACATGTAAAGCTGGCCGTTTTTCAAAACCGCCGCCGAGTTGCAGAATTTCTCTAATGTGGACGCTTGGTGCGACACCACAATCACCGTAGCATTGGCCAGCCGCTGGCGCAGCACCTCGCCCGCGCGTTTGTTGAACGTGACATCCGAGGTTTGCGGCATGCCCTCGTCGATCAGATATATATCAAATTCCAGCGCCAACATCAGCGAAAACGAAAACCGCGCCCGCATGCCCGAAGAATAGGTGCCCACGGGCATGTCGAAATATTCGTCAATATCGGTCAGCCAGCGGCAAAAGCTTTCGATATAATCGGGGTCCAGCCCATACAGCCGCGCGATATAGCGGGCGTTTTCCGTGGCGGTGTGTTTGCTGATCACCCCGCCCATAAACCCCAGCGGAAAAGAAATGCGCGAGGTGCGGGTGATTTTGCCCTCATCAGGTTTTTCCAGCCCCGCCATCATATTGATCAACGTGGTCTTGCCCGTGCCGTTTTTGGCCAAGATTCCCATGGAATTGCCGATTTCCACAGTGAAAGAGGCGCGGTCGAGAATCACCTTGCGCGTCTGCCCTGTCCAGAATGATTTGCTGACGTTTTCAAACGCAATCATCTTGCCCTGCCAAAGGCCGCAAAGGGCCCGAAACTTTGTCTTCACACGCCCCAGTTACATGGGGCGCACCCCATACGCGCGCAAGTGGTGTGGCCTTTGGGTCTGATGTTAGGGCTTGGCATCGCATGGGTTTGAGGCGGATTTATGGCCAAAGCGTAAAATTGTTTCCAAAACCCTAGCGAATAAGGGTTAAGGGGAGGTGAAGGTTTTCTTAACGGCGCGGCAAGATCAAGGTGATGATCCCCATGGCCAAACTGCCCACAAGGCCAAGCCGCGCCGCCTCGGCCACTTCGCCGCCATCCAGCCCCGTATCAAGGGCCAAGACTGGCACAGTAAAGCCGATACCCAGCAACAGCGCCACGCGCACAAGGGCGGCAGGCGTGCAA
Source organism: Rhodobacter sp. (assembly GCA_027490955.1). Lineage (GTDB taxonomy): Bacteria > Pseudomonadota > Alphaproteobacteria > Rhodobacterales > Rhodobacteraceae > Cypionkella. Next base: position 17,626 of record JAIXXB010000011.1, read on the forward strand.
TCTTGCGGCAGTTTTGCCCCGCCCCACCGCAGCGCCAGCGCCGTGGCGGCCAAAAATCCCAGCGGTTTGCCCACCCAATAGGCCGCCAAAACGATGATGGTCGGCGGGGCAAAGGCGGCCAGATCGATGCCGCCCCGCGTCAGGCCAAAAATGAACAAAATCCATGTGATCGGCCAAATCAGCGCATGGGCCAACCTGTTCAGCGGGTCGGTCAACAGCTCTTCAGCCTCGGCAAACAGGCCAAAACTGCGGCTGGCATGGGCGATGGCAGGGATAATCGGCAAAAGGCCCAGCGCACCGGGCAGCCCGGCGGCTATGACACCCGCATAAGACACCACCCCCGCCACAACATAGGGCCAAAGCCGCGTGGCAAGGCGGCGCGCGCGCTCGGATCCAGCCAGCCCGTCCAGCGCGCGCTGGCTGGGACGGCCGTACAAATACCACAGGATCAGCGCGGCTGCGGCGGGCAACAACAGCCAAGCCAGCCGCAACAACCCGCCATTGGGATGCGTCAGGCCCAATAAAATAAGCCCCATCATATCCAGCGCGATCATCACCAACAGCAAAAGCCGCAGCGCATTGGACGTGCGCGTAAAGGTCAGGCGGCCAAACAGATAGACCAGCACAACATCGCCGCCAATCGGCATGGGCCAGCCTGTCCGCAGCAGGGTTTGCGCATTTGGATCGATCCAAATCGCCAAAACCTGCCACATCACTACCGCCCCCAGCGCCGCGCCCAAGGCCCCCGCCAGCGGCAAAATCGCCGCCTGCCCAGATAAACCGCCGCGCTCTAGCACGATGGCCTCCCATAATTCCTTGCCAATTAAGAACATAAACAGCGGGATCAGCGCCTCGGCCACAAGGTTCAGCGGGGTCAGGCTGGGCGGGTTTGGAAACAAGGGCGTGATCCATGTCAGATCGGACATGCGCCATTCGATCATGTCATAATAGCTGGCAGGGGCAAGGTTTACCCACAGCGTGGCCAATGCCATGCCCGAACAAAGGCTGATGGCAAAGCGCTGCATAAAGGGCGATACGCGGTACATGCTGTGGTCTACCTTCCTGCCGCTACAGTATCTAGAAGATACGCGCCTTGCAACCAATGGCTGCACCTGTGATTGGCCCTTGGCAGCGCGGGGGTTTTTGCCTAAAGCCAACCCATGACAAATTTGCCCCCTTCTTCTGCCAGCGCGCTGGATCTGGCCGCCGCCGCAATGCCCAGCAGCGAGGCGGCGCGCTTGCAGTTTTACCATATTTTTGCCGAAACGCCGCTGACCTTGCTGCTGCAACGCGAAGCTGTGGGCGAAGACCTAGCGCCCATGAGTTTTGATCTGCCGACAGGGGCGATGATCCTTGCCTTTGACAGCGAAGATCGCTTGGCCGCATGGGCCGCATCGCAGGGGCAGGGCGCCTTGCCCTATGCGCAGATTCCGGGGCGGGTTTTGGCAGGGCTGATCGCGGGGCAAAACGGGCTGGATTTAGGGCTGAACTTTGGCGCGGGCACGGCCAGCGAAATGGTGCTGCCGCATGCCGCGATGGTCTGGCTGGCCGAGATGCTGGCCGTGGCCCCGCAAGAGCAGGCAGCGCAGATCAAGCAGGTTTTGCCTTTGGGTGTGGCCCCTGCGGGGGTGGTGCAGGCGCTTTCTCGCGCGCTGATCGGGGCGGGCGGTTTGGCCGAAGCGGCGGTTTTGGCGCGCGTGGCCTATCAAAGCGGCGCGCAGGCGCATGTTTTGGCCTTTTTCGGCGCAGCCCCCTCTGCCGAGGCACCCCTTGCCCGCGCCGTGGCCGAGGCGCTGGCCTTTTCGGGGCTAGAGGCCGCTGCAGTGGATGTGATTTTTCCCGCGCCCAGCCGCACAGCCGTCGCCCTGCGCGCCCAAGGCCAGCCCATCGCGCTGCCCGCAGCCCCCGTTTTGCCCGACCCCGCCCCCCCCCCCCGCGCACCGGGCATGGACAAAGACGCGCCGCCCAAGCTGCGCTGACGGCAAAGGGCGCTGCCCGCAAAGGGTTCGGACAGGTGGCGCAAATTGGGGTATTTTAATACCGCATATTGCAAGGTATTGAAAAACAACAAAACTATTGCGCCGCGCCCCACTTGACCATTCATCCCCCCTGCGCGATAAGCCCCCATCCGAAATGCAAAGCCCCTGCTTTGCCCATCAGCCATAGGCCAGATATGAAAACCTTTACCGCAACGCCTGCGGATATTGAAAAGAAATGGATCCTGATCGACGCCGAAGGCATCGTTCTGGGCCGTCTTGCGACGATTGTTGCCAATATCCTGCGTGGCAAAAACAAGCCAACCTTCACCCCGCACATGGATATGGGCGACAATGTGATCATCATCAACGCCGATAAGGTGCAGATGACGGGCAATAAGCGCAATGATAAGCTGTATTTTTGGCACACAGGCCATCCCGGCGGGATCAAGCAGCGCACGGCCAAGCAAATCTTGGAAGGCGCGCATCCCGAGCGTGTGGTTGTCAAAGCGGTCGAGCGGATGATCACCCGCAACCGCCTTGGCCGCCAGCAGATGACCAACCTGCGCGTTTACGCAGGGGCCGCCCATCCGCATGACGCGCAGCAGCCCACCATTTTGGACGTGGCCGCCCTGAACCCTAAAAACACGCGGAGCGCATAATGTCCGACATCAAATCTTTGGATGATCTGAAATCCGCCGTCGGCACAGCAGCGCCAGCCCCTGCAGCCGTGGTGCGCACCCCAGTGCGCGACAAATTGGGCCGCGCCTATGCCACGGGCAAACGTAAAAACGCCGTGGCCCGTGTGTGGATCAAGCCTGGCAATGGCAAAGTGGTGGTGAATGGTAAAGAAATGGCCGCTTACTTCGCGCGCCCCGTGCTGCAAATGATCCTGCGCCAGCCCTTTACTGTGGCCAATGTCGAAGGCCAGTTCGATGTGTTCGCAACCGTTGCGGGCGGCGGTTTGTCGGGCCAAGCGGGCGCTGTGAAACACGGCGTCTCCAAAGCGCTGCAACTGTATGAACCCTCGCTGCGCCCCGCGCTGAAAGCCGCAGGTTTCCTGACCCGCGACAGCCGCGTGGTAGAACGCAAGAAATACGGCAAGGCAAAGGCCCGCCGGTCGTTCCAGTTCTCGAAGCGCTAAGCGACACAACCAAAAAATTCAACGAAAACAAAGCCCTGCAGAAATGCGGGGCTTTTTTATTGGGTAGCAGAACAGTAGCATTGGCCAATGTATGTTGACACATTAGGTTAGCGGAAATAGCAGTATCGTAGCGTTTTCACCTGCTCTGAGGGTCTCAAATGGCCTATTACGAAAATAAGGTTGAGCATTTTGGCGGGGCACTGGTTTTGTTCCAGCGCAATCTCGCCGTTGCCGTGCCCAGTTCACAAACCCATCGTCCCGCCACTTGGTACATGCGCCTCAAAATTGGCGGGCACACAGGTTACGTGACAAGAAGCACCAAGCTGACCGTTTACGAAGACGCTTATGAATTTGCCAAAAGTGAGTTGCTGAGACTGCAACAGGCAAAGCGTCTTGGACATAGTTTGAAAGAATACACGTTTGAACAGCACTGGCAGGATTGGTTTGAACGCAATCTGAAGAACGGGCGCTGGAAGGCGGAACGGCAAAGCTGGCATGAGAAATATGCCGCCCGTTATTTCAAACCCTACTTTAGCCATCCAGACGGCACCAGCATGAGGCTGAATGAACTGACGCTGCAGGTGCAGGAGGGCTATTGGGACTGGCGCATCAACTATTGGGACACGGATCGTGGGCAGCGTCTGCAGGCATACAATCCCAAACGGCGTGATGCGAAAACCAAGACCACAAACAACGCCAAGCGCAGGCCAGCGGTTAAGACACTGCAGATGGAGCAAAGTGCGCTGAACCAAATCTTTTTTGATGCGGCGCAGCGGGGCAGATTGGGGCGGGTGATCAAACTCAAAGCACCAGTGCCTGATGGCAGGGTTAAGCGCAGGCCAGGCTTTGATGCGGATGATTACACCAAGCTGACACAGTATCTGCGCAGCTATCGTGATGGCATTGGGGCATTTAAGACAGTTAAAGCAAATGCGTGGCATGATCTACAGCGCCAGCAGCTTTATTACTTTGTGCTGTTTTTGGCCAATAGCGGTTTACGGGTGGGGGAAGCACGGGAAATGCTGTGGCGTGATGTGCAGTTTGATGCGGCTGTAGAGGGCGGCACAGACCCTGTAGCGGAAATTTACGTCAGCAAGCACACCAAGAAGGGCGAAGCACGCAAAGTGCAGACACAGCCTAATGCCAATAACTATCTCAAGCTATGGCGGGAAATATCACCCTATAAGGGCCAAAACGATTTGGTTTGGTTTGGACAAAGCAGTGAAGCGGGCAAACCTGTAAAGTTTGTTGATCTAAACCGTGGCTTTCAGATTTTCTTGAGCAAGGTTCCCGTTGAGGGGCGCACAGATGGCTTGGTGCATGATCGTGATGGGGAAAAGCGCACACTGTATTCGCTGCGCCATACATATGCGACCATGCGGCTAGAGCGGGGTGATGTGAAGATACACGACTTGGCGCTTAACATGGGCTGCACTGTTCAGCAGATCGAACGTCATTACAGCCACGTTTTGACCACACAGCGCCGTGCTGAAATTACCAAGATCAAGCCAAAAGCACGGGCCAAGGTTGACGTTCCCGTGGTGGAAACTGGCAGCGATTTTGCGATGGAAGCACTGCGACGCTACAAGGCAGGGGAGCTGAGCGAGGCGGCGTTTATGGAAATCATACGGCTCAAGTAAAGAGTTTTAACCTAGCAGTTCCACCGCTGCCCTCAGCTTGTTGTCGTTGATGTCAATGTATCGCTGCGTTGTGCCAAGGTTCTTGTGCCGTGCCAGTGCTTGCACCACACGAGCGTTAATGCCCTTGTCAGCAAGATTTGAGACAAACTGCCTGCGACCGCTGTGGCTGCTTGCCCCAGCTATGTTTGCCAGTTTGTAGAGCCGCTGGAACAAGTTCACGATGGTCTGCGGGCTAAAGCCATCGCCCTTTGCACTGAAGATAAGGGGCGCTGCGGGCTTGAGCAGCTGTTTGGGGTGCTGTGCAGCGTAGCGGGTGAGCTGCTGTCTGAGGCGCTTGTTTACAAGCACTGTGCAGCTGTCGTTGCCCTTGGTCTGGGCTGCGCTCAAGTAGATCGTGTCTTTGGGCTTGCCATAAGCGTCAAACACGTCGCCAATCCTCAGTGCAGCAATCTCACATGCTCTAAGACCTGCATAGAAGCTGAGAGCAACTGCTGTGTGGTTGCGGGTTGGGTAACGCAGGCTGTCAATAATTGCCGTGAGGCGTTTAAAGTCCTGTTCTGTCAGTAGCTTGGCTTGTTTCATGTTTTCGTCAGCCTCATGTGTGGTTATATTATCACACAGCATAAAGTCACACATTATGCAGAGCTACCTAAAAGGCGGCTTGGGCTAAGTCGCTGTTTTTGAATGCTTTAGGGCGAAATGTTAGAGAATGTAAGTTCTATAACATTGTGAAAACTTGACCTATCTGGGGCATAGTTTAGTCTTCTACACAGAAGTTTGGGAGCGACAAAAATGGCTTTGAATGCGGACATTCATTGGGGACTTATCCTGCGAGTGGACGTATCTCAACTGATTGAGCAAGAAGGTTGGAAACATCTTCTCACACATGCCCGCCATCCTTATAACTTTGACGGTGAAATTTTTGGAATGCACTCCACTATGGACAGCCAACTTCGCAAATTTGGCTTTCGTGGCGAAGAAGCAGGGCAGGAAGCAGACTTTGTTGACGTGGACAGGGGCTACCACTCTGCTTCAAAAACTGTGAACTGGTTGGAGCGAGTGCCTGTATCACCACTAATTGACGGTCTGAAGCCATTCGAAGCATGGAAGTTGAAGAACTCAGGCGTATATGATGTCATCACATTTGATGATCGTATAGTCACAAAAGGGACACACGTGGATTGGCCCCCACTGATTGGGAAGATTTACTGACATGATTTCAAATGCTTAGAAAACCCAGTTTGATTTTTTTTTGATAGTCTGAACCAAGATCGATCGACCTTGAGGGCAACAATGGCTAACCCTCTATCTTTTTTCTTGGCGGCCATTCGAAGGAACCATGTCTTATGAGCGGATTTGGAGGGGACCATGGCCACGTTTGACGAATTTCTAGGCTCCCTCGAAGTGGACTTCGGTGAAGCAAACAAGGGCAAGAAGTTCGAGGTTTTCTGCAAATGGTTCCTCGAGAATGATCCTGAGTGGTCCAAGACGGTCGAAACGGTCTGGCTCTGGGATGATTACCCGCACAAGTGGCAGCGGCAGGACCTTGGGACAGACCTAGTCTTTAGAGACAATGAAGGACAAATCTGGGCAGTCCAAGCGAAGTGCTTTTCTGAACATAGAACGACAACTAAGGGCGATATGAACTCATTCTTGGCTGATACGGGCCGTAAGGAGGTTCACAAACGGCTATGGCTACAAACAACGAATAAAATGGAAGCCAAAGCTGAGAAGACCCTAAAGGGCCAAGATAAGCCCGTAACTGTTTTTATGCTGAACGATTTTAGGAACGCTCAGATTGACTATCCAAGCTCGTTTTCTGAGCTTTACAAAGCCAAGGTCAAGCAAAAGCCAAGGCCAGACCCTCACCAATTGGAAGCAATTGCAAATGTGAAATTGGGCCTGCAAAGCCAAGATCGTGGTCAGATGATTATGGCCTGCGGCACTGGCAAAACGTTCACTACACTTTGGATCAAGGAAGCCCTTGAGGCACATACTACGCTCGTTCTTCTGCCGTCCCTGAGCCTATTGTCCCAAACCATGCGGGAATGGGCATGGGCAGGAAATACAGACTTTGATATTCTTAACGTCTGTTCCGACCAGTCAGTTGGTAAGAAGACTGAGGATATGGACCCCGCAGATGCCCCATTCCCAGTAACCTCTGACGTTCACGAGATTGCTGCGTTCCTCCAGAAGGAAAGCTCCAAAGTTATTTTCTGCACCTACCAGTCATCTGACTTAATCGCTCAGGCGCAGCGGGAAGAAACCGTTCCAATAATTGATCTAGCAATAGCTGATGAAGCTCATCGGTGCGCTGGAAAGGCGGATGCTGGGTTTGCGACAATCCTCGACAGCGCAAAGATACGAGCCAAGAAACGGCTCTTCACGACAGCTACGCCTAGGTATTTTGGTAATACCATCAAGGATGCAGCGAAGGACCGTGACCTCGAAGTCATCGGCATGGACAATCAGACAGTGTTTGGTCCTGTCATTCATAAGCTGACCTTTGGCCAAGCCATCGCAAATGATCTGCTGACAGACTATCAGGTTGTAATTGTTGGCGTAGACGAACCGATGGTGAAGGAATGGATCGATAACTACGAGATTGTCACGACTGGCTCTGAAAAGGAAACTGACGCAAGAACCCTCGCCGCCAAGATTGGCTTGATCAAAGCAATCAAGGACTATGACCTAAAGCGGGTGATTTCATTTCATAGCAGAGTGAAAGGCGCAAAGGACTTCGCCGAGGAATTTATTGATGTGGTCGATCATATTGAGCCAAGCAGCCGCCCCGACGGCCTATTTCTAACTGACTACGTTTCTGGGGAAATGAAGGCAGGAGATCGCAAAGAGAAGATAGACAGGCTTAAGTCTCTAGATGGTTATGGCAGGGGCATTCTGACCAACGCTCGATGCTTGGCTGAGGGTGTTGATGTACCATCTTTGGACGGTGTCGCCTTCATAGACCCAAGGGGCAGCCAAGTTGAAATCATTCAGGCTGTTGGCCGAGCCATCAGAAAAGTTCGAGGTGCTGCGGTTCAGAAGAAGGGAGCGATTGTTCTTCCTGTATTTATTGAGGCAGGCGATGACCCCGAAACTGCCATTGAGGCGAGCAACTTCAAGCCCGTGTGGGATGTGCTTAAGGCTCTGAGGGCACATGATGAAGTGTTGGCAGATACGTTGGACCAATACCGCACGAACATGGCCAAGAATGACATTCAGAACAAAGAGCGGATCAGCGACAAAGTCATTTTTGATTTACCGAATTCGATCGGTAACGAGTTCTATGCTGCATTGCGTACAGTAGTAGTTGAAGCTTGTACCGCATCTTGGGAGTTTTGGTATGGGTTGTTAGAAAACTATAAAGAACGGGAAGGGCATTGTGCCGTACCGTCACTGCATAAAGAAGGGTCATTCAATCTTGGTAATTGGGTAAATACCCAAAAGCACAACAAAATCAATCTTTCTGTCGAACGGCTTGAAAGGCTAGATAAGATTGGGTTTATCTGGGAAAACAAGTTTGAGGTTAGGTGGCTGTTTGGTTTTGATAAGCTTGTTAAGTTCAAAGCAAGAGAAGGCCATTGCGATATTCCAATGTCTCACGTTGAAGAAGACTACAAACTTGGAAGTTGGGTAAGCAACCAAAGGTCAAAAAGGTCAATATTGACTGCCGAGCAGATTGTGAAACTTGATGCAGCAGGCTTCGTTTGGGACGTTTGGACAACAGGTTGGGGACACGGTTATTCAAAGCTTAAACAGTTTTTCCAAAGAGAGGGGCATAGTCGTGTGCCTCGCAATCACATGGAGGACGACTACAGACTTGGTAGTTGGGTTAGCAACCAAAGGACCAAAAGGTCGATGTTAACTCTTGATATGAAAACTGAGCTTGATGCTTTGGGGTTCGTTTGGAACAAGATTGAGTATGCTTGGGATGAAGGCTTTAACCACCTCCAATCCTTTAAAGAGCGAGAAGGCCATTGTCGGGTTCCGAATAAGCATTTTGAAGGCAGCTATAGCCTTGGTGCTTGGGTTAGTTTCCAACGGCAGCGTGCAGATTTTTTATCAAGTGACCAGAGAGATCGGTTACAAAGATTAGAGTTTGTGTGGAGCCAACGAGACGCAACCTGGGACGAAGGGTTCAGTAATTTAAAAAAATTCCACCAAGACCACGGAAATTGTAAAGTACCAAACAAACATAAAGAAGGTAACTTTCATTTAGGTGCTTGGGTAAGCAATCAAAAACAGTCTAAAGAAAAAATGGATCAAGGTAGAATTGAAAAATTGGACGCCTTGGGGTTCGTTTGGGCAAATAAATGGGGCATAAACTAATGGCAATACAAACTCTGTCGTTCATCTCATTGATTGTCCGACCGTATGTAACGCAGACTATAAAACCAGAAGGTTGGCGCTATCTTCTAGGCTACGCTGACCCGTCACGAAACTTTGACGGAGAAATCATGGCCTTTGGCGCAATGTCGGGCAACGACATCGACCGCATAATAAACCACCTAGCAGACTTCGGATACATTGGACCAGATAACGGCGACGCATCGGACATGGTGCTATCCGAAATGTGGGGCGGCAGTTCCTATATCCCCGATTGGCTGGAGTTGGTTGATGTTCGTTTCTTTGACGAAAGCCGCCCTACGACGCAAGCGTGGAAAAAGAAGAACTCGAGCGTATATACCCTTCTAGACTTTGAAGCCGAGAGCAATCTGCCGACCAAAGGATACCAATGCGATTGGCCACCGTACATCGGGAAGATCAGTTGAACGATTTCGACAACTATTTTTTCCCTGTGTCAGGCCCAGAGATTGATCTAAGGTACTTAAACCATATCTACAGATAAATTTGGTGCTGATGCTTGTTTTCGAGTTTTTTGCTTCATCGGCAGATTTACTGAATTACTTCACGGGAGCCAATTCGAACGCTTAGCAGTAAATTATGTTTCCTCTTCTGGGGTTTGGTCAATGGTGCTTCACGCAGGAAAACATGACAACTTTACACGGAAAGCCGAAATGGCCTTTTGAACCCAACTCGACGTTGAAGGACTTCCATGAGGGAAGAACCTCGCTATCAAGCGGTCACCGTCGTGCTGACCTTTTGACACTTACGGAGATAGAGTTCGAGCGTCATCATGGGTTCATCCAGTGGGTCTTCCCGACACCCGTAAAATCATTAAACAATTTCGGTGCGCCCCTGCTCGATTTAGGGACGGCAATATGGCTTGCAGAGGATCCTGAAAGCGTAAGTTTTCTGGAAAATATGGCTGTCAAGTTCCTGCAGTTTCTGAGAAGCGACAGCCACTGGAAAGCTCCTTACAATCATAACCATCTGCGCATAACTAGGGCGATCCATAGCCTGCGAATTCTACACAGTTCGGAACTAGCGAATTGGTTTCATGAACAGGTCGCCAAACTGGCGGGTGACAGTTACGAACTAATGCAACACCCAGCAATGTTTTGGGAGGCTCAATCAAGCAGTCTTCATGACAAGATCGCTGGGAGTGTGCTTGGGCTGGCCATTGGCGATGCCTTGGGTGCTCCAGTAGAGTTCACGCCAAGGGGCCAGTTTCCCGTGGTGCACGGTTTTCTGGAAGGTGGGCGGTTCAAGCTACCTGCTGGCGCCTGGACTGATGACACTGCAATGGCTCTATGCCTCGCAGATAGCCTTATAGAAAATAATGGTTTCAATCCCGCCGATCTGCTCCATCGTTTCTGTAACTGGGCTGAACACGGAGAAAACTCGAGTACGGGCGTAACTGTTGGTATCGGACAGAACACCCTTCGTGCGTTGGGAGACTATCGTAGAACGGGCCGTCTAGTAGCCCAACCTTTCGGGGCTAAGGTAGACGGGAACGGCTCTTTGATGCGGATGTCACCAGCTGTTTGCTTTGCGTCCAACGATTTGCAGTCTGCCATTGACCTTGCTGCATCACAATCTCGGACGACACATGCCTCTGATATTGCTGAAGAGTGCTGCCGTTTTACAGCTTCTTTGCTGTATCAGATTATGAATGGAAAAGATTTCTTCACATCGAAATCTGGGACTATGTCGGTCGGGTGGAGTAAAAAGCTAACTGGAGCTATCGGCCTGTCATTTAAGGGCGTAGATAATGCTATCATACCTTCTAGCGGATATGTGCTGGACAGCCTGAGAGCCGCACTGTGGTGCATCGAAAATACAACTAGTTTCGAGAATGCAGTGTTGCTTGCGGTCAACCTTGGCGACGACGCTGACACAACAGCTGCAATTACTGGACAGATCGCTGGTGCGATGTATGGTTATTCTGCTATCAATCCCACACTAAAACTAGGTCTTGTCGGTGAGCGGCGGCTGTATGTCACTTCGCAGTTTTTGGCTCGAACTGATCAGGGTTCACATCGATAAGATGAAAACGTTGATGAATTTGCAATGCGAAAAAAGAAAACAACAACTATCGAACCCATAGTCGACAAAATGACAAACCAATTGCCCATTTGGCGAATTTGCACAGTGTCCGGAACGAAACTTGGCGATTGCGGTGTCGTCGCAGGATGTAAAGACTTTTGCGTCATTTGTCACTGGCTGTGACCTAGCGATATAAAGAAAGGGATTGCGAGGCGAGACGGAGGATCGTGAAAATGGCTTGACGATGTGCTTTCCGAATGACCCTTTGACCCGATCGAACGTGAGGCGTAAGATGAAACAAATCTGGAGTGAGACGCAGACCGTGAAATTTCTCAGATCAATAGCTTTTGCCGCAGTATATCTGGTGACCGCATCGGATGTTGTTGGTCAGGATCAGTGGGGCCAAAAAAGGCTTACTGTTAATGAGATTGAACAACTGAAAACAGATGCAAAAAATGGTGATGCCGAGAAACAGTGGGCATTGGGAGTAAGTTATGAGTTTGGTAACGGTGTACCACAAAGCTATCTCCATGCTCACGTGTGGTACAACTTGGCATCATCGCAGCGTTGGGAATATCAAACTTGGCGGGCGGACATTGAAAGTAGAATGACTGTCGATGACGTCTCAAAGGCACAAGCGATGGCTATTGAGTGTATGAGCAGCGATTACAAGAACTGTGGTGATTATTGATGCTGTCAATGATAAGATTACTGTTTCGCATCAGAGATAAGAATAGAGAAGAAAAGATCAGTTGCGAAAACGATTTAAAATCAGTAATAATTGAAAGAACAGATTATCTTGATAGCTACAGGAGTGCTTACGCTAAGCAAAGTAGACGTTCAAAGCATGAAAGTAGTGGTCCTAGCATTGACTAGGCCGATTTCATTACCTCGGATGAATGTGGAAAAATAGCAGGTCCAATAGACCATATCAAATAAATTACGAAAAAATGTCATCTTGTCTTAAAATTCGAAAAATCTTTGATATCAAAATTTTTAATTGATAAATTACGTTTTGCCATTAGTGGAAATGAATAGTTCCGTAGAAAAATATTCTGGCCTAAAGCTCTTTTCCTTGAAAAATGAGATCTGGCACAGCTTAGTAAGCGATTTGCACGGAACCTTATCCGTTCACAGGTCGCCGCCCTTGATGGATAATATTGCAAAACTATTTCAAAGATTAAATTGCAGCGTGCAACTTATAATTTCACACCCAAGGCGTCGAATTTTGTTGACTTTTCTGCGTTAATATTAAAAAGATTGTTGCTATTTTTGCAATCCTCTCTACCATTGAGCTTTGACGCACATGAATTTCTAAGGAGGTTTTAAGAATATGACAGAAAGCTTCTTTCTCAACATCTCTGCGACACATGTTTGGCAGGGCCCCATTCCCGCTGAGAATTTGCCTCGGTTGAAATCTTTTGCACGCATTGGGCTCAAAGGGTTTTATGGTGAAGATTATGAAGAATACACTGGCTATCAATTTATACCTGCTGATCAGGCTCAGTTTTCAATAGAGATAGAAAGTGAAAACGATCAACTATGTGATTTGTTTGATGAGGATTATATTTTAAGAGATTTCCCAGTTATTGAAATTATTTTCGATGATAAGAAAATTTTTTCCGTAAACATACCAAAGAAAATATCTCTCACTGAATATGTTTTAAAGCAAATTTACTCGGAGGTTGAAAATCAAAAGAGATATTTTAAATATTTGGATGAGATGACTAGAAGTCCAGATGGGTTCAGCGAAGTATCTTTGGGTCAGGGCGGCTTTAAGTGCAGTGTGAATTTAGCTAAGTACACTCGTCCAGATAACAAAGATTCCATTTATCCAGTTGTTATCAAGGGGGATACTATAGTCGGCAAGTTCGAATACCTTGTCGGTATCCTTGTTGATCAGTATTATTTTTCTTTGTCGCTGATGGATAACCAGGGCGAATGTGATTTATTTTACCATAGTTACTTTGATGAAGATTTCGATTTATTGATGAGTTTTTCTCAATGGCATGCTGGATGTGATGTTCAAAGCATTGGTGACAGATATAAAAGTGAAGTATCTGAAGATATGATCAACTCATATTTAGAAAAAAATTTTCAAATCTCTTCTGATGAGGATTTCATTCTAAAGCTAGGGCATTTTTCTAGCATGCTTAGTGATCTTCACAAACAACACGGCTGCGATACTTCAGCAATCATCACGGCATGGAACCCGCATGGTGAGCAACTCCCAGAAGATGAAAATCATCATAAAAATGAAGCTCTGAAAAAAATAGTAACGGATCGACACGTCATTGTTACTGCAGCTGGTGTTGATCCGAAAGGGGAACGGTCTAATAACCAGTTCTTCTTGATTTTCGGTATATCACGTTACGACGCTATGCAGATAGGGAAAAAATTTCAGCAAAACTCCATTGTATTCAATGAAAGTGCCATTCCTGAGTTGATCATGCTGAGATAAAAAGAACCCCACCAAAATGTTGGTTTTAAAGTAATCTTGCAAATGTCAACTTACCTTGGGTTATAACCAGAGACAGAACATTACTAGAGCTGCTGAGGTGCATGCGGACAACCACAATTTTGGACCGCTTATCGTTATACATCCCTTGGTTCGTCTACCTGCCTAAGCGGCAGCAGCTCTGTCAGCCGCTGTTCGACCGCAAAGGGTGTTTCTGAAGTGAAGTACTCATCGACCAGCCCAACGATTTCGGCGTATGGGTCAGGAACCCGAGACATATCCCGTTTTTGTTCGTGGAAGATGAGATCGCAAGCATCAATGCTGGCACGATGGTATGTGTAGATGTTGTGACTGACGAGGATGTTTTCCGCCCATGCATCGGTGAAGTAGTCGCTGTCATCTTTGTCATGTGCCAGTAGATCATTGATTTTCATGTGTTTTGCAAATGGTGATGCAAAAGGAAAATCTAAAAACTTTTCACCTCGTGCAAGGCGAATGTCTTGTGGCACAGGCCAAGCACTGATCTTCCATGTTTTCTCGTCATTCGTGAAATGGCTGGGCACAACCAGACTGCGTTGCACGCCCGCAATGCGGTGGGGCGAGCTACTGTCTAAGCTGATTGTGAAGTTGTCTCGGCCCAAAATGCGACGCAACGCCCTTTGGGCTGCAGTGTAGATTATGCTGTTGAGAGGAGGGCTTTTGCCCAGCGTGTGTATCCACTCGGCATGGTCAAGGTTGCCGTCGTTCAGCAAGCGCCTCAGCCACCAAATGCTGTTGAGCAAGCCACCTGTTTCGCTGCCGAGCGCCCAGCCTTCAAACTTAAAACTCTTTACTGCATCATACCACGCTTGCCCTGTGCCATCGCCAATGTCTTGTAGGACGCTTAGGAACTTGGTTTTGCGTGTTTCTCGCCCTCGATTGTCAGAAAAGAATTTAAGATTGTCGACACTTAGGTCGATAAGTTGCTGCACGCTTAGTTTGCGCAGCTGACTTCCACGAGCGGTGGGTTGATCACGCTTTTCCGCAGCCCAAAGCACCATATCCAGCGTCATTGCATAGTCGGTATAGCGTTCAAGCCACTTGAGTGTGCGCTCACGAAACCCGCACTGCTGCCATTTGGCAAATTGCTGTGTGGGATCGTTTTTGTAGCGTTCGAGGTGGTTCAGTTCATCTTTGCTGCGTATCGCACCTGTGCCCAGTTGAAACCCGCCGCTGTCGCCGACCACCACGCTGGTTTTCCTGTCCCGCTCAGCAACAATATCACGGCTGCGTATTTGGGGTTTGTCGAACTGACCGCAGCTGTATAGCGTATAGGCGCAGTGCCATAGTTTGTTGTCGGGCTGCAGGAAGTTCAGGCTTTGGGTTTTAAAGCCCTTAGGGATGCCGTTCCTGCGCTGCACGTCTGCGTTTGTTCTTGTGGCGTAAGCGGCGAACTGTTGCTGCAGCGACGGCAAATAAACGGCGTAGCCTTCATACTGTTTTGTCAGGTCTTCAGTCATTGGGGGTGAACTTCGTGAAGTACCGTGCGTCTCGCTTTCCGCTTGTGGTGCAACTGGGGATGAAGACGCTGTATTTGCCCAAGCTGTTTTCAAATTCGATGTTCAGGAGATGGCTGTTCGCACGCATCTGAACGTGCATTTGAGCTGGGCTGTTTGCCAGCACATTGAGGGTTTGGATGATGTCAGTTGGGGCCAACAGGATGCGGCCTGATCCAGTTAGCTTTGCATCAGTGCCGAAAGGGGACAGATAGCGGTGCCCTGACTGCGTGAAAACATTCTCTTCCTTGCTCCATTTCTTTTCGCAAGCGATCCCTTTTTCGCTTACGTCAAATGCAACGGCCTTGTTGTTGGGTGTGTGCACTCTGTGTTTGACCCTGTGCTGCCAACCCGCAAAGTGCTGATGGTAGAGCCGAGCAAAGAAAGCAGAATTGCCTTGCACGGACCAATCGTAATCGATCTTGCCTGATGCAATGCAGGGTTGGTTTGAGGTGCGGTCGTCAACGCCGTCAAAGCTGTAGAAGTAAATGCTGCGTTCTTGTTTCGTGACAGTGTTCTTTAGGTTAAGCTGATTTACGGCCTTAACCTTGCGTCTGTCGGCTTGGGCCAAGCCTATGTTTTCCGTTGATGTATAGAGAACAGCTGCGCTTTCATTGATGAGTTCTGTCTCCAACCAGAACCGATCCGACCCACGAAGCCAAACGTCCTCGGCCAAGGTAAACTTAGCCTTGGGTGTTATGTAGGTCGTAAGGCTTGCTCGGCTGTGCATTTTCGACACAAGCAACGTGCCGTCCGAGCGCACAACAACACGTGAGTTTTCAGTAACAGTATATTTTTCCTCGTCTTTTTCTATCGCAAGGGTAGTTTTTTGATAGAAGTTCTTTCTAGCGCCGTAGAGCTGAAGGGCGGCAGGAATTGTGTTTAGCTTGATCGCTTCGCACAAGGCCCGAAACGTTGGCTTTAGATTTGCCAGGTCAAGTGCTGCAGTTTGGTTGAGTGCAGCATCAATGATATGTTCCTGTGCCGTGGTCCCGATTAACTTGAGTTCCGAGCCAACCCCAGTGGCCTTGGCAAGCAGGACCACAAAGTTATCGTCGCCTGTACCAACAGGACCAACATCAAACTTGGTATTTGTTTCAATCTCAGCCGCCGCACGTCGCCGTAGCCCAAGTACTGTCAGCTTCTCACGTTCATTTTGCTTTTTGCTTGGACGCTTTTTGGACTTGATTTCCTTGTCGTACCCATAGGCTTCGATTTTCTCAGCAGTTTTGCCGCAAATTGAGGCCAACCCGCCACTGTCCCTGATCCAGTCCACAAGTGCATCAACAGCGTCCCTGTTTTTGTAGATGTGCGGGTTGTTGATGTATTCATCATCAATAGCATTCAACGCCGACGCCCAATTGCTGATCTGAACAGCATGTAAGCTGTTTTGCATTTTGAAGATCAAGCGTATGACTGGGTTGAAGTTTTGTCGGTTTAACTGAATGCGATACTTGATGTTTTCTTCTTTATACAGGGTATCCAAATAGCCCAGTTCTGACTGTGCCTCACGCCACCACAGGTAAGACTTGGCGAGGTTGCGATACAGTAAGATCTTGCTGCTTTCGTAGACTTTGGTCTGCTCTGCAACATCAGACCTCAGGTCTGCCAGCTTGTCGTTCAACTGCCCCTGTTTTTTCATGCCAAATATCCCTCATGTCTTTGGAATGACCATGTTTTTACTGATCCAGCGGTCGAACCGCCGCCAAAGGTTTGGTGCATTTTCGGCCACCCTCCGAACATGTGCTATCCTCTTTTCAAGATCAAGATTTCTATTCTTGTTTTTCACGATGACGAAATTGTGGAGCAATTCGTTCCGATCATTCACGAATACTTCCAATTCCTTGAGTATATCTTTGATGTCGTGATCTTTTTTGATCTTGGCATCTTTGATTGCTGCATAGAATGCCTGAAGGCTGTTACCAACGCTATCTGTATGGTGCTGCAAATCGTGAGTGAACAGGAGGTATTGTGTATATGCCTCCAGCCTATCCGTAATCAATTGATCGCAAATGACAATTACCTCGAAATAGCTACTGCTGGCGATGGCGCCCGCTAACCGCTCGATCATATAGGTGTACAGCTTGCCACGCAGTTCATTCTGCTTGCTGCCCTTCTTGCCTTCGACCCGCATCTTGTCGTGATCTTTTGTGACCCTCTTAAGTCTAGGGTCATTTTTACTGTGGGCGTCCTTAATCATACCATACCTCCATCTTCCGTAAGGTTAACACGAGCGGAAAAACTTCAAAGTTAAATTTTCTGAATAAAAAACGAATAAATACAATGAAATAGACCATTTTTCGTAAATGCGTAGCGGGAGAAAGCACATGATTGATGATAAGCCAGGGCGGAAAGACGACAGACGGCAACTGACCAAATCCGCCATAGCTGCCGTTGCCCTAGAACTGCCAGATGTGAACCCCAACGATCTTACGGCATGGGACAAAGCCGCCTTAGATCAGATACGTGAAATCAAACGTGCTGCTGAACTGGAAGAGTATCGAGCGGAGCTGATGCGTGTGTTTGAACTGGCTGGCTTGAACTACAAACTGTCAGAGCAAGACTTTTGGCGTCAGGTGCACGCCAAAACAAAACAGGCCAGATCACAAGATTAACACGGGCATAGTGCTCACCTCAGCACGCCCAAGTAAGTCGCCCATAGCTGTCCAAATCATACGACGAACAGGCAGATCAGCAACATTCTTGCGGCAGCTGCGTTGTGCCAGTTCCGCTGCAATACGCTCACATAGCTGCCCATGTTCATGTGCTGTGGTTCTGAGCAAGTCATGCCGCCCCACGGACATTGCTTCCTGAAGTAGGGTCAATTTGTTCATCAAATGGACGAGTGATTGACTGCTTGCGTCTATATGGCGTGATTTGATGCTGGTGTAATAACTGCGACTTTGACCCAACCAATCCGTGCTAAAGTTGTCTGTGTTGATTGGCGTTCTTTTAGTCAGTTCAGTGTAAACTTCTTCAATGAATGTCATGTATAGCTCCTTGTATGGAGATATTTATCCTTGACGGTCATGCTTGCTTTGCAGCAAGCAGCAAGTTTCCTCTTGCTTCGCAAGCATCACTTGCGTTTTCTTCACACATTCATTTAGTAAAAAGTTTTTACTTTGGATATCTATCTGCTTTGGTGTATTTGAACCAAACTGTAGCTTGGATGTTTTGAAGTTGAATTTTATTATTATTTGATTTTGAATATTTTGATATGCTGCCGCAGTATGCCTGCCCAAAGCAAGCACACTTGTAGCGCAGGAAGCGCACCGTCTTGTCACGTAGTGTCTAAGCCGTCTGTTATATGGAAGGGATGCGAGGGATGGTTTGAAATATCATCCAGCTGTTTTCAGCGCCCAGTTTGCGCACTTCACGTGCAGCATAGAGCGTGGCGTCCTTCAGCTCTTCGTAGTCTGAACCAACCTTTTCGAACCAACTGTTGTTGTGGTCTATCCAGCCGTATGTGTCTAACGATTTCCATAGTATGTCTGCTTGCTTGGCAAACTCACTTGGATCAACGTGTGGTATGGCTACCATGTGATAATGCACATTGTCACCGCCAGCCCCCATATGCTGGAAAACCATACGAGGTACGCCTGCAAGGCGCTTAGTTACGGCACGTTCGCTGAAGTAATGCATGTCCAGCTTACGCAGAAATATCCGCAACAGCCTTTGGGCGTGTTGGATGGATATGTCCTCTTTCTGTTTGGTTGCCGTTTGTTTGTGGCGGAACTTAAGGGTCAGGAAGACGGCTTTGGGATTATCTTTTATTTGTGGAAATAACCAAGTGTTGACTGCTTCTTGTTCTTGCAGCTTTTGTTTGGCACTTATCCAATTATTTTCTTTCATGAATATATCTTTCTAATTAATACATATTACTACATATTTAGTAAAAAGCAATAATTTACGATCAATATCCATGTATTTCAAAGGTTTTTAAAATTCAATTTCTGCATTTTAGGCTTGAGCTGAATTCTATTGGTGTTGGCATGAATTCGTCTTGCTCTTTGAATGCACTGACAACAGTTTTGTTGCAGTGAAAGGGAGAGCAATATGAATTATTTTTCAAGTTTGACGCTAACCAAATATGAGCGAAAGCAGCAGAGCAATCCAATTGTTGCACGTCGCATGAAATTGGCGAGTAAGATCGATCAACAGCTAAAGCTATGTGCTGATGCTGCTTATCGCCCCATCAGGTCTGTGTGGGTCAAGAACGAGGCAGGGCAGCAAGAACTGAAAAACAAGGCCGTGCGGATACAACGCTGGTGGGACGAAACAGATGGCGGTAAGGTACTGCTGACCATCCGTTACGGAGCAAAAGTTTTGCAGCTGGCTGAAGGCAAGAACGCCATTGAATTGGCCTCGACAGAAGAGGTGGCAGAAGTGCTTGGCAAGGTGAGATTGGCGGTGCTTGCTGGTGAGTTGGATGCTGAGATTTCTACTGCTCTTGGGCTGCGAAAACTGGTGTTTAAGGCAAAGGGGAAATAGCAGTTTTGCAGCAGGAATTCTATGGCATTTATTATATAAGCAATAACATGTGCTTACAATGGTTCCGAATAGCTAAGCGCTAGTTTCATTCATCAGAATTTCGGAAAAGGGCTGCTTTCGGGCGGCCCTTTTTGTTTGTATCCCCTTGTCATGTGGTACTGTGATGCTGGCCGTGGTGGTGGATTGGACGCGATGCTTGGGTTGGTTTTGCGCCCTGACTAGGAATTCATTTTTTCCTATGGCATAGGTTTATTATATCCATAGGCGCTTTGCCGCAGCTTTCGGCGCGGCGCGGCGCTGTGTGGCGAATTATGCCTGCCATTGGGGTAGTGATGCAGTACAGACCAGCCGTCGATGGGTTGCGCGCCGTTGCAGTTCTGCCCGTGATCCTGTTCCATGCGGGTTTTGACATATTTAGCGGCGGTTTTGTTGGGGTCGATGTCTTTTTTGTCATCAGCGGCTACCTAATCGCGGCGCTGTTGATCGCTGATCTGCAACAAGGTCGGTTCAGTTTGATCGGGTTTTATGATCGCCGCGCGCGGCGCATTTTGCCCGCCTTGGTTTTTGTTGTGCTGTGTTGCCTGCCATTTGCCTATCTGTGGTTGCAGCCTTCGCAGATGGTGGATTTTGGGCAAAGTTTGGTCGCAGTTGGGCTGTTCTTTAGCAATTTTTTGTTCTGGAAAGAGGGGGGGTATTTTGCCGCTGCGGCAGAGCTAAAGCCCCTGCTGCACACATGGAGTTTGGCCGTTGAAGAGCAGTATTATCTGCTTTTTCCCGTTTTTTTGGCGCTGATCTGGCGGGTATGGCGTGGTGGGCTGGTTTGGGCCCTTGGCGCGATTGCGCTTGGCAGTTTTGCTTGGGCCATTTGGGGCTGGCCCGATGATCCCGATGCCCGTTTCTATCTGGCCCCCTCGCGGGTTTGGGAATTGCTTTTGGGCGCGTTGGTTGCTGTTTGGCCCGTCCGGCAAACTGGCCCGCTTGCCCAAACTGCCAGCCTTGCAGGGCTGGCCATGATTTTGGTGTCGATCTTAGTGTATGATTATGGCACGCCCTTTCCAAGCGTTTATACAGTGCTGCCTGTTTTGGGGGCCGCCGCGATTTTGGTCTATGCGGGCCCAGAGACTTGGGTGGGCCGGTTGCTGGGTTGGCGGCCATTCGTTACGATAGGACTTTTGTCCTACAGCGCCTATCTGTGGCATCAACCGCTGTTCGCCTTTGCCCGCCTGCGCAGCCTGACAGAGCCAAGCGCGCCCATCATGGCAGGTTTCGCGGCATTATCGCTGGTCTTGGCGGCGCTGACGTGGCGGTGGGTTGAAACGCCGTTTCGCAACCCAAGCCGCAGGTTCTTAACAGAACCAAAGGCGGTTTTGGCCGCAAGCGCGGCGGTATGCCTTGTGCTTGTCACGATTGGCCTTGCCTTGCAGTGGGACAAAGGCCTGACGGCGCGCTTTTCGGCGGAAAACTTGGCGATGTTGCAGACCAAAGGCAGCCCGCAGCGCTGCACCTACAAGCCTGATTTGCCGCATTTGGCCGATGCTGATTGCACTTTTTCCGCCTCTGGCCACATAGATGCATTGATTATCGGCGACAGCCATGCAGGCGCTGTAGCTCTGGCTTGGGGGGCGGCGCTGGAACAGGCGCATATACCAGCGGGTGCCGTCAGCCGCGCCAGTTGCGTGCCATTGCAGGGATTTCGCCCATTTCATGTGCAAGACGCAGAGCTATGCCCCAGTTTCAACCACGATGTCATCGCCTATGCGCGCCGCAGCCAAGTCAAAACTTTAATTCTTGTCGCGCGCTATCCGCTCAGCATCCATGGGGCGGGTTTTGACAATGGCGAAGGCGGTGTGGAAGAGCGCGCGCCCGCCTGCACCGATGAAGCCGCGCGAAAGACCTGCCAGTGGGATGACCCCAGCCGCCAGTCGCGCCTGCTGTCGGCCTACAAGGATCAGATTTCTGAATTAGCCAAGCAATTCAATGTGGTTTTGGTTTATCCCATTCCCGAAGCGGGCTGGCATGTGCCGCAATACATGTTCAAAAACGCGCAGTTCAATGGGCGTATCGATGTTCTGACGACCGATTACGCCGCCTATACGGCGCGCGCCAAACCGATTTTGGATCTGTTCGACCAGCTTGTTGCAACGGTTCCAAATGTCTATGCGGCCCGCGTACAAGAGGCCCTGTGTAACGCCGAAACAGGTCGTTGCCTGAATGCCGACGCACAAGGCATTTATTATTTCGATGACGATCATCCCAGCCCCGCTGGCGCAAAGCTGATGGCACCGATCCTTGTGCGCGCGGTGCAACAGGCGGAGGGGAGGTAACCCGGGCCATATGCTGTGCGGGCTTTCGCCTCCGATTTCTTCACAAATGCGCAGGATCAGAGCTGCCTTGTGCGCTGATTATGCCGTGGCTTTGGGGATTTTCGCAATTTGGACTGCCCGCAAAACCCATGAAACGCACAAGGTTGTGCAAGTTATCCCGATTTGCTGGCCAAAACTTATCTGCTGCTGCGCCTTTTGTGTGGCATGAGGCATTCCATGGGGCGTGGATGCGGTATCTTCGAAAGGCCGCGATGTTAGGCTAAAATTTTTGAGAAACCTTGCACCAGCAAAGCGAAGATCGGCTTGCCATGACGTGGTTTTGGGCTGCGTCTAAGGTGACCTGCGTTTATGCAAAACGCATTTTTTGGCGGCAAAATCAAAACTTCGATTGCTCCACGCCCATAGCGCCACCTTTTTCGACCATAGAGATCTGTGCTTTTGCCCAGATTGTCGTGCAAAACGCCATTGCCTCGGCCATAGTAAAGGTGGTTGATACAGCGCTGGCGAAGGTCAGTGTAGCCGAGGTCGCTGGGGATTTGGACAGATGAATTTCCGTTGCCCGATGGTCTCAAGGAGACGAAATATGCGATAAAGACGGCAACTATCTGCTCTGAAGCGTGTTGCAATTATAGATGTGTAAACATATGCATGCAAAGCTCTTAGATGGCCAAATGTTTATTCGAATGGCGATGCATTAGTGAAATGGGCTGCTTTCGGGCGGCCCTTTTTTGTGCACAATAGGGCTGGAACGGCAGGGGCAGGGCGATGCAAAGCGGGATCATTCGGGAATCTCTTTTATCTAAGGCAGGACGTGGGTTGCGGCGGCGTTATAAATCGCTGGAGTTGCGCCTGCGGCGGCGGCTTGGTTCGCCCGTTGTTACATCCAGTTATGGGGCGCGATTTGTTGCCAATTATGCCGATGCGACCTTTTGGTTTTACATTAAGGCATCTTATGGCTTCTTTTACTGGAGGCGGCTGTCGGCCGTCTCGCAGCCTTTCATCTTTTTGGATATCGGCGCAAACCAAGGTCTTTACACGATCTGCGCAGGCTGGAACCGTCATTGCCAGCGCGCCTATGCCTTTGAACCTGTGCCAACCAGTGCCGATTTGCTGGCCCAAAACCTTGCGCTGAACGGGGTGCAAGCGACCTGCGAGGTGGTGCGCAAAGCTGTGTCAGCCAGCAGCGGCCCCGTCGAGATTGTGATACACGCCGCCCACAGCGGGGCAGCTTCGATTGCGCAGGGCAATGTGGGTGGGCAAGATGTGCGGCGTGAATGGATACAAACCATCGATGCCGCGGGGCTGGACCAGATTGTTAAGGCGGGCGATCTTCCCGTTTATGTAAAGATTGATGTCGAAGGCCATGAAGAAGCTGTGATCGGCGAGCTGTTGAAATGCAGCTTTGCAGGCCAGATCCGCGAGATGTTTTACGAGGTGGATCTGCGCTGGGTAAAACCTGAAGCCCTGCAAAACATGGTGCAGCAAGCTGGGTTCACCACGGCCAAAATCGGGCGCAGAAAACATTACGATGTGCTGGCCACGCGGGTATAATCTGCGTTGCGCACAGCTTCCTGTGGATAACTTTACGCGCTGAAGTTTTTCTTGCCTTTGTTTACCTTTTGCTAAGCATTTTTTGCCTAACCTGCGGACATGGATCGTTGGTCGGCCCCGTTTGGGCCGCATTAGGGGGCCAGAATGACCATTCAAACAAGTTTTCATGCAGCAAAAGGGCATGAATTTTTGGGCATGCGCCTGTCGCGGCGCGGCGAGGTAGAGGTTGTCTATGACAGCGGCGCAGCCGAGGGTGGGGTTGCCGAGCGGCGCGTTTGGCGGGTGATGCCGCAGGGGCAAGAGGCGGCAGGCCTCAGCTGGCGCGAAGAACAGGCGCTGTCCGAAGGGCTGCGAATCGCAGCAGGTGCACCGCGCGTTCTGGTGGCCCTTTATGATGAGATGAAAAAGCGCGCACTTCTTTTGGAAAATGCGTAAAGCCAATCGTTTTGCCGCAGACGTCTTGCCCTTGGCGGGGCAACTCCTATAGTTTGGTCAAGGTTCTGCTTGCGCTTGGGCGAAGCCTGCGCATTATATGATCAAAATTTGGGCAGCAGCGATAAGCTGTGCCTTCCATAGGGGGAAATATGGCGCAATCTGCTGCAAGCCAGCCCAGCCTGCCTGCCCGCGCTGCGCCAAAGCGGCGGTCAGAGGCGGTGAATGGGCTGTTGATGGTCAGCCCAACGGCACTTTATGCGCTGCTGTTGCTGGCGGCGCCTTTGGTAACGATCTTCACCTATTCCTTCCTGACCGATGGTTATTTGACGGTGGAATTGACCCCCACCCTTGGCAGCTATGTCGAGGCGTGGACGAATGAGGTTTACCGCGTTGTGATGCTGCGCAGTCTGGGCGTGGCCATGGCGGTGACCTTGGTGACGGTGGTTTTGGCCTTTCCCATTGCCTATTACGTCAGCTTTTATGTCGATCCGTCGCGCAAATCGCTGTGGCTGTTTTTGATCACCATTCCGTTTTGGACCAGCTATCTGATCCGCGTTTTCCTGTGGAAAGTGATCTTGGGCTTTAACGGCGTGGTCAATTCGGGCCTGATGGGCCTTGGCCTGATTGACGAGCCTTTGACCTTTTTGCTGTATAACACCAATTCCATCGTCATCACGCTGGCCCATGCCTATGCGCCCTTTGCCATTTTGCCGATCTTCGTGGCGCTGGAAAAAATCGACCGATCTTTCCTAGAGGCGGGGCGCGATTTGGGCGAAAGCAGTTTTGTGACATTTTTGCGCGTGACCCTGCCTTTGGCCATGCCAGGGGTGATTTCGGCGGTGATGATCGTGTTTATCCCCACGATTGGCGATTATGTTACCCCCCATCTGGTGGGCGGGCCCGAAGGCAAGATGGTCGCCAATTTGGTGCAGGTGCTCTATCTGAAACTGGACAATTATCCGCTGGGCAGCGCCTTGGCCGTATCTTCGATGCTGCTGGTGGGTCTGGTGTTGATGATGGCGGCGATGCAGCTTGCGATTTTTGGCTATGTTTTCAAACGCATCGCAGGCACAACGCCGCTGATTCTAGCCATTTTCACCGCCTTGGCCGCCGCCCAAGCCTTGCTGCTGCTGGTGGTGGTTTTGTGGCTGATCACCGATAGCGCGGTTCTGACAGTCAGCCTTGGCGCGGCGCTGCATGCGGTTGCCCTTGTGGCCCTGCGCCGCAAAAGGAGCGCACTATGAAAGGGGGATGGTTTCGCATCTATGCCTATGGGTTTTTGCTGTTTCTCTATGCGCCCATCCTGCTATTGCCGATTTTCGCCTTTAACGATGGCGCAATCGTCGCCTTTCCTTTGGCGGGCTTTACCACGAAATGGTTCGAACAGCTTTGGGTGGAACCAGCGCTGCATCAGGCGCTGAAAAACTCGCTGATTATCGCAGTCTCGGCCTCGATCCTATCGACCTGCCTTGGCATTTTCGCCGCCCGCGCCAGCACGCGCTATAATTTCCCTCTGCGCGGTGGGATCATTGGCATGATCATGCTGCCATTGGTTTTGCCTGAAATTATCCTTGCCATTGCGCTGCTTGTGGTGCTGCTGGGCATTGGCATTCCTTTGTCGATCTATACGGTGATTTTGGGCCATGTCCTTGTTTGCACGCCGTTTTCCATTGCGGTGCTGACAGCGGCCTTCCAATCGCTGGACAAATCTTTGGAAGAGGCGGCCTATGATTTGGGCGAAACCCCTGCCTCGACGTTTCGGTTGATTATCCTGCCCTTGGTCACGCCTGGCATCATTTCATCGCTGCTGATGACCTTTACCATTTCCTTGGACGAGTTTTTGATGGCCTTCTTCCTTGCAGGAACCGAGCCGACCTTGCCCGTCTATATCTTTTCGCAGTTCCGCTTTCCAAAATCTGTGCCTGTGGTTTTGGCGCTGGGTACGGTTTTGGTGGTGGCATCGATCATCCTTCTGACCATCGCAGAATATTTCCGCCGCCGCGGCATTGCCAAAACGGGCGGGAAAGACACTGGAGGCTTCCTATGAGTTCCGAAAAACCCGTCATGATCGAATTTCGGGACGTGCATAAATATTATGGCGATTACCACGCGCTGCGCGGTATCAATGCAACCATCCGCGCGGGCGAGTTTTTCTCGCTGCTGGGGCCATCGGGTTGCGGCAAAACCACGCTACTCCGCACGATCGCGGGGTTTGAAGGGATTTCGTCGGGCGCGGTGATGATTGGCGGCGAAGATATGGCCGATGTGCCCGCCAACCAACGCCCGACCAATATGGTGTTTCAATCCTATGCGATTTTTCCGCATTTGACTGTGGCGGAAAATGTGGGCTTTGGCCTGCGCAAAGACCCAAGGACCAAGGCGGAAAAGGCCAAGGCCGTGGATGAGGCGCTGGGAATGGTTGGGCTGACAGGCTATGGCGCGCGGGCAGCACATGCGCTGTCGGGCGGGCAGCGCCAGCGCGTCGCCTTGGCCAGAGCGTTGATTCTGAAACCAAAAGTTCTGCTGCTGGACGAGCCGCTGTCAGCGCTGGATAAAAAGATGCGCGAGCAGATGCAGGTCGAACTGATCAAACTGCAGCGCCAAGTGGGCATCACCTTTATTCTGGTCACCCATGACCAAGAGGAAGCTTTGGTGATGTCTGATCGCATCGCCGTGATGTTCGAAGGGCAAATTGCCCAACTTGCCGACCCTGAAACCCTGTATCGCCGCCCCGCCAGCCGCAAAGTGGCCGATTTTATTGGCACGATGAATTTCCTGCCTGCCAAGATTTTGTCCGAAGCCGGCGGTAAGGTTGAAGTCGAGGCGCAGGGTTTTGGCAAAATGACCCTGAACGCCGACCAAGTGATGAGCGCCGAGGGTGCGGCAGGCGGCGCAACTGTGGGCTTTCGCCCCGAAACCCTGACCATTTTGTTCGATGGTCAAGCCACAGCCGAGCAGCATTGCGACGCGGTGGTGGAAGAGGTCGTTTATTACGGCGATATGACCTATTACGATATCAAAATCCAAGGCTGCGACAGCGCCGTCCGCCTGTCGATGCGCAATGTCTTTGGCCGCCCCGTGCTGGAAATTGGCACGAAAACACGCGTGGCATGGTCGGCGGGGGCGCTGGTTTTGTTCCGCTGAAGGGGGCGCTCACGCCCCCTCGCGCTGCGCGCTCACCCCCTGAGGATATTTGGAAAAAGAAGAAGCCGCGCGCGCATTAGCGTTTGAGGATTTTCGGCGTGCCAGTGATTTTGTCGTCAGGCTTGCCGATGACATTATCGTCGCGCCCTGCGAAATCTAGGCTGCGCAAGATCACCTGCATCACTGCGATACGGGTGCGCAATTTGTCATCGGACAAAATCACAGTCCACGGCGCTGTTTTGAAATGGGATTTTTCCAGCGTCTCGTCGATGGCTGCGCTATAGGCGTCCCATTTGGACAGCCCATCAATGTCGATTTGCGACAATTTCCATTGTTTCAGCGGGTCTTGCTCGCGGTCGAGAAAGCGTTTGAGCTGTTCAGCTTGGCCCACCTCCAGCCAGAATTTCAGAAAGGTGATGCCTTCATCGACCAGCATATGTTCAAATTCTGGCAATTGGCGGAAAAACTTTTGCCGCTGTTCGGGTTTGCAAAAGCCAAAGACATGTTCGACCACGCCGCGATTGTACCAACTGCGATCGAACAGCGCGATTTCGCCTTTTGCGGGCAGATGGTCGATATAGCGTTGAAAATACCATTGGCCCGCCTCGCGTTCGGTGGGTTTGGACAGGGCAACCACCGCCGCGCCGCGCGGGTTCATATGGGCGCGCACGGTATCAATCGCGCCCCCTTTTCCCGCTGCATCGCGGCCTTCGAACAGAACGACCAATCGTTTGCCCGTGGCTTTCACATCGGCCTGCAGGCGCGCCATTTGAATTTGCAGCGCGTCCATATGGGCATTATAGGCCTTTTTCTTCATTTCGGTGCGATAGGGGTAATCTGCCCATAGGATTTCATCCTTGTGCGCCTCGGCCAAGGCGCGGCGGACGGATTGCGGCGCGCCAGTGGCGGCATAGGCACTGATCGCGCCGTCAAAGGGCAGGGTGGTCATGGCATATCCTTTGGGTTGTTTTGCCCAGTATGCCAGTGTTTTGCGTTAAGGCAACAGGCGCGCAAGGGCTGCAAGCACTGTAGCGAGATGGGCGTGATGGGGCATGTGGCCTGCGCCGTGCAGAATGGACAGGTGGGCGCGGGGCAGGATATGGGCCAGCTTTTGCGCGTGGATCGCCAGCGGCACGATGGTATCGGCGTCGCCGTGAATCATCTCGCAGGGCATATCCAAGGCGGGGTATTCCGCCATTTGGGCGCGAATATCACCCAAAAGCGCGTTCACTTGCGCGGTATTGGCGGCAAGGCTGTGCGCGCGGGTGGCCAGCATTGCGCCAAAATCGTCCAGATAGGCGGGCGGTGCGGATTGGGGGGCGAAAACGGCATTTGTGGCGCGGCGCACATAGGCCACCCGCACAAGGGCGGCGGCAATGGGCGCCACAAGCGCGCGGCCAAAGCGGGTATTTGTGATGCGATACCAAAGGTCTAGCTTGCCAGGCCATGGCAGGCTGGGCGCAGAGATCAGCATCAAGGCCGCAGGTTTCTCCTGCACAGCCCATGCCAGCGCGACCGATCCGCCATAGCTATGGCCCAATAGGACAGGTGTTCTGATGCCAAGTGCGGCGCAAGCCGCGCGCAGATGGGCGGCCTGCGTGGCCAAATGATCGCCCCCTGCAATCGCATCTGAATATCCATGGCCGGGCCTGTCAAAGGCGGTCACGCGAAAGCGGTCTTCCAGCGCCTTGCGCAGGCCAAATTCCCATTCGCGCAGATTGCCCGATGCGCCGTGAATCAGCACGATATCAGGGCCTGATCCGCTGATTTTATAATGCAACTTCGCGCCGCCAATGGTGACAAACGCACCGATGGGGGCAAAGCGCGCCTCTATCCTGCGCCGCCTGATGTGCAGGCGCAGCCACAACGCGGCGGTCAGTGCCAGAAAAAGGGCCGCATTAAAGACCAATGTTTTCAAGCGCGTAGGGGGTCGATTGGTAAATCTCGTTGATCCAATTGCCATAAAGCAAATGCGCATGGCTGCGCCAGCGATTCAGCGGTGGGCGAGAGGGATCATCGCCTTCGTAATAATTCAGCGGCACATTGATCGGCGTGCCATTGGCGATATCGCGGTCATATTCCTGTTTCAGCGTATCGCTGTCATATTCAAAATGGTTGAAAATATATAAGGCGCGGTGGCCCGCATCTTCCACCAAACAGGGGCCAACCTCTTCGCTGGCCAGCAATGTGCGCAGGCCTTTGGCGGCATCAATCTCGCCTTGGCGCATTTCTGTCCAGCGCGAGACGGGGATGACGAAATCATCCGAAAACCCGCGCAAATAGGGCGAGGTGGGCGCGATATTGCGGTGGCGAAACGCGCCAAAGGCCTTGTGCGGCAGGATATGTTTTTTCACGCCGTGGAAATGGTAAATCATCGCCATGCCGCCCCAGCATACGCCAAAGGTGGAATGGACATGGGTTTGCGTCCAATCCATCACGCGGCGCAATTCGGGCCAATAGGTCACCTCTTCAAAGGGCAAATGTTCAATCGGCGCACCTGTGATGATCAGCCCGTCAAACTTTTCCCCCGTGGCCGCCACCTCGGAAAAGGGGCGGTAAAAGGTTTCCATATGCGCGGCGGCGGTGTTTTTGCTGTGATGCTCGCTCATCCGGATCAGTTGAAAATCAATCTGCAAGGGGGTTGCACCGATCAGGCGGGCGAATTGATTTTCGGTCTGAATCTTTTTCGGCATCAGATTGAGCAGCCCAATGCGCAGAGGGCGAATCTCTTGGGCGCTGGCGCGTTCGGGGGTCATCACCATCACGCCTTCGCGCGACAGAACTTCATAAGCGGGCAGATTTTGCGGCAGGGTAATGGGCATAATGCGCCTTACATAAGGACATGGGCGGCGCGGTCAATGGCACTTGCGATCATTGCGTCAAAGGCGGCGGGGGTCTTGGCGGCCGCGACATGATCGGCGGTCACAGTCACGCCCCAGCGCGCCATCGCCTGATAGCGCGGCTGGCGCGCATCCAAAAGCCGCGCGTAACCAAAGCGCAAAAATGCATCGGGATCTGCGCTGTCTGCGCTGGCCCCCGTTTGCGCCAAAAACTCGCCCCAGACCTGCATCAAAAATTCGGGGCGGTAATACATCGGCTTTGGCGCGCGGTCAAAACGGCGGGCCAATTCGGCGCGGTGATCGTCTGATCCTTTGATCCAGACCAGCAGCATGTTTTCCGCCATGGCCGCCATGGTGGAATCTTGCGGATCGCTGCCATCGACCACCTCGCAGATCGAGCCTGACGTATCGCAGACAAAGTTTTGATATCCATAGATATTTTGCGCACGTTCAATGAAACGCGCCGTATCCAGCAGCGCCGATACTTCGGCTGCGCGATGCTGATCTTGGCGGCGCTGATATTCGCCAAAAGGAAGCCCGCCCTTGGCCGCATCACCAGGTTTGCCCAGATAGGTGGACAGTGGGGCTAGGTTATCAAAGGTGATATTGGAGGCGATATACACCGAATCTGACAGCATCAATTCGCGCAACAGCGGCACTTTCATCGCCTCGCGTTTGAAATTATCGCTGATAAATTCGCCCATATAGCGCGTGCCAATGCGGTAATCTACCGAGTAGTGGAACCAATCGGCCTGCGTGCGCAGCATGCCTGCCAACGTGGTTTTGCCAAGGCCAGACATGCCAAACAGCAGCACGCGCTTTGCGTTCGAGGCCAAATACTCTGCGCCGCTGGAATAAATCATATCGCCCCCGTTTTGGACTTGATAGCGAATCGGGCGGCAGGGGGGAAGGGCCTAGCTGTCTTTGCCATCCAAACGATCGGCGCGGCGCAGGGCAGGGAACCAATAGGCCCAAAGCCCCGTGATCGCCAGCGTGCCAATCCCGCCCAGCACCACCGCGCCCACAGGCCCGATAAAGCGCGCCACAAAGCCCGATTCAAATTCGCCCAGCTCGTTACTGCCTGCAATAAACAGCCCCGAAACCGAACTGACGCGTCCGCGCATATGGTCGGGGGTGACCACTTGCACAAGGGTTTGGCGCACAAAGACCGAAATCATATCGGCCGCCCCCAGCACCACCAGCGCAGCCAGCGACAGATATAGATTGCGCGACAGGCCAAAGATGATGGTCGCCGCGCCAAAGACGGCCACCGCCCACAGCATCCGCCGCCCTGCATGGCGCACCAAAGGAAAACGCGCCAGCACCAGCGCCACCGCCACAGCGCCCATAGCTGGCCCTGCCCGCAGCAGGCCAAATCCTTCGGGGCCAACATTCAAAATATCGGCGGCAAAGGCGGGCAGCAGCGCCGTGGCCCCGCCCAAAAGCACGGCAAATAAATCCAGCGAAATCGCCCCGAAAATCAGCTTATGGCCCCAAACATAGGCCAAACCCTCTTTGATTTGCGCCCATTTGCCACCTGCCTGCCGTTCGGGTGTGCTGGGCGATGTGATCTGCAAAAGCAAGATCACCCCAGCCAGCATCAGCGCGGCGGCTATGGCAAATGCGCCCTGTGCAGCCACAGCGGCAATGGCCAGCCCACCTGCCCAAGGCCCCGCCACTGTGGCCAATTGCCACGAGATCGACTTCATCGCAATCGCGCGCGGCATCGCTTCTGGCGTGACCAACATCGGCACCAGCGCGCTGGCAGCAGGGGCCAAAAACGCGCGCGCCGCGCCAAACACAGCCGCGGCCATGAAATAGGCCGAAAAATGCGGCACATCATAGGCCGCGATATAGGCCAGCCATGCCACAGACAAAATCTGCGCGGCAATCGACAGAACGCTGATGCGCAGGCGCGAATGGCGATCGGCCAGCGATCCTGCAAATAAGGTCAGGGCAAACAGCGGCAGAAAATGCGCCAGCCCCACCAGCCCAATCATCAAGGCCGCCTCGGACATCGACATGGTTTGCCGCGCAAGGTTATAAACCTGCCAGCCAATCGCCACGTTTTGAATCTGCACCCCGATATTGATAGAGAATGTGCCAGCCCAAAACCGCCCAAAATCTGGGAAGCGCAGCAAAAAGGCGCTGCGCGCAGGGTTGATTGCGGGGTTTACCATAGGCCAGCGATACTGCAGCCGTGCTGCGCCTGCAAGGCTTGTGCGCAGATGGGTTGCCATGGCGCAGCCTTGCCTTAAATAGCGGTGCTCAGTGTAAAGGATTTCGCAGATATGACCCGCAGCGCCGACCACCCGATCCATCCGCAATTTCTGACCCGCCATTCCCCCCGCGCCTTTGCCGAGGCGCAGGTAAGCGATGCGCAGATGCTGCAACTGCTCGAGGCTGCCCGCTGGGCCCCGTCTGCCAGCAACAACCAGCCATGGCGCGCCGCCTATGGTTTGCGCGGCGATGCGGGGTTTGAGAAAATTGCAGCGGCGCTGAATGAGGGCAACCGCATTTGGGCAGGGCGGGCTGCGGGGCTGATTGCATGGGCCTCGCGCAGTTTTGTCACCCGCGCTGGCGCGGATGTGCCCAATGCTTGGGCCGCTTTTGATGCTGGCACGGCATGGGGCTTTCTGGCGCTGCAGGCGCAGGATATGGGCCTGTTTGCCCATGCGATGGGCGGGTTTGACGCAGCCGCACTGGCGCAAAGCCTTGATATGCCGCAGGATTTCCAACTGCACGCGGTCATCGCTGTGGGCGCGCAAGGCAGCCCCGAAACCCTGCCCGAAGACAAACGCGCAGGCGAAGCGCCCAATGGCCGCAACCCAGTAGCGGCTTGGGCCGCCAAGGGCGGTTTTGCCTGATTATTCCAATTCAATCGTGCCGGGCGGTTTGGAGGTGATGTCGTAAAACACACGGTTCACGCCGCCCACTTCGTTTATGATGCGCGTCATCGTCTCGCCCAAAAACGCATGGGTAAAGGGGTAAGTGTCGGCGGTCATCCCATCAACCGATGTCACGGCCCGCAGCGCCAGCGCATAATCATAGGTGCGCCCATCGCCCATCACGCCAACTGTTTTCATCGGCAAAATCGCAGCGAAGGCCTGCCAAATCTCGTCATACAGACCATGTTTGCGGATTTGGTCGATATAGACGGCATCGGCGCGGCGCAGAATATCCAGCTTTTCTGCGGTAATCTCGCCCGGGCAGCGGATGGCAAGGCCCGGGCCGGGGAAGGGATGGCGGCCAATGAAGGCCGGCGGCAGGCCCAATTCGCGGCCCAGCGCGCGCACCTCGTCTTTGAACAATTCGCGCAGCGGTTCCACCAGTTTCAGCCCCATCTTTTCGGGCAGACCGCCGACATTATGGTGCGATTTGATGGTCACCGAAGGGCCACCCGAAAACGACACCGATTCGATCACATCGGGGTATAGCGTGCCTTGCGCCAAAAACTTAGCCCCGCCCACGGCGGTGGCGTGTTTTTGAAACACATCAATAAACAGCCGCCCAATGGTTTTGCGTTTCACCTCTGGGTCAGACACGCCCGCCAGCGCCGACAGGAACATATCTGATTCGTCGGCATGGATCAGCGGCATATTGTAGGTGTCGCGGAACATGGTGACGACCTGCTCTGCCTCGCCCAAACGCAAAAGCCCGTGGTCAACGAACACGCAGGTCAGTTGATCGCCAATCGCCTCGTGGATCAGCACGGCGGCGACCGAACTGTCAACCCCGCCCGACAGGCCGCAGATCACCTTGGCATCGCCCACCTGCGCACGGATTTTGGCAACAGCCTCGGCGCGGTAGGCCCCCATCGTCCAATCGCCCTTAAACCCAGCAAGGCGAACAAAATTTTCGAACAATTTCGCACCCTTGGGCGTGTGATGCACCTCGGGGTGGAATTGCACGGCATAGAAATGGCGGGCGGGATCGGCGGTGATGGCAAAGGGCGCATTGGGCGATGTGCCATAAACCTTAAACCCGGGCGCGATTTGGCTGACATGGTCGCCATGGCTCATCCAGACCTGCTCGCGCGCATCAGGGGCAAACCAGCCCTGCAGCAAGGCCAAATCCCCGCCCGCCACGCCATCGCTGGCCTTTGTCACATAGGCGCGGCCAAATTCTGCCGTCCCATGGCCCCGTTCCACGCGCCCGCCCAGCGTATGCATCATTGCCTGTTGGCCATAGCAAATGCCCAAAACAGGGATGTTCATGTCAAACAATGTGGGCGGGGGCAGGGGCGCGCCCGCCGCAAAAACCGAGGCAGGCCCCCCCGACAAAATCACCGCGCGCGGGGCGAAATTGGCTAAAAACCCTGCATCCACCTTATGATAAGGGTGAATTTCGCAATAAACGCTTAGTTCGCGCAGTCGGCGGGCGATCAATTGGGTGACTTGGCTGCCAAAGTCGATGATCAAAAGTTTGTCATGGTGTATCATGCGCCTTTGCCTAGCCTTTGGGGCCTTAAACCGCAAGTAGCAGGGCCGCGATTTTCCACCATGATGTTCGGGGCCGAGCCCAGTTATTTTTGGATATTCATACCATTGTGACGGCCTATGTCGGTTTTGATCGGATCAGATGTCGCAATTGGCGCGCATATGGCGATTTTGGGGGGCGATGCGCGGGCGCAATTGGGCATAAGGGCAAAAAATGACAGGAGATTGCGATGAATGAAGATGTAGCGCGGCGGGTAAGGGGCGGCGGCGGGTCTGCGCGGCGGGCCGAGCGGACGGCAGTTTCTTTTGAGACGGCACGTTTCATTCAGCGCAATATCCCCAATTTCGAGATTTTGAACGACGAGGCTTTGGCCATTATCGAATGGAATGCCGATACGGTTTTGGAAGAAATCGGCGTTAACTTTATCGAGAATCCCGCTGCATTAGACCTGTGGCGCGCGGCAGGGGCCGATGTGCGCGGCGAGCGGGTGCATATCCCGCGCGGTCTGGCGCGCAAACTGTGCCAAACCGCGCCCAAAACCTTTACCCAATATGCCCGCAACCCAGACCGCAATGTCGATATCGGCGGGCGCAATTTGGTGCTGGCCCCCGTCTATGGCCCCCCTTTCGTGCGCGATGCGGCAGGCGGGCGGCGCTATGCCACGCTGCATGATTTTCAAAATTTCGTCAAACTGGGCTATATGAGCAAATGGCTGCACCATTCGGGCGGCACAGTGTGCGAGCCGACGGACGTGCCCGTAAACAAGCGGCATTTGGATATGCTGCTGGCGCATATGACACTGTCGGATAAGCCGTTTATGGGATCGGTCACTGAACCCAGCCGCGCCACCGATTCGGTGGAAATGGCCAAGCTGCTGTTTGGCCATGATTTTGTGGATCAAAACACGGTGATGACCAGCCTGATCAACATCAACAGCCCGCTGACCTTTGACGGGATTATGATGGGCGCGCTCGAAGTCTATGCCCGCGCCAACCAAGCCGCTATAATCAGCCCCTTTATCGTGGGCGGCGCGATGGCCCCTGTGACTGTGGCTGGCACTTTGACCCAAGTTTTGGCCGAAGTTTTGGCTGGCGTGGCCTATAGCCAATTGGTGCGCAAAGGCGCGCCGGTGATTTTTGGGGCCTTTGTGACATCCATCGATATGAATTCGGGCGCGCCGACCTTTGGCACGCCAGAGGCCGCCCATATCACCTATGGCGCGGGGCAATTGGCGCGGCGCATGGGCCTGCCCTACCGATCGGGCGGGTCGTTCTGTGGCAGCAAATTGCCCGATGCGCAGGCCGCCTATGAAACCGCCAATAGCCTGAACATGGCCTTGCTGGCGGGGGTGAATTTCATGCTGCATGCCTGCGGCTGGCTGGAAGGCGGGCTGGTGTCGTCTTATGAAAAATTCGTGATGGACGCAGACCAATTGGGCACGCTGCATCATCTGGCCCAAGGCATCCAAATGGATACCAACGGCCAAGCGATGGATGCGATCCGCGAAGTGGGGCCAGGCGGGCATTATCTGGGCTGCGAGCATACGCAGGCCAATTTCAAATCGGCCTTCTGGCGCAGTGATTTGTTCGATTACAAACCATTCGAGACATGGTTCGAAGAAGGCGCGCGCGACACGCAGTCACTGGCAGGCGAACGGGTCACCAAGATGCTGGGCGATTATCAGGCCCCCGCCCTAGACGCAGGCATTCGCGAAAGCCTCGAGTCCTATGTGGCGCGTCGCAAATCGGAAATGCCAGACGCCTTTATCTGATCGGCTTGGGGCCGCCCCTTGGCGATGGGGCGGCCCAAACTGTCAATCTGAATTGACAGATCCTTTGCAAAAGACTGTCAACTTAGCGAATCACTTGTGCCGATTTCGAAACAACATCGGCGTGGCTTGGGCGCAACATTGCTAAGAATGTGCGCAGGGGCGCGGCAGCAAACTCAGCTCGGCCAGAACCGCAATCAGCAAATCGACATGGTGCAACGGCGAATAGCCCAGATCACCCCTGCGGCGCTTATCCTCGGCCTGTTCTTCGGCCTGCAGCAGATGTGGTAGGGCCTGTTCTGGTGGCAACGATATATGGCCCAATCGGCGCAAATCGCGTTCGCGGCGATAATCACTAAGCCCCATTCTTGCGGCGTGAATCAGCATTTTGGGGCGCTGAAGTTGTTGGACTGTAGTCCTGTAATCTGTCATCGAAGCCTCCTCAACTTGTGATTGAAGGCTAACGTGATTCAACCTATCGTTGCATTGCGGGCGGTTTGAGCGCGCGCGCAAGTGGGGCACTGTTTAGCATTTATCAACAATTCTATGTAAATGCTGCGGAACAGATTTAGGATAGGCCATGCAATATTCGGCACAGGGCAAAATGCAAAAGGCACAGGTGGGGCAGCCATCCGGCACGCTCGCGCCAGCCCCGCCTTTGCCCAATTGGCTGCCCCACGCCTTTCGGCTGTATCTGGAACATACCGAGGCAGGCCATTCGATCCGCGCTTTGGCGCGGCAAGATGGGCTGCACGCCTCGACTGTGCTGCGCCTTGTGCGCCGCTGCGAGATGCGGCGCGATGATCCGCTGATTGACGAGGCGCTGTGCCGATTTGAACGCGCCCCCCACCGCGATTTCCCCCCAATGTCCGAGGATACCATGCATCACAGCCCCATTCCCCGCACTGACCTAGATGAGGCAGACTTTGCACAGACCGCGCCGCGCCTTTTGCGGCGCTTGGCTGAAACGGGGGCGTTTTTGGCCATCGCCCCTGCCATGGAAAAGGCGGCCGTGATGCGCGGGCTGCCCGATGGGCGGCTGATGCGCATGGCGGTGGTCGATCGCGCGCTGGCGCAGGTCTTTGCGCTCAAAGAATGGATCGCCCCGCGCGACGGTGGCAAGGCGGGCGGCAAGGTGGACACCTATGAATTGACCGCTGCTGGGCGGGCCGAGTTGAAGGCGCGCATGGCGGCCGCGCCGCGCGGGCTTAGCGAGGCAAGCGCGCGCTTTGCGGGCGCAGATCAGGATGCGGGTGATGAACGGGCCGAAGGCAGCCGCCGCATCCGCTATAACTTGGCCGAAAGCCCGGTGGCCGTGCTGGGGCGGCGGCGCGAAAAAGATGGCAGCCCCTATCTGCACCCCGATTTCGTGCGCGCGGCCGAACGGCTGCGTGAAGATTTCGAATTGGCGCAGATGGGCACGGCTGTGGCGCAAAACTGGGAAGGGTTTTTGACATCGGGCGTCACGGGCGGGCGGGCGGCAGGCCAAGGCCAAAGCGCCCCGCGCGATGCGCGCGCACGCGTGGCCGCCGCGCTGTGTGATCTGGGCCCTGATCTGGGCCATATCGCGCTGCGGGTGTGCTGCTATTTGGAAGGCGTGGAAGAGGCCGAGCGCCGCATGGGCTGGGCGGCGCGGTCGGGCAAAGTGGTGCTGCGCATCGCCCTGCGGCGTTTGGCGCGCCATTACGCCGAGGTATATGGCCGCTCTGGCCCGCTGATCGGGTAGGGCGCATTGCAAAATCGCAGGCAAAGGTCTATCTAACCCCTAATGTCAGGAGGCCCCATGCGCGATTTGAAACTGCCACAGCAGCGCCACCCCGAAAAGGCGCATCGCCCCGACAATGCCCAACCGAAAAAGCCCGATTGGATCAGGGTCAAGGCCCCCACATCCGAAGGCTATAAGAAAACCCGCGATATCCTGCGCGAGAAAAAGCTGGTGACAGTCTGCGAAGAGGCAGGCTGCCCCAATGTCGGCGAATGCTGGAGCGTGGGCCACGCGACCATGATGATTATGGGCGATATTTGCACGCGCGGCTGTTCGTTTTGCAACATTGCCACGGGCAAACCCACCAGTTTGGATACGTTTGAACCCGGGCGCGTGGCCCATGCCGTGGCGGAATTGGGTCTGGCGCATGTGGTTGTCACCTCGGTTGACCGCGATGATTTGGCCGATGGCGGGGCCGCGCATTTTGCCCAAACCATCCGCGCCATTCGCCACCGCAGCCCCAATACCACCATCGAAATTCTGACCCCCGATTTCCTGAAATGCCCTGCCGAGGCCTTGGAAATGGTGGTGGCGGCCAAGCCTGATGTGTTCAACCATAACCTAGAAACCGTGCCTGGCCTTTATCCATCTGTCCGCCCTGGCGCGCGGTATTTCCACTCGCTGCGCCTGTTGCAGCGGGTCAAGGAATTGGATCCCAGCATCTTTACCAAATCGGGCATCATGGTAGGGCTTGGCGAAGATCGGCAAGCCGTGGGCCAAGTGATGGATGATATGCGCGCCGCCGATGTAGATTTTCTGACAATTGGCCAATATTTACAGCCCACGCCAAAGCACCACCGCGTGGATCGCTTTGTCACCCCTGACGAATTCAAAGCCTATGAGACAGCGGCCTATGGCAAAGGGTTTTTGATGGTCTCAGCCATACCGCTGACACGCTCATCCTATCATGCGGGCGATGATTTTGCCCGCCTGCGCGCGGCGCGTTTGGCAAAATTGGCCCAAGTCTAGGGCGCAGCAGGCGGCACCAGCCGCAGATAGGCAATCAGCGCGGCGCGGTCGCTTTCTGGTAATTTGGCCATGTTTTCAACCACATGCGCCATATGCCCGCCCACGGAATCATAATCGGGCGTAAAGCCTGTGGTGAAATAGGTCATCAATTCCTCATCGCTCCATGACAGGCCCGCAATATTGGGCACGCGGCTTTTGCCATCGGCACTGGGCGCGCCTTGCAGCCATTTGGAACGATCCAAACCGCCCAAACCATTGCGCGGCGTGTGACATTCGCCGCAATGGGCCAATGTTTCGGCAATATAGCGCCCGCGCTCTTGCACGGGGGTCAAATCGGCTGTGATGACATAGCTGCTATCGGCAAAGAGCGCCTTCCACAGGCCCAAAGACCGCCGCATGTTAAACGGAAAAGGCACATCATGCGCCTTGTTCGGCGTGGCATTGGCGGGCAGCCAATCCATATAGGCCTTCAGATCGGCCACATCTTGCGGGGTCATCTTGGCATAGGCGACATAGGGCAGGGCGGGGAAATAATGCGCCCCGTCGGGCGAGACGCCTTGCGTGATGGCGCGGGCGAATTCCGCCGGCGACCAGCCGCCAATGCCCGCGATCGGATCGGGCGAGATATTGGGCGCATAAAATGTGCCAAATTGCGTGGCAAAACCCTGCCCCCCCGCCAAGACCAGCGGATCGCCCCCCTCTGCCATATGGCACGAGGCGCAGCCTGCGGCCCAAAACACCATCTCGCCCGCCTTGTGATCGCCCTTCAGATCGGCAAAGGCGCTGGCGTCAAAACTGCGCGGCGCGCTGATTTGCCACGCCAGCCCTGCTGCCAAAATACCAGCGCCCGCAAGGCCCAACAAAAGTTTTGATCGTGATTTCATTTTGGCACAGCCTTTTTTATGGTTTGGCGGGCGGGTTGACGGCCAGCCAATCTGGCCACAGCCCCAACAATTCTACCCCCCAAAGTGCGAAACACGCCAGCACAACCAGAAGCACCAGCTTCACTTTTTCGGGAGAGGGCGGATTGCGCGCCCAACCATACATCCGAATAAACCAGTTCGGCCCCATAACGCCCCTTTCAGGTAAAGCGCACCTTGCCAATATAGGGAAGGTTGCGGTTTCGTTGCGCAAAATCAATGCCATAGCCCACCACAAATTCGTCAGGAATGTCAAAACCTGTCCATGTGGCCTTGATCGGCACTTCGCGGCGGCTTGGCTTATCAAGCAGCGCGCAAACCTCTAGCTTGGCAGGCTCGCGCGACAGCAGCATCTTTTTCACATGGGTCAGGGTAAAGCCCGTGTCCACAATATCTTCAACCACCAGCACATCACGCCCTGCAATTTCGCCGCGCAAATCCTTTAGGATTCGCACCTCGCGCGATGAATGCATCGCATCGCCGTAAGACGAGGCTTCCAAAAAATCCACCTCGACGGGCAGGTCAATTTCGCGCACCAAATCGGCGATAAACACGAAAGAGCCGCGCAGCAGCCCAACCACAATCAGCCTGTCGCAGCCGTGGTAATGCGCGGTGATCTGGCGGGCCAATTCTTCGACGCGCGCTGCGATGGATTTGGCCGAGAGCATCTCGTCAATCACGTAACTGCGGCCATCGGCGGTGGTATGGGCGGTAGGGTCGGGCATCTTGTCCTCTTGCATCTTGCGCCAAGGCTAGCCAAAAACTGGGGCCAAGTCACGCGATAGGTTGCTATGCCCAAACATGCCGAAGTAAAAATCCTGCCCTATAGCCCTGCGCAGATGTTTGCGCTGGTTGCAGATGTGGCGCGCTATCCTGAATTTCTGCCTTGGGCGGCGGCGGCGCGCATCCGTTCGCGCAGCCCCATCGAGGGCGGCGAGGTGATGGAGGCCGATTTGGTCATATCTTTCAAAGTGTTCCGCGAAAAATTCGGCTCGCGCGTGACCTTGCTGGGCCAAGATCGGATTTTGACCGAATATATCGATGGCCCGTTTCGGCATTTGAAATCGGTCTGGGCATTTCGCGCCGTTGGCGAAGGCTGCGAGGTGGATTTTTCGGTGGATTTCGAGTTTAAAAACCCGATTCTGGCAGGCATCATCGGGCTGGTGTTTAACGAGGCGATGCAGCGCATTGTGCGCGCCTTTGAAATGCGCGCACAAGCCTTGTATGGTTAAGAATTCAGATCATAGCCGCGCTCGCCATGCACGGAAATGTCCAACCCATTGGCTTCGGTTTCGGCATCCACGCGCAGTGGTAGCACCAGCGCCACGGCTTTGATGATGATAAAACTTAGGACAATCGTCCAGATACCCACCACTGCCAAGCCGCCCAGTTGCGCCGCCCAAGTGCCTGCACCAAAGACCGCCACCATCACTGTGCCAAAGATACCACCCACGCCATGCACGGCGAAAACATCCAAGGTATCGTCAATTCGCAGCCGATTTTTGACAAGCAAAACAGCCTCTTGGCACAAGATACCTGCAATGGCACCAATCACCAGCGCCTCAATCGGCCCAACATAGCCCGAGGCGGGCGTGATCGAGGCCAGACCCGCAATTGTGCCCGTGACAAGGCCCACCAGCGAGGCACGGCCAAACTTGACCCTTTCCCACAGCGCCCAAGTCAGGCTGGCGGCAGCGGCAGAAAGATGCGTGACCGTGATGGCCATGGCCGCCTGCCCATTGGCCGCCAGCGCCGATCCGCCGTTAAAGCCAAACCATCCCACCCACAGCATCGCGGCCCCAATCATCACCATGCCCGGATTATGCGGCGGCGTGTTTTTCTGTTTGCGCGGGCCCAAAAGAAATGCCAGCAGCAAGGCCGCCAGACCTGCGGTTTCATGCACCACAATCCCGCCCGCAAAATCGCGCACCCCCGTTGCGCCGAAAATCCCGCCATCGGCCAGCATCCCGCCGCCCCAAATCATATGGGCCACGGGCGCATAGACCAGCAGCAACCAAAGGCTTGAAAACGCTAGGACAAATCCAAATCCCACGCGTTCCACATAGGCCCCGACAATCAGCGCGGGGGTGATGATGGCAAAGGTCATTTGAAAGGCAAAGAACAACACCTCTGGCAAAGTGCCTGCGGTGCTGTCCACTGTCACGCCGTTCAAAAACGCCTTACCCAGCCCGCCCCACAGCGCGCCTTGCCCGCCAAAAGCGATGCTATAGCCAAAGGCCAGCCATAACACGCTCATCAGCGCGGCAAGGGCAAAGCATTGCATGAAGACCGACAGAACATTGCGCGCCCGCACCAGTCCGCCGTAAAACAGCGCAAGGCCGGGCAGGGTCATGAACAGCACCAAGGCGGTGGCGATCAGGATAAAGGCAGTATCGGCAGCAGACATTGGCACCCCCATTTTCGCACGGATTATGCGCTGGGGCACAAAAGCGGCGTAGCTCTGCGCATAAAAGAGGCAAATGCAGAAATCATCGCCAAATCAGCGGGCAGTTTTTAAATTGGTGAAAAATTATGCGCTGAAATCTCGGTTTTGCCCGAATAATCAGCGCCGCGCAAAGCTAATCGCGCAGGGCTGCCAGAATCAGGCCCAGCGCATGGTCGCGCGCGGCTTGCCGCACGCCTTCGCGCCCCAGCGCGCCAAATTCGATGGTTTGCGTCACCACCCCCAAGACGCTGGCCAGCGCAAAGCACACCCGCCCTTCGGGTTTAAAATCTGACCCGCCCGGCCCTGCAATACCCGTAATCGACACGGCGATCTGCGCATTGGATCGTTCCAAAGCGCCCAAAGCCATCTCGCGCGCGGTTTGCTCGCTGACAGCGCCATGGGCGTTCAGCGTGGCCTGATTGACCCCCAGCATCTGTATTTTGGCATCATTGGAATAGGTGACAAAGCCGCGATCAAACACGTCAGATGACCCCGCCCTTTCGGTCAGCAGGGCGGCCAGCATTCCGCCTGTGCAGCTTTCGGAGCAGGCTATGCGGATGCCCTTGGCGCGGGCTGCCTGCAGCACCTGCGCAATCATGGCAACAGAACGATATGATACAGCGCGGCTGCGATCATCGTCGCCCCCCCTGCAAAAACCCCTGCAATCAGATCGTCCAGCATCACGCCCTTTGCCCCGCCCATACGGTCAGCGCGGCCAATGATCCAAGGCTTCCACACATCAAAAAGCCGAAAGAAAACAAAGGCAGCCAGCGGCGCAGGGTAGGGCAAGAACCCTTCCCATCCGCGCGCCCAAAAGGCGGCCGAGGAAAACAGCAGTGCCAGCCATTGCCCCGCCACTTCGTCCACGACAAATTCGGGCGGATCGGCAGTTGGATCACCTTGCAAGGCGCGCGAGACCGCCCAAAACCCCAGCGCCGCCGCGCCAAGCGTAGCCAAAGCCAGCGCAGGAAAGCCAAGATAGCGGTCGATCAGCAGGCCCAGCACAATCGCCACCGCCGAGGCCCATGTGCCTGGCGCTGGCCCCAGATAGCCAAGGCCAAACACCGTGGCAATGGCGCGGCTCATCCCTGCACCAAAGTGGCCGAGGCCAGCGCTGCAATCCCCTCTTCACGGCCCGTAAACCCCAACTTTTCCGAAGTGGTGGCCTTGACCGAAACCTTGCCCAGATCCACCCCCATAATCGCCGCCAAGGCCGCGCGCATCGCTTCGGCATGGGGGCCGATTTTGGGACGCTCGCAAATCAAAGTCACATCGCAATTGGCCAAATCATAGCCGCGCGCGCGGGCGCGGGTCATGGCATGGGCCAGAAAGATATGGCTGGCCGCCCCCTTCCATTGCGGGTCAGATGGCGGGAAATGCTGGCCGATATCCCCATCGGCCAGCGCGCCATAAATGGCATCGGTCAGCGCATGCATGCCCACATCGGCATCGGAATGGCCGAGTAACCCTTTGGAATGGGCGATTTTATGGCCGCAAAGCCAGACATGATCGCCTTCGCAAAACGCATGCACGTCAAACCCATTGCCAAGGCGAATATCCATCGCGCGTTCCTTCATCATCGCCTCTGCGCGGGCGAAATCGCCTGCATAGGTCAGCTTTATATTGGCCTCGTCCCCCGCGACAATGGCCACGTCCAACCCTGCGGCGCGGGCCACCTCTACATCATCAGCGGCGGGGATGTTATAGGACAGATGTGCAGATAAAATCGCCTCAAAATCAAAGCCTTGCGGCGTTTGTGCGCGGTATAGACCTGTGCGATCTGCCGTGCCTGTCACCAAACCATCGGCCCCGCGCCACAGCGCATCGGTCACAGGCAGGG
The DNA here is from genome assembly GCA_027490955.1 of Rhodobacter sp. GTDB lineage: Bacteria > Pseudomonadota > Alphaproteobacteria > Rhodobacterales > Rhodobacteraceae > Cypionkella. The sequence continues at coordinate 61,702 of JAIXXB010000011.1, forward strand.
CGGGGGCCGCGGCTTTGTGGGTGTGCAGCGCCGACAAAACCCGCTCAATCACCTCACGCCCCACCAAAGGGCGCGCGCCATCATGGATCAGCACCCGCGTGATGCCCCGCCCCGCCAGCGCCTGCAGTCCTGCGCGCACCGATGCCGCGCGATCTGCCCCGCCCAGCACGATCTGGCCAGAAAACAAAGATTTGGCACGTTCCAAATCATCAGGATGCACAGTCAAAACCACGTCAAACCCTGCAAATGCTGCAAGCGTATGGGCCAAAACGGGCCGACCCGCCAGCAATTGCCATTGTTTGGGCAGATCGCCCCCCGCGCGCGCGCCGCGCCCTGCGGCAGTGATGATCACGGCTGTTGTCATGGCCTCTCCTTACACTCTGCTTACCAGCAGGCAAAGCGGGCGTCCACCGCGCGAAAACGCCTAAAAAACAGGCGATGCATGTTTTTCGGGCATAAACCCGCGCGCATTTCCTTGCGTGCGGGGCATAAGGGGCGCAAAACCTGTGGCATGATGACCCAGACTGCACCCAAAATTGCCGATATCGCCCTGACCTCGCCCGTGCTGCTGGCGCCTATGGCGGGAATCACCGATTTGCCCTTTCGCCGCGTGGTGGCGGGCTTTGGTGCGGGCTTGGTCGTGTCTGAAATGGTCGCCAGCCAAGAGGTGATGCAGGGCGGCGCGCTGGCGCGGGCGCGGGCGGAATTGGGGCTGCAAGATCAGGCCACATCGGTGCAATTGGTGGGCCGCGATCCCTATTGGATGGGCGAGGCGGCGCGCTTTGTCGAAGCAAACGGCGCGCAAATCATTGATATCAATATGGGCTGCCCTGCCAAACGTGTCACGCAGGCGGGCGGCAATGGGGCCTGCGGCTCTGCCCTGATGCGCGAGCCTGACGTGGCGCTGGCGATCATTGCGGCGGTGACGGCGGCGGTGCGCGTGCCTGTCACGCTGAAAATGCGGCTGGGTTGGGATGATGCCAGCCACAACGCCGCTGACATTGCCGCGCGCGCCGAAGGGGCGGGGGTGGCCATGGTCACCATCCACGGGCGCACGCGCCAGCAGTTCTACAAAGGGTCTGCCAATTGGGCGGCGATTGCCCCTGTCAAGGCGGCGGTCAAAATCCCCGTCATTGCCAATGGTGACATAACGTGCGCTGCAAGCGCGCGCGCGGCCCTTGATCAATCGGGCGCAGATGGGGTGATGGTGGGGCGCGGCGCGCAAGGTGCGCCATGGCGGCTGGCGCAAATCACCGCGGATTTGGCGGGCACACCCGCGCCCATCATCCCGCAAGGCAAGGATTTGTTTGATCTGATCGCCGCCCATTACCATGCGATGCTGTCGCATTACGGCGCAGATTTGGGCCTGCGCGTGGCGCGCAAACATCTGGGCTGGTATCTGGACGAGGCAGGCCGCCCCGATGCGCGCGAGGAGGTTTTGACCCAATCCAGCCCTGCGAAAGTGTTGGATTTGCTGCGTATTGCCCTGTGCGATGCGCCGCTTTGCGCCGAGGTGGCAGCATGACCCCAACCACCGCTTCGGGTCTTTGGGCGGCCTTGCCTTTGCCCGCGCTGATCATCGATGCGGCAGGCCGCATTTCCGACGTCTCGCCCAGTGCCGAGATTTTCCTAAACCTGTCGCAGCGCGCGCTGCTGGGCCAGCCCTTGCTGGACAGGCTGGCCATTGACGCCCCGATGGAGGATGCGCTGGCGCGGGTGCGATTGCATCAATCGCCCGTGGTCATCGCCGATGCCGAAGTCACCACGGGCGAACGTGCGCCCCAAACCTGCGCGTTGCATCTGGCGCCGATGCAAGACAGTGCAGGCGCTGTGCTGATGATGATGGCCCCGCGCGATATTTCCGATCGTTTGGGCCATGCGATGCGCGTGACCTCGGCGGCGAAATCGGCCATCGGCATGGCCGAAATGCTGGCGCATGAAATCAAAAACCCCCTTGCAGGCATTTCTGGGGCCGCCCAGTTGCTGGCGATGAATCTGTCCGCCGAAGATTTGGAAATGACCGATCTGATCGTGGAAGAAACCCGCCGCATTGTGAAATTGCTGGAGCAGGTCGAACAATTTGGCAATATCTCGCCGCCCGTGCTGCGCGCGGTAAATCTGCACGATGCGCTAGACCGCGCGCGCAGGTCTGCCCTTGTCGGCTTTGGCGCGAAAATGAAGATCATCGAAGATTATGATCCATCCTTACCCGCCACCTTTGCCGATGCCGATCAATTGATGCAGGTGTTCTTGAACCTGCTGAAAAACGCCTCCGAAGCGGCAGGGCCAAAGGGCGGCACGATCCGCCTGCACACATTTTATGACCATTCGCTGCGCCGCAAGCGCCGCGATGGCAGCCAAGCCGCCCTGCCTTTGCAAATTGAAATCATCGATGATGGCCCCGGCATTCCGCCCGATATTGCAGCGGATATCTTTGAACCCTTTGTCTCGGGGCGCGAAAATGGCACGGGGTTGGGGCTGGCGCTGGTGTCCAAAATCATCACCGATCACGAAGGCTGGATTTCGGTCGACAGCCACCCAGGCCGCACGGTGTTTCGCATTTCCATGCCGCTTGCGCCCACAGCTTTACAGGAGGCCAGATAAATGGACGGAACCGTTCTTGTCGCAGACGATGACCGCACCATCCGCACAGTGCTGACGCAGGCGCTGACGCGGGCCGGGTGCAAGGTGCATGCGACCTCATCGCTGATGACGCTGATGCGCTGGGTCGAGGAGGGCAAGGGCGATTTGGTCATCTCTGATGTGATCATGCCAGATGGCAATGGGCTGCATGCCCTGCCCAGCATTTCCAAACTGCGCCCTGGTCTGCCCGTGATTGTGATTTCGGCGCAAAACACCATCATGACAGCGATTCAGGCCGCCGAGGCAGAGGCGTTCGATTACCTGCCCAAACCTTTCGATTTGCCCGATTTGATGAAACGTTCGGCCCGCGCGCTGGAGATGAAACGCTTTGCGCCCAAGGTCGCGCCAGCCCCGCGCGAGGCGGGCGATGATTTGCCCCTTGTGGGGCGCACGCCTGCCATGCAGGCGCTGTATCGGCTGGTGGCAAAGGTGATGAATGCCGATCTCTCGGTGCTGATCTCGGGCGAATCGGGCACGGGTAAATCGCTGATTGCAAAGGCTATTCATGATTTTTCGGATCGGCGTAACCAACCTTTTGTCGTGGCGGGTGCGGCCGATTTGGCGGGGGTGGACGGGATTTCTGCCCTTTTGTCCCGCGCCAAGGGTGGCAGTTTGTTGCTGGACGAAGTGGGCGATTTTGATGATGACGCGCAGGCGCGTTTGGTGCGCATGTTGGATGTGATGGCCGAGCCCAATGCGCGTATCATGGCCACCAGCCAAACCGATTTGCAGGCCAAAATGGAAAGCGGGGCCTTTCGCAAAGACCTGTTCTATCGCCTTGGGGGCGTGGTTATTTCCGTGCCGCCCCTGCGCGAGAGGGTCGAAGATATTCCGCTGCTGGCGCAGCATTTTCTAGCCAAGGGCGAGCGCGAGACGGGCACAGCCCGTCATCTGGCCCCCGCCGCGATGGAGGTGGTGCGCGCCCATCCATGGCCGGGCAATGTGCGGCAATTGGAAAATGTGCTCAAACGCCTGCAAGTCACCGCATCAGAACCCGAAATCACCAAATCTGAATTGGATATGGCCATGGGCGGCGCGCAGGCCTTGCCCAGCCCGCGGGGGGGCGGCGTGATCGAGGGCGAGAAACTTTCGGCCTCTGTGGCGCGACATCTGAAACGCTATTTCGATTTGCACAATGGCCAACTGCCGCCCAACGGGGTCTATGATCGTATTTTGCGCGAAATCGAAGTGCCCTTGATCGAAATTGCGCTGGATGCCACGGCGGGCAACCAAGCAAAATGTGCTGATCTGCTGGGAATCAACCGCAATACCTTGCGCAAAAAGATCACTGAACTGGATATTTCCGTGACAAGACGCCGCAAGCTGATGTAAAAGCGCCACAGCACGTGGTGTTTGGGTGACTCTGCCCAGCGGCGCCATTCGGGGATATTGGGGTAGGGCGTGAACGGCGCTTTTCGCAGCACGATAGGAACAACGCTGTCGCGCTGGCGGCGCAATCGGTATTTGCGCAATTACGCGGCAGTTGCGCTGATTGTATTGGGCCCGCTGCTGGCGGGGCTGACATTTCTGGCACTGGGGCCTTTTGCGCTGTCGGCAGGATCGGATGCACTGCGCTTGGTGCTGCTGGCCGATATGATCTATGTGCTGGTCGTGGCGGCGATTGTGGCCGCGCGCGTGGCCCAAACAGTGGCGGCACGGCGGCGCAATTCGGCAGGCTCAAAGCTGCATTTGCGCCTGACGGGGGTGTTTGGTTTGGTGGCGCTGGTGCCCACGGTTTTGGTTGCCGTCTTTGCCGTGCTGACGCTGAATATCGGGCTAGAGGGGTGGTTTTCCCAGCGCGTGCGCGATGTGGTCGGAACGTCGCTGGCGGCGGCCACGGCCTATGATGCCGATCAAAGCAAGGCGCTGCGCCAAGATGCAACTGCCTTTGCCAACAGCCTGAATCGCGCGCGGCGAAGCACCCCCCTGATGGCCGATACCCAAGTGCGCGAGGCTTTGGCCCAATTGCTGCCGCAGGTGCAGCGCGGCTTGTCCGAAGTGTATTTGATCGATGGCGCAGGCGCTATTCGCGCGCGCGGGCCGCAAAGCTATTTGTTCGGCTTTGAAATGCCCGATGCCGCCAGTTTTGCCGCCGCCAATGCGGGCCAAGTGGCCATCGTGCAAGATTGGCCGCAAAATGAATTGCGCGCCCTTGTCCGCCTGAGCCAATTTGCCGACCGCTATTTATACATCACGCGCATTGTCGATGGGCGCATTTTGCAGCTTTTGGACGAGGCGCAGGAAAATGTGCGCCTTTATCAACAGTTAGAAGAGGATCGCGGCCGCGTTCTGTTCAACTTTGGCCTGATCTATATCGGTTTTGCGGTGATTTTGGTGCTGGCGGCGGTGTGGATGGGCATGTGGTTTGCCGAACGCCTGTCGCGGCCTGTGGGGCGATTGGCGCTGGCGGCGGAACGGGTGGGCAAGGGTGATTTGGATGTGCAAGTCACCGAAGAGCAGGGCGATGACGAAATTGCCACCTTTGGCCGCGTCTTTAACCAAATGACGCGCCAGCTTAAGGCGCAGCGCGATGATTTGCGCGCCACCAATGCCATCACCGAAGATCGGCGGCGGTTGTTCGATTCGGTTCTGTCCTCGGTCACCGCGGGGGTGATGGGGCTGAACGAATCGGGGGCGATTGATTTTGCCAACCCTGCCGCGCTGTTTTTGCTGGATCTGCCCAAAGATCAGCATGGCCAAAACCTTGCCCTTGCCGTGCCCGAATTTGGGCCGCTGCTGGAACGTCTGGTCGGCGGCGGCGGCAGCGCCCTGCAAGAAGAGCTGCGCCTGACGCGGCGCGGCAAATTGGAAAGCCTGCTGGTGCGCATCAGCAAAAGGCGCAGCGCATCGGGCGGGCTCGAAGGCTTTGTGGTGGCCTTTGATGATGTGACGGAACTGGTCTCGGCCCAGCGGATGGCCGCATGGGGCGATGTGGCGCGGCGCATCGCGCATGAGATCAAAAATCCCCTCACCCCGATCCAGCTTTCGGCCGAGAGGATCAAACGCAAATTCCTGCCCCAAGTGCAAGATGCCGCCGATTTGACCCAGTTGACCGAAGTTATCGTGCGCCAAACCAATGATCTGCGCCGCATCGTCGATGAGTTTTCCCGTTTTGCCCGCATGCCCGAACCTGATCGGCGCGCGCAAGATATTGGCGCGCTGCTGCGCGCGGCCGTATTGCTGCAAGAAAATGGCCAGCCTTCGGTGCGCTTTGTCAAATCACTCCCCTCTGCGCCGCTGATGCTGGATATTGACGGCACGATGATCGGCCAAGCCCTGACAAACCTGATGAAAAATGCAGGCGAAGCCATTGATGAATATAGGGAAAAAACCGCGCCCGAGCATAAGGGCGAAATCCATATCACCCTAAGCCAAACCAAGGGCCGTGTGAAAATCACCATCGCTGATAATGGCGCGGGCCTGCCTGCAGACCGCTCGCGCCTGTTTGAACCCTATATGACCACGCGCGAAAAAGGCACGGGTCTGGGTCTGCCCATTGTCAAGAAAATCATCGAAGAACATGGCGGAACCCTCACCCTGACCGATGCCGCCCCCTTTGCGGGCGCAAACCATGCGGGGGCGCTGGCCACCATCACCTTGCCCTATGCCGCCCCATCTATGACCAAGGAGCCTGACCAACCATGAGCATTCTGATCGTTGATGATGAAAAAGACATCCGCGAACTTGTGGGCGATATTCTGCGCGAAGAGGGCTTTGCCGTGCGCCTTGCGGCCAATTCGGATGAATGTATGGCGCAGATCAACAGCGATGCGCCCAGCCTTTTGATTTTGGACATCTGGCTGAAAGACAGCCGCATGGATGGGATTGATATTCTAAAATCCGTGCGCCGCGACAACCCTGATATTCCTGTGGTGATCATCTCGGGCCATGGCAATATTGAAATCGCTGTGGCCGCCATCAAGCAGGGCGCCTATGATTTTATCGAAAAACCCTTTAACATCGACCAGTTGATGGTGGTTGTGACGCGGGCGATGGAAACCTCGCGCCTGCGCCGCGAGAATGCCGATTTGCGCAAACGCGAGGTGACCAGCAGCGACATGCTGGGCAATTCCGCCGCGCTTAAGGCGCTTAAGGCGCAGCTTGATAAGGTGACCAAGACCAATTCGCGCGTCATGCTGACGGGGCCTTCGGGCGCGGGCAAGGAAACGGCGGCGCGCTATATCCATGCCAATTCCAACCGCGCGGGCGCGCCGTTTTTGGCCGTCTCCAGCGCCACAGTGGAACCTGAACGCATGGAAGAGGTGCTGTTTGGCCGCGAGACGGGCGGGCGCGGCGTGGAACGTGGTGCCTTGGAAGAGGCGCATGGCGGGGTGATCTATTTCAACGAAGTGGCCGATATGCCCTTGGTCACGCAGGGAAAAATCCTGCGCGTTCTGACCGATCAGCAATTCACCCGTGTGGGCGGCACCGATAAGGTGCGGGTGGATTTGCGCGTGATCTCATCGACCACACGCGATTTGCGCGGCGAAATTGCGGCGGGCCGCTTTCGCCAAGAACTGTTTGATCGCCTAAACGTCGTGCCCATCGCTGTGCCGCCCTTGTCCGAGCGGCGCGAGGATATTCCCGAACTGACGCGCCATTTCATCGCGCAACTGAACCGCACGCAGGGCCTGCCGCTGCGCGAATTAACCCCCGAGGCCGAGGCCCTGCTGCAAACCATGCTTTGGCAGGGCAATGTGCGCCAATTGCGCAATGTGATCGAACGTGTGTTGATTCTGGGCGAAGGCACAGGCCCGATAGAGGCGCGCGAATTTCCAGGCCAAGAGATGGCCGCAGATCAATCGGGGCGGATGATTTTGGGCGGCACTGTGGCCACGCTGCCCCTGCGCGAGGCGCGCGAAGTGTTTGAACGTGAATATCTTTTGGCGCAGATCAACCGCTTTGGCGGCAATATTTCCCGCACCGCTGGCTTTGTCGGCATGGAACGCTCTGCCCTGCATCGCAAGCTGAAATCGCTGGGCGTGGTTTCCCCCGGTAAGGGCGGCGAGGAGGACGAGGCCGACTAAACACCGCATTTGCCGCGCCTGCTGCATTTTCTGGACCAAGGCGCTGATTTTGTGCTGGAATCGTGCTGCCTTTCGCGGCATAGTTAAGGATAGATGCTGTCTGTTTCATCACAGCAGAAACTGTGTGATGTTGCCAGATCGGGCGCACCCGTAGGCAGGGTTACAGGGACGAAAAGCAATAACAATGGGAATAGCCATGGCTGCCGACAAACAAAATCTTCAAGATGCCTTTCTGAATCATGTGCGCAAATCCAAGCAGCCCGTGACGATTTTTCTGATCAACGGGGTGAAATTGCAGGGCGCAATCACGTGGTTTGATAATTTCTGCCTGCTCTTGCGCCGTGATGGGCAATCGCAACTGGTGTATAAACATGCGATTTCCACCATCATGCCGGGCGGACCTGTCAACCTATATGAAGGGGAAGAGTAATCTCCCAAAGGATTGACAGCGCGGGAAACCTGCTGGGTTTTGCCACTTTGGCCGAACTGCAACGCGCTTATGTGCTGTGCCCAGATGTCAAATCTGCGCCGCGCCGCCGTTTGATTGAAAACGCCTATGGCGAGGCTTTGGGCCTTGCTGCGGCCTTGCCGAAAATCACGGTTTTGGGCGGGCAGATTGTGCGTTTGGCCAAACCGTTGCCTGCCACGCTGTTTGGCACGGGCAAAGTCGCCGAATTGGCCGAAATGTTTGCCCAGCAGAAAATCAATCTGGTGCTGATTGATGGGCCTGTCACGCCCGTCCAGCAGCGCAATTTGGAAAAGGCGTGGAAGGTCAAGATATTAGACCGCATGGGCCTGATCCTAGAGGTCTTTGCCGACCGCGCCCGCACCCGCGAAGGGGTGCTTCAGGTGGAATTGGCGCAGCTGGCCTATCAGCGCACGCGTTTGGTGCGCGCTTGGACGCACCTAGAACGCCAACGGGGCGGCTTTGGCTTTGTCGGCGGGCCGGGGGAAACGCAAAAGGAATCAGATCGCCGCGCCATTGATCTGCATCTGATTCGTCTGCGCCGCCAATTGGCCGAAGTGCGCAAAACACGCGAATTACACCGCGCCGCGCGGCGCAAAGTGCCGTTTCCGCTGGTGGCGATTGTCGGCTATACCAATGCGGGCAAATCAACGCTGTTCAACCGCCTGACAGGGGCGGATGTGATGGCCAAAGATATGCTTTTTGCCACGCTTGACCCAACGATGCGCGCGGTGATCTTGCCCGATGGGCGCAAGATTATCGCATCCGATACGGTGGGGTTTATCTCTGATTTGCCGACCGATCTGGTTGCCGCCTTTCGCGCCACGCTGGAAGAGGTGCTAGAGGCGGATGTGATCTTGCATGTGCGCGATATCTCGCATCCAGACAGCGCCGAACAGGCCGCCGATGTGCAAGATATTCTGGCCTCGCTGGGCACGCGCAATGACGTGCCGCTGATTGAAGTGTGGAATAAGCTAGACCTTCTGCCCAGCGCCCAAGCCGAGTTGCTGAACGATCCCGCCCAGCGGCGTAAAAACTGCGTGCCTGTTTCGGCCCTGACAGGGGCAGGAATGGATGATTTGCGCGCCCATATCAGCGCGGCCTTGGCGCAGGCCAAACGGGCCGAAGAATTGACCATTCCCTTTACCGCCGGCCAAGCCCGCGCTTATTTGCACAGCGCGGGGCTGATTTTGACCGAAAATGTCAGCGACTCTGCGTGGGAAATCAATGTGATGTGGCGCGATATGGATGCGGCACGCTTTTCGGCGCAATTTCCAGAGATCAGGGCCCCGCAGGCGGTGGCGATAGAATAGTGCTGCCCAGCGCGCCCGCCCGCGCCAGACCTTCATCCAGCGACATCGGCAGGTATTCCCCGCGCCGCCACAGCCCTGCCAAATCATCATAATGGCTCGACAGCGGGTGGCCCGACTGGCCTGTTGCAATCACAAAGACCGATGCGTCAGGATCGGCAAAATCATACACGCCTCGATAGCCGCCGCCATGCACGTTCAAATAGGGGTTCTCGCCCGTGCCCTTGGTGCGGCCGCGTTGCAAAGTGTTATCGCCGCCGCTGGTCGATTGGCGAATATTGACAAGGCTGCGCAGCAGCGGCACTTCGCCCAACGTCGGGTGGTCATGCGCGGCCTGATGGGCATCGCCCCACCGCCACGAGATGATGTCACGCCCATAGGTCTGCGACAAATCCAAAAGCGCATCATCCAGCGCCAATTTCGCCATGTCTTGGCAGGTTTCCACAGCTTTGGATTGGATCACATCGCACCAAACTGACGCGCCTTCGGTATTGCGGTAAACCCGTTCCAAAAACACCGCATCAGGATGGGTGAACAGATCGATCATCGGGCCAAGTTCGTCTTGCGCGATGCGGGTTTGCAAGGCGCGCAGCCAGCCTTCGGCAATCAGCGGTTCGGGCAGATGTTCGTTCATCTCGCCGTTCCAATTGGCCAGCAGTTTCAGCGCCTGCTCGCGCATGTTTTCTGGCGTGCCTTCGGGGGATGGCTCGCCCGTAAACCACAGATCGGCGCCAATCAGCGGCAACAGCGCGCGCGCTGTGGGCGAGACAGTGTCAAGCTGCGCTTCGATAAAGCTTTCGCGCGTATGCACCTCGCGCGCGCCCAGCAGCGATAGGGCGCGCTGGATGCGCTGGGTATCACCCCAGTCAAAGCTGACATGGTTGGGAAAGGCGCGGTCGGTGGTTTTGTTATTGGTGTTGATCACCAGTTTCTGCGCAGGGCTGCCAAAAGGGGCGCTGCCGTAATGGGGGTTATCGGCATAGGGCAGGGTGCCTGTCCAAATATTCGCGCCTTCCCATCCGGGGGCAGGCATGCGGCCTTGGGTTTGGTGGGCAATATCGCGGCGCGGGATTTTGCCAATGACTTGCATCGCCACCGACACGCGGTCGGCCAGAAACAGGTTTTGCGCAGGCGCGACAAAGCTTTCGCCCGCCTCGATCGCCTGCGCGATGCTTTGCGCGCGCATCAATGCCATGGCGGCCGACATCGATGTATCTTGCCGCGACAGCGCCGTCCACTGCACCGCCGCCACATGTCCGGGCGGTGTGATCGTGCCCAAATCAAAGGCATCGGGTGGCAGCACAGGCCCCGCATCGGTCGCGCGCAGGGTCAAGGTGATGGTTGGCGCGTCTTTCACATTCAACAAGGTCTGCGAGGTGACAAAGGGCCGCGCTACCCCGCCACGCATATATTCATCGGGATTCGCGGGGTTGACCCGTTCAATGACCACATCCAAATCATCCACATAGGCCGAGGTCAGGCCCCAGCCCAGCGCATCAGACCGCCCCAGCAGCATCAAGGGCATGCCTGGAATCGTGGCCCCAACAATCGCCCCTGTGGGCAGGTTCAACTGCGCCAAATACCAAATGGACGGCGCGGTCAGCCCCAAATGCGGATCATTGGCCAAGAGCCCGCCACCCGCTGCGGCCACGCTGGCCTCTGCCGCCCAAGCGTTCGATGCCCCTGCAAAATCGCGCCGCGCAAAGGGCGCAAGCGGCACATCATACAGGCTGGCCGTTTGCACAGGCGCTGGCAAAGGCGCGCCCATCAGCGCGGCAAAATCAGGCAAGCCGCCCGTCGCCTTGGTTGGATCATCGGGCAGAATATCTTTCAGCCGCGCAGGGGGCAGCAGGGCCGACATTTTGGCGCGGGTCACTTCGGTATCAATCTGGCCCGACAATTGCAGCGCCATCAATTTGATCACTGCAATCGAATCGGCGGGTGACCATGCCGCAATGGCCGATGGAAACAAAAACATCTCTGGCGCACCGCGCCCGCGCGCGCCCAGATTGACCTGTTCGATCCACGCATTCACCCCGCTGGCATAGGCCTCTAGCGCGCTGCGAGTTGGGCCATCTTGCACGGCCACCGAATCCACCGCCGCGCCATACAGATCAAGGCGGCGCAGCACCTCGTCAATGCGCAGGGTGCGCGTTCCGAAAATCTCGGACAAACGTCCTTGGGCCGTGCGGCGCAGCATGGTCATCTGCCACAGCCGATCTTGGGCATGGGCAAAGCCCAGCGCATAAAATACATCCGCCTCGCTTGCGCCTGAAATGCGCGGAATGGCATGGCTGTCGCGCAAAATCTCGACTGGCGCGCTGATGCCCGCCACAGTGAAATCTTCCTCGTAATCAGGCAGCGAGCGGCTGAGGATATAGACCAACAACAGGCTGGCCAAAGCGCCCAGAACAAGGGCGGCAAAGATCAGACGTAACAGCCAACGCAGGGCGAAAATCATCGATTAATCTTTCCTAGCAATCCTTGACGCGGGTGCGTGGCGGGGTTCTAAAGGATAACCAAGCGATGGGCAATAAAGGGCAGGCGGGGCATGGCAAAACTGGCGTTTTTGGGTTTGGGCGTGATGGGCGGGCCGATGGCGGGGCATTTGGCAGCCAAGGGCCATGCGGTGACTGTTTACAATCGCAGCGCACAAAAGGCGCAGGATTGGATTGCAACCCATGGCGGCGCGATGGCAGCCAGCCCTGCGCAGGCCGCGCAGGGGGCCGAATTTGTGCTGGCCTGCGTGGGCAATGATGATGATCTGCGCGAGGTCTGCCTTGGGCCACAGGGCGCATTTGCAGGCATGGCTGCGGGCGCGGTGTTTATTGACCATACCACTGTGTCCGATACCGTTACGCGCGAATTGGCCACATTGGCCCGCGCAAATGGCATTGGCTTTGTCGATGCGCCAGTGTCGGGCGGGCAGGCGGGGGCGCAAAATGGCCAGCTTTCCATCATGTGCGGCGGCGCGCCCAACGACTATGCCCGCGCCGAACCGATCATGGCCGCCTATGCCCGCATCTGCCGCCATTTGGGGCCTTCGGGCGCAGGGCAACTGGCGAAAATGATGAACCAGATTTGCATCGCAGGCCTGATGCAGGGCCTGTCCGAGGCGCTGGCCTTTGGCATGAAAGCAGGGCTTGATGGCGCGGCTGTGGTCGAGGTGATTTCCCAAGGTGCGGCAGGGTCTTGGCAAATGGCGAACCGCCACCAGTCCATGTTGGAAGACCGCTATGATTTCGGCTTTGCCGTGGACTGGATGCGCAAAGATTTGGCGATTTGCCTTGCCACAGCCGATAAAATCGGCGCGCGCCTGCCTGTCACGGCCTTGGTCGATCAGTTTTACAAAGATGTGCAACTGATGGGCGGCGGGCGCGGTGATACCTCCTCGCTGATCCGCCGCCTTCGCGATTAAGCCGATGGTTTAGGGGATAATGCGCGTGTATTTCAAACCCGAGAGCGTGGCCCCTGCAATCAGCCCCTGCTGGGCAAAAACAAAAGCCTCCACGGGCGCGCCGATTTCGGTGGTGTCGCGCCCTACGGCCGCGCCCTCTTGCGGGGTGGCATAGCGCAGGTCTGCCCCCGCCGCCCAGCCCGAGCCTTGGCGAAACCGCGCCAGCGCCTCGTCGGTCATGAAATACAGCGCATGGCCATATTGCTGCGCGCCAATTTGCAACCCAAAACTGGCCTTGGCGGCCGCGTAATAATCGACTGTCACCCCTTTGATTTGCAGCGCGCCGCGCCCATAGCCCCCACCAAGGCCAAAGCCCGCTTCGGTGACCAGTGGCATGATCAACACCCCTGCGGCGCGATTTTCCAGATCGACAGTTCCGGGATAGGTGCGGGCCAAATAATCGCGCGTGGCCTGAACCCGCGCATCGATTTGCGCCGCCCCTTGCCCGCCCACGCCATTGTTTTGCACGCTGGCACCGCAGCCAGCCAAAACCGCCAAACTGCTGGCCACGAACACACGCCGAGAAAGGATCGTCTGCGAAGCTGTTACTGCCATAAATGCCTCCTTGCATTGCAGGCTCTGCGGCCTGTCTTGATCTCTATAATCGATCAGCGCCGCGCTGTCATGCCCGCTGTCACGCCCGATATGATGTGCGCGCAATGATCCGCCTATTTTGCCGCCAAAATCCGCGCCGCAGCGGGGGCGAAATAGGTGAGGATCCCATCGCAACCCGCGCGTTTAAAACACAAAAGGCTTTCCATCATCGCCGCCTCGCCATTGATCCAGCCCCGTTCCGCCGCCCCTGCAATCATCGCATATTCGCCTGAAACTTGATAGGCATAGGTCGGCGCGCCGAATGTGTCCTTCACCTCGCGGCAGATGTCCAAATAGGGCATGCCGGGTTTGATCATCACCATATCCGCCCCCTCGCGCAGATCGCGTTCAATCAGGCGCAGGGCCTCGGCGCGATTGGCGGGGTTCATCTGATAGGTCTTTTTATCGCCCTTTAGCGCGCCCGACGCACCGACCGCATCGCGGAAGGGGCCATAGAAACTGCTGGCATATTTTGCACTGTAAGACAGGATGACAATATCTTGATATCCCGCCATTTCCAGCGCCGAGCGCAGCGCGCCAATGCGCCCGTCCATCATATCTGACGGGCCCAAAATATCGGCCCCAGCCTCGGCCTGTGCAAGGGCCATTTTGACCAAGGCCGCCACAGTTTCATCGTTCAGCACCACGCCATCTTGGACAATGCCGTCATGGCCCAGCGCATTATAGGGATCCAGCGCGATATCGGTCATCACGGCAATCTCTGGCACGGCAGCCTTGATCGCGCGAATGGCGCGGTTGGTCAGGTTTTGCGGGTTCCACGCCTCTTCGCAGGCGACAGTTTTCAGGCTGGCATCAGTATAGGGAAAAAGGCAAATGGCAGGAATTCCCAAATCGGCGGCCTCGCGCGCGGCCTTGACAATATTGTCGATGCTGCGCCGATACACCCCCGGCATCGAGGCAATCGGCTCCATCACATCCACCCCTTCGCGCACGAAAACGGGCCAAATCAAATCACCCACGTTCAGCGTGGTTTCTTGCGCCAGCGCCCGCAAAGCGGGGGTGCGGCGCAAACGGCGCAGGCGCGTGGCGGGATAGGGGGCTTGAACCTGTGGCATGGGAACCTGTCGTTGCTTCTGTCAATGTTCTGCGATACTGGCGCGATTGGGACTGTTTTGCAATGTCACTGCCAAGGGAGACGTGAAAATGCTAGGGCTGATAGGCGAAGCGATCAGCCTGCGATCCTTTTCCAGCCTGTGGTATTGGATTGCGGTTGCGGTGTTTTGGATTGCGGCCACGGGGCGGGTGCTGGGCCTGTCTTATGGCGCAGTGGCGCGCGCGCAGGCGGGCGGCGCGGCGCGGGTGCAATTTGACATGATGGCGCAGTATGCGGCCCATATCTGGGTGGCCCGCTGGCAAAAATGGCAAGTGGTCTGGGTGGCCGCCGCTGCGGCAGGGCTGGTTAGCCTGAGCATGCTGGCCTTTTCCTATGGTATCGAATTGGCCCAAGCGCTGTGGTTCTTGGCCATGCCTTATGCGATATTGCTGGCCCTACAACTGCGTTTGGCACTGCATATTTTGGACAAAGATTTGCGGGATGATGGGCTGATACAGGTGATATATCGCTTTAGGATCATCTCGCAACTTATGGGTTTTGCTTTTGTATTCACGACATCAGGCTTTGCCTTTTTGCATCTGCTGATCCATGGGTATTTCAGGTAAGCTGATGCAAAGATTCGATCAGATTACCCTCTCTGCCGCACCCGAAGGCTATGATGCGGCCTTAGTTTTGGCCGAACTTGCGCGCGGCAAACCTGTGATCCACATCGCCCGCGATGACCGCCGCATGGCGGCCATGCGCGCGGCGCTGGCGGCGCATGACCCCAAGGTTATGGTGCTGGATCTGCCTGCATGGGATTGCCTGCCCTATGACCGCGTCTCGCCCAGCCCTGCGGTGATGTCGCATCGCATGTCCACGCTGGCGGCGCTGGCAGCGGGATTGCCTGCGCCCTTCGTGCTGCTGACCACGCTGAATGCCGCCACCCAACGCCTGCCCACGCGGGCCGTGCTGCGGGGCGCGTCTTTTGTGGCGGCGGTCGGCTCTCGTGTGGACGAGGGGCAGTTGAAAGGCTTTTTGGTGCGCATGGGCTTTTCGCCCGTCTCGACTGTGGCCGAAGTCGGCGATTACGCCATTCGCGGCGGCATCATTGATATCTTCCCTCCCGGTGGGGGCGGGCCTGTGCGGCTGGACTTTTTCGGCGATGTGCTGGACGGCGCGCGCAGGTTTGACCCGATCACGCAGCGCACCACAGAAAAGCTGTCGGGCATCGAATTTGCCCCCATGTCCGAGGTGATTTTGGACGAGGCCGCCATCTCGCGGTTTCGGCAAAACTACCGCGTCGAATTTGGGGCAGGCGGCAGTGACGATCCGCTATACGAGGCCGTTTCCGCAGGGCGCAAACATGCAGGCATGGAACATTGGCTGCCGTTTTTCCATGAAAAGCTGGAAACGATATTTGACTTTTTACCAGATGCGGCGGTGATGCTGGATGATGGCGCAACCGCGCAGCGCCTGTCGCGGTGGGAGGGAATCGCCGATCAATATGATGCGCGGCTAGAGGCGATGACCGCCAAATCTAGGATGGACACTGTCTATAAACCCTGCGCGCCAAAGCTGCTGTATTTGGACGATCAGGCATGGCAAGGGGCCATTTCGCAGCACCGACATGTGCAAATTTCCGTGTTGCCGCAGGCAACAGGGCCGAATGTTTTGGATGCAGGCGGGCGGATTGGGCGCAGTTTTGCCCCCGAGCGCCAGCAAGAAAACACAAGCCTTTTCAGTGCTTTGGCTAAACATATTGAAGAAAAATCTAAATCCGCCCCCGTGGTTTTGGCCGCATGGTCGGAAGGTGCGCGTGAACGTTTGCTTGGCCTTTTGTCAGAACAGGGATTGGCTGCGCGCAACATCGCCAGCCTGCGCGATATGCCCTCTGCACAGGGCGGGCTGTATGTGATCATTTGGCCGCTGGAAACGGGCTTTGAAACCGCAAAGCTGGTTGTCATTTCCGAACAAGATATCTTGGGCGACCGCATCTCGGCCAAGCCCAAGCGCAAGCGCAAGGCCGACAATTTCCTGCGCGAGGTGGACAGTCTTTCGGTGGGCGATTTGGTGGTGCATGTCGAACATGGGGTGGGCCGTTATCTGGGGCTAGAGGTGATCACTGCCCTTGGCGCGCCCCATGCCTGCGTCGCGCTGGAATATGCCGATCACGCCAAGCTGTATCTGCCTGTCGAGAATATCGAACTGCTTTCGCGCTATGGCCATGAAGAGGGGCTGCTTGACCGATTGGGCGGCGGCGCGTGGCAGGCCAAAAAGGCCAAGCTGAAACAGCGCATCCGCGACATCGCCGATAAGCTGATGCGCATTGCCGCCGAACGCGCCCTGCGCCATGCCCCGATCCTAGAGGCCCCCCATTCCCTGTGGGAGGCCTTCGCCGCCCGCTTTCCCTATACCGAAACCGATGACCAATTGGCCGCCATTGCCGATGTGGTGGCCGATTTGGAAAAAGGCAGCCCGATGGACAGGCTGGTGGTGGGCGATGTGGGCTTTGGCAAAACCGAGGTCGCCATGCGCGCGGCCTTTGTGGCGGCACTCGCAGGGATGCAGGTGGCGGTGATTTGCCCCACCACGCTGCTGGCACGCCAGCATTACCGCAGTTTTGTGGAACGCTTTCGCGGATTTCCAATGGCGATCAAGCCGCTGTCGCGCTTTGTCTCGGCCAAAGAGGCCAGCGCCACGCGCGAGGGGCTGGCCGATGGCACTGTGGATATTGTGGTGGGCACCCATGCGCTGCTGGCCAAATCCATTCGCTTTAAAAACCTTGGCCTTTTGGTCATTGACGAAGAGCAGCATTTTGGCGTCTCGCATAAAGAGCGCCTCAAGGAAATGCGCAGCGAAATTCACGTGCTGACGCTGACCGCCACGCCCATTCCGCGCACGCTGCAACTGTCGCTGACAGGGGTGCGCGATCTGTCGTTGATCACCACGCCGCCCGTCGATCGCCTTGCCATTCGCACCTATGTCTCGGAATTTGACAGCGTGACGCTGCGCGAGGCTTTGCTGCGCGAACGTCATCGCGGCGGGCAATCTTTCTTTGTGGTGCCGCGTATTTCTGATTTGCACGAGGTGCAAGAGTTTCTGGCCCAAAACGTGCCCGAACTGCGCTATGTCATCGCGCATGGCCAATTGGCGGCGGGTGATTTGGACGAAAGGATGAATGATTTCTACGATGGCAAATATGATGTGCTGCTGGCCACATCCATCGTGGAAAGCGGCCTTGATATTCCCACCGCCAATACGATGATTGTCTACCGCGCCGATATGTTTGGCCTGAGCCAATTGTACCAGATTCGTGGGCGGGTGGGGCGCGCCAAGGTGCGGGCCTATTGTTTCTTGACCACCAAACCCCGCAGCCCGCTGACCCCGCAGGCCAAGAAGCGCCTGCGCCTGATGGCCAGCTTGGACAGTTTGGGTGCGGGGTTCAATCTGGCCAGCCATGATTTAGATCTGCGCGGGGCAGGCAATCTGCTGGGCGAAGAACAATCGGGCCATATCAAAGAGGTGGGCTATGAGCTGTATCAGCAGATGCTGGAGGATACGATTGCGAAAATCAAATCGGGCGAGATTGCGGGCCTGACCGCTGTGGACGACCAATGGTCACCGCAGATCAATCTGGGCGTGCCGGTGATGATTCCCGAATCCTATATCCCCGATTTGGACATTCGTTTGGGCCTGTATCGCCGCCTGTCCAGCCTGACCACCAAGGTGGAACTGGAAGGTTTCGCTGCCGAACTCATCGACCGCTTTGGCCCCCTGCCGCGCGAGGTGAACACGCTGATGCTGATTGTGCGTATCAAAGCCATGTGCAAGCGGGCAGGCATCTCGCGGCTGGATGCGGGGGCCAAGGGCGCAACAGTGCAGTTTCACAACGACAAATTCGCCAATCCCGCAGGGCTGGTGACCTTTCTAAAAGAACAGGGGCCAGCCGCGCGCGTGCAGGGCAATAAGATTGTGCTGATGGGCGAGATGCGCGGCGAGGGCGAACGGATTAAGGCCGCCTTTGCCATTGCCAAAGGGCTGGCCGAACATGTGATCGCCGCCAAGAAAAGCGCCTAAGGGCAAAGGGGGGGCTCGCCCCCCCGCCGCTTTGGGCAGGGCCAAAGCGGCCCTTCCCAAAGCGGCCCCCCCGAGGATATTTGAGAAAAAGAGAAGCGAAAGCGCGCGCGCTAACTGCGCAGGCCCGTTTCTTGCAGCAGGCCCAGCCGCTTTGCCTCGTAATAATAGCCCGAAGCATACCATTTCACGGCCATATCTTCATTGCCGCCCGAAACAATCCACGCGCCTTTGAGGTATTTGCCTGCAAATTCAAGATTGGTTTCTGCATCCAGCAAATCTTCGGGCGCGCCGGTAAAGCCCATGCCGCGCGCAGTTTGCGGCAGAATTTGCATCAGGCCCCAATACGGCCCATTGCGCGCTGCGGCGTTGTAATCGCTTTCGCGTTGGATGATGCGGTGCAGCAGGCTTTCGGGGATGTCATGGATTTTGGCCCATTTGCGGATCAACGCACGCATCTGCGGCGTCTCGCCCGGGTGAAGGTCCATCACCTGCGGCGCGCAGGCCAAAATCGGCAAGGTTAAGGCAAGGCTTAGGGCAGTGCGGCGCGAAATCATGAGCGTCTCCTTTTGGCCTGCTTAGTGTGGCCATGGGCCAATTGCAAAGGCGGGCGGCGAAATCCCGCCCAAATGTCATTGCCCCGTCACAAAGCGGTGCCAAAACGGGCGCAGAACCCGCGAAATCTGGGGCTTGCGCCGCGATTTGTGCGAGATATAGTGCAACTGAGGGATGCTAGGTTTGTCTTATTGGGGTTATGCCTATGCTAGACGGTGAGTTAAGCGCAGCAGATCGGGCGGGGGATTTTCGCAGCTCTTTCGTGCGCGATCCTGTCGGGTTGCGCCAGTTTCCCGCGCTGGTGCTGAATGCTGATTTCCGCCCGCTGTCCTATTACCCGCTGTCGCTGTGGCCATGGCAAGAGGCGATCAAAGCCGCTGTTTTGGACCGCGTGCAGATCATTGCCGAATATGACCAAACTGTGCGCAGCCAAAGGTTAGAGTTTAGGATACCTTCGGTTGTTGTGCTGAAAGATTATGTGAAACCTCAAAAGCGCGTGGCCTTCACGCGCTTTAATCTTTTTCTGCGGGACGGGTTTTGCTGCCAATATTGCGGGTCTAAGGGCGATTTGACCTTTGACCATGTGGTGCCGCGCAGCCAAGGCGGGATTACATCGTGGGAGAATGTGGTAGCCGCCTGTTCGCCGTGCAATCTGAAAAAAGGGGCGCGCAGCCTGCGCCATTCGGGGCTGCATCTGGCCCATATGCCGCGCCGCCCCAGCCCCGAAGAAATGCAGGCCATGGGCCGCCGCTTTCCGCCGAACCATTTGCACGACAGTTGGATCGATTACCTGTATTGGGATGCCGAATTGGATGCTTGAGGTTGCGCGGCTGCCCTTGTTTGCTGAAATCTTGAACTTGGCCGTGGCTGTTTTTTGCGGGGCGATCATCGGGTCTGAACGGCAATTGCGCGGGCGCATGGCGGGGCTGCGCACCAATGCATTGGTGGCGCTGGGGGCGGCGGGTTTTGTGATTTTCAGCCAGCTTGTGCCGCAAGATGCCAGCCCCAGCCGCGTGGCGGCGCAGGTCGTCTCGGGCATTGGTTTTTTGGGTGCGGGAATCATTTTCCGCGAAGGCGGCACAGTGCATGGGTTGAACACTGCGGCCACGCTGTGGTGTTCGGCGGCGGTGGGGGTTTTTGCGGGACTTTCGGCGCTGCCTCATGCCTTGGTGATCACCGCCTTTGTGGTGTTTGTGAACCTTGGGCTGCGGCCCTTGGTCAAATGGTTAAAAACATTCGTCCAGCCCCAAGATCTTGGCACGCATCACGCCTATCTGGAGCTTATCTGCGCCCCCGCTGACGAGGCCGATTTGCGCGCCATGGCGATCAAAGCGATGCCCAGCGGCGCGGTGACAGGGTTTGAACGGCGCGAAGTGCAGGCGGGCATGATGCTGACCCTTGCGGCCAGCGAGTTAAGCCCCAGCGTGATGCAACAGATTTTACATAAATTGATGCCCGATGCGCGCATTCAATCGGTGCATTGGCGCGGCAGCGAGGATACATAGCGCATAAAGTTAACCACTTGCTGCGACCTTGGCGGGCAAATCTGATCTGGGGCGCTAGACTTGGACGGCAAGCAGGGGTAAAAGGCGCGCGTTAGCGCTAACAGCGCCTGAATCGAGGATAAATCATGGTATCGCGCGTCATCCCTGTCGACAGCTTTGATCTGGTGATCTTTGGCGGCACAGGGGATCTGGCCAAGCGCAAAATTCTGCCGGGCCTGTATCGGCGTTTCGTATCGGGCCAGATGAATGGGGAAAGCCGCATCATTGGGGCTGCGCGGGCCGATTTGAACGATGCCAGTTTCCGCGAGGTGGTGGCAGGGGCGATTGCAGAATTTGGCGATAAGTCCCTTGCCGATCCTGCCAAGATTGCCGAGTTTTTGGCGCGCATCCATTATGTGCCTGTCGATGCCACGGGCACGAATGGCTGGGCGCAATTGGCCGCCCATATGCGGCAGGGCGTTGTACGGGCGTTCTACTTTTCGGTCGCGCCCAATTTGTTTGGCGATATCGCCCAGCGCCTGCATGATCACGGCATTGCCACCCCCACCAGCCGCATTGTGGTGGAAAAACCCTTTGGGCGCGATTTGGCCTCGGCCCGTGCGCTGAACGCGGTTTTGGCGCAGCATTTCACCGAAGATCAGATTTACCGCATTGACCATTACTTGGGCAAAGAAACGGTGCAAAATCTGATGGCGGTGCGCTTTGCCAATATTTTGTTCGAGCCGATTTGGAAATCGCAATACATCGATCATGTGCAAATCACAGTGGCGGAAACTGTGGGGGTCGAAGGGCGGGGCGCCTATTACGATAAATCGGGCGCGATGCGCGATATGGTGCAAAATCACCTGATGCAATTGCTGTGCCTGATTGCGATGGAGCCGCCTTACCATTTCGACCCCGCCGCAGTGCGCGATGAAAAGCTAAAGGTGATCCGCGCGCTGCGCCCCGTGCAGCCCGATGAAATTGTGCGCGGCCAATACCGCGCCAGCGAGGGGGATGAAGATTACATCACCCATTCGGAAAACCCCGAGAGCCGCACCGAAAGCTATATCGCGCTGAAGGTGCATGTGGCCAATTGGCGCTGGCAGGGCACGCCGTTTTACCTGCGCACGGGCAAAAAGCTGCGCGCGCGCACTTCGGAAATTGCCATCACCTTCAAACAGCCGCCCCATGCAATTTTTGATGATGTGACGGGCTGGAATGAGAATGTTTTGGTCATCCGCCTGCAACCCAATGAGGGGATGACTCTGTCGGTGATGATCAAAGAACCAGGCCCAGGTGGGATGCGCCTGATGAATGTGCCGCTGGATATGTCCTTTGCCGAGGCTTTGGGGGCCGCGGCCGATGACATTCCCGAAGCCTACGAGCGGTTGATTATGGATGTGATCCGTGGCAACCAAACCCTGTTCATGCGCGGTGACGAGGTCGAGGCCGCTTGGGCATGGACTGACCCGATCATCAACGGGTGGGAAGCGCGGGCAGACAAGCCCAAACAATATGATGCGGGATCCTCTGGCCCAGAAGATGCGCTGATGTTGATGCACCGCGATGGGCGCCGCTGGAGGGAGATTAGCTAATGCGATTCGTATCCTATGCCGACCGCGCGCGCCATGCCTATGGCGTGGCTGCGGCCATCTCGCTTGAGTTGAAAAGGGCGATCGAGGTGGATGGCCATGCCACGCTATGCGTGGCGGGCGGCACCACCCCCGCACCTGCCTTTGACATTTTGGCAGGTGCGATGATTGATTGGTCAAAAGTAACCGTCATCCCCACAGACGAGCGTTGGGTAGATGAAAGCGATCCAAGGTCCAACGCGGCCTTGGTGAAAAAGCATCTGCTTACGGGCGCAGCCTCGGCGGCCAAATATATCAGCTTTTATGCCGCAGGCCTTTCGCCTGCCGAAGGGATTGCCAGCATCACCAAAAATCTGGCCCCGCATTTGCCCATTACAGTTTTGCTGGCAGGCATGGGGCTGGATATGCATACCGCATCGCTGTTTCCCGATGCCGATGGGATCAAGGCCGCGATGGCCGATGATGCCCCGCCCGTGATGGTGATGCAGCCCAAATCCCAGCCCGAGGCGCGCATCACCCTAACCGCCCCCGTTTTGGCCGCGGCGCGCCACAGCCATATCATGATCACAGGGGCCGATAAACGCGCCGTGGTCGAAGGCATGGGTGCGCCCTTGCCAGAAAAAGCGCCTGTCAGCATTTTGCTGGCCCGCGCACAGGTGCATTGGGCATTGTGAGGGTGAAATGACACAGATTTGGGCTGATTTGGCCGCGCATCAGGCACAGCGCGCAGAAGTAAAGATTTTGTCGCTGTTCGATGACCCAAAGCGCTTTGCGCAGTTTTCGGCGCAGGCCGATGGGCTGCTGTTTGATTTTTCCAAAACCACCTTGACCGCGCAGTCGATGGATTTGCTGCTTGGCTTGGCGCAGGCGACTGGGCTGGCGGAAAAGCGCGCGGCGATGTTTTCGGGCGCAAAGATCAATCAGACCGAAGGCCGCGCTGTTCTGCATACGGCGCTGCGCGCGGCCCCTGATGCGCAGGTGATGGTGGATGGGAAAAATGTCATCCCCGCCGTTCATGCGACGCTGGCACGAATGGCGGCCTTTGCGGATGATCTGCGAAATGGAAGGTTCCAAGGGCAGGGCGGGCGCATCACCGATGTGGTCAATATCGGGATTGGCGGCTCTGATCTGGGCCCTGCGATGGCAACGCTTGCGCTGGCCCCCTATCACGATGGGCCGCGCCTGCATTACGTGTCCAATATCGACGGCGCGCATATCGCCGATGTTTTGGCCCCGCTTAATCCGCAAACCACGCTGATTATTGTGGCCAGCAAAACCTTTACCACCATCGAAACCATGACCAATGCGCAAACCGCGCGCGATTGGATGGCCGCGCAGGTGAAAAACCCCGCTGCGCAATTTGCCGCCCTGTCAACGGCGGCAGAAAAAACCGCCGCTTTTGGCATTGATCCGTCGCGCGTCTTTGGGTTCGAAGATTGGGTGGGCGGGCGCTATTCGATTTGGGGGCCCATTGGGCTGGGCGTGATGATTGCGATAGGGCCCGACAATTTCGCGCAGTTTTTGGGCGGTGCGCGGGCGATGGATGACCATTTCCGCAATGCGGATCTGCGCCAGAATATCCCTGTTTTGCTGGCCTTGGTTGGGATTTGGCACAACCAAATCTGCGGCTATGCCTCGCGCGCGGTGCTGCCCTATGAACAGCGCCTGCTGCGCCTGCCTGCCTATTTGCAACAATTGGAAATGGAATCAAACGGCAAATCCGTGGCGATGGATGGCACAGATGTGCCCCGCCACACTGGCCCCGTGGTTTGGGGAGAGCCGGGCACCAATGGCCAGCACGCCTTTTATCAGTTGATCCATCAAGGCACGCGGGTGATCCCATGCGAATTTTTGCTTGCAAAACAGGGGCATGAGCCTGATTTGGCCCATCAACACCTGCTGCTGGCGGCCAATTGCCTTGCCCAATCCGAAGCTTTGATGCGCGGGCGCTCGCTGGATGAGGCGCGCGAGATGATGCGCAAAAAGGGGCTGACAGGGACAGAATTGGAACGCCAAGCGCGCCACAGGGTTTTTGCAGGCAACCGCCCCTCGACCACGCTTATCTACCCCAAACTGACGCCCTTTGTTCTGGGCCAAATCATCGCGCTGTATGAACACCGCGTTTTTGTCGAAGGGGTGATCTTGGGGATCAATTCATTCGACCAATGGGGGGTGGAATTGGGCAAAGAATTGGCCCTTGCGCTGGAGCCGATGCTGAAAGGCGGTGCGGTGGCTGGCAAAGACGCCTCGACCGCCGCGCTGATTGCGCATTTGCGCGGGTGAGATCGTCTTGCCTTAAAAAAAGGCAAGACGCAGTTTGCTGGGCTGCTCTGTAAATGTGCGGGCAAAGCCCGTTTTCTCCAGCGCATCGTCATGAGCTGCGCAAAACAAAAGAGTTTAGTCAGCAATCGCAGGGTGGCTTACTTGGTGAAATACCGTGCCGCTGCGAAGACTATTAAGGTTAAGGGCAGCAATTTGGACTGACTTGGCCGATGTTCTGGTTTGAAGGCTGGCAGCAGCCATTGTCGTCGGTATTGTCGTCGCCTGGGTCGGTCTCTTCCGCAGGTGCTGGTCTGGATTGAATTTCCTCCACCACAATGCTGACAGGATCATTGCCATTTACAGCAGGCAGGTTCGCGCCAAGCCAGACGTTCAGGGCAGCGCTGTCATGGATCATTTCTTCGGTCAGGCCCGCCTCGCCTGCGGGATAAAAGACAACAGTGCCGTTGCGGATCACGCGCAGCGCCGCGCGATAGATACCATCTTCGCCTCGTGTGTTCATCACGGTGACAGAGACTGTTTCAGCAAAGGCCGCAGGTGTCATAACGGCGGAAGACAGGGCGCTTGCCAAAAGCAAAGCGCGCAAAAATTGGATTTTTAGGTTGGTCAATTTGGTATAATCCTTTTGGTCAAAACTCTAGCAAGGGCCGATGCAGACCACCAAAAGTTTTATTTCGCAATCCGAATGTCCGTAACAATAAATATCCTTCGTATATAAAAAAATGCGCCAAAATAATAAATGAATATACAAAATAAATGCTTTGGCAAAGAACTGGCCCTTGCGCTAAAGCCGATGCTGAAAGGCGCGGCAGTGGCTGGCAAATACGCCTTTTCCGCCGCGCTGATTGCGCAATTGCGCGCGGGTTAAATCATTTTGCCCATATAAGTGGCAAGTTAGACCCTAACCAAGGAAACAGTATTCCACAGGGCTCTCATACCAACCTTTGATGTCGCGCTTCCATTTGCCGGGGAATTGCGCTTCGCAGTAATCGGCGCGTTCTTCTGCCGTACACTTCCCGTTCTTTTCAAAGTCGAAGCAATCTTTGATTGTCGGCTCTTCTTCTTGAGCAGGGGGTCTGGATTCGATTGTTGTGACGACAAAGCTGACGGCCTCACCGCCAGCCGCCGCAGGCACATTGGCGGACAGCCATGCATTCAGCGCCGCGCTGTCGCGGATGATGGCTTCGGTCAGGCCAGCATTGCCTGTATTGTAAAAGATGACAGTCCCGCCGCGCAGAACGCGCAGGGCAGGGCGGTAGATGCCATCTTCGCCGCGCGTGTTCAGAATTGTCACCTCGACTGTTTCGGCAAAGGCGGGGGGGGCCATGACGGCAGTTGACAAGGCGCTGGCCAAAACAAACGCGCGGATCAGGGGGAATTTGCGGCTGGTCATCACGATACATCCTATTTCGAAAAAACATATACGATCAGATATGATGATCACGAAAAAGCATAGGCAGCAACATATATCGCTGGAAAAGCGTGGCTTTCGGCGTTATTCAATCTATGGTTGTATTTTTGCGCGCAAATCTGATGATTTTGCCCAATCTATGTGCCTTTGCGCGGCCCAACGCAAAGCGCTGGCATCTGAAGGTTGATCTGGCGTCACCCACATCCCGCAGGCAAACCCGCGCGCGGGATGTGGTATCGCGCCCTTAGGCCAAGGCTGCGGTCACAATCACTTCGACCTTATAGGCGGGGGCGGCCAGTTTGGATTCGCCCGTGGCGCGTGCGGGCGTGTGGCCTGCAGGCACCCATGCATCCCAAACCGCATTCATCGCGGGAAAATCGGCCATATCGGCCAGCCAGATTTGCGCGCTAAGAATGCGGGTTTTGTCCGTGCCAGCGGCAGCCAGAATGCGGTCAACCTCGGCAAGGCAGGTTTTGGTCTGGGCGGTGATGTCATCGCCCGGCGTGCCCACTTGGCCCGCTACCCAAAGGATGCCGTTATAGGCCACTGCCTCGGACATGCGGGGGCCAATGCCATAGCGTTTGATTTCGGTCATGATTGATTTCCTTTCACATGGTGGTCTTGGCTAACCCAAGGCACCCCAAAAGAAAAGTGGGGCATCGGCAAAGCACCGCTTAGGCAGATTTTCAAAGATTGAAATCGCGCTATGGCTGTATAAAAGCCTGCCCATCCCAAACGTGGTTAATCCAGTGTGACGGCATGCAGATACGGGCAATGTTTTCGGGGGTGATGCTGGGCCTTTGCCTGATGGTGCCACCTGCCATGGCGCAGCAGGCAGGCGCGGGTGATGTAGCGGCGCAAACATCGCAGGCCGCGCCCCCCAAACTGGGTCTTTTTGCCTTTTTGCGCCCAAACCCCGAAGCCAAGGCCGAACGCGCCGCGCTGCGCACCGAACGGAAGGCCGCCCGCATTGCCGCCCGCGAGGCGCAGCGCACCGCAGGTTTGATAGGGCGCGCCGAGGTGGCCAGCCGCGCGGCTGTGCAGGACGGCGTGCAATTTGCGCTGGCCCATAAACCGCAAGGCCGCTGGTGGTGCGTGCCTTTTGCGCGCATGGTCTCGGGCCTGTCGCTGCGCGGCAATGCCAAAACATGGTGGGAACAGGCCAAAGGCCGCTACCTGCGCAGCCAAGAGCCGAAAGTGGGCGCAGTGATGGCCTTTGCCGCCAGCCGCGCCATGCCAAAGGGCCATGTCGCAGTGGTCAGCGCCGTGATTTCTGACCGCGAGATTTTGGTGGTTCATGCCAATTGGCTGCGCGGGCAAGTGACCCTAGACGACCGCGTGATCGACGTTTCCGAAAACGGCGATTGGAGCCGCGTGCGCGTGGAAAATGCCGCCCAAACCCTTGGCCGCGTGAACCCTGTGAACGGGTTTATTTATAAAGGTTGATTGGAGCGGGTGAAGGGTGCTGTATCCTCACCTAGGCTCCACTCAAAACGTAACACCCTGTTTTTATTGGATACTATGATAGCCAGTTCATGACAAGTAGGCTCTTTGTGGTCTACCATTTGGTCTACATTCCTGATGGCCTAGATGTGCTTCGCCTGACCTACACCAAGCAATCGCCAGAAACTGTTAACGCTGCGCCAAGGGGGCACCTAGGGGGGGGGCATGGACCAGTGGGGGGGTGTAGGGTAGTGTGTACACAGGCTCTGCCAACGGGGGAGATTTTGGAAATCAGATGGGTTGTAAACCACTGAATGCTAGGCTCAGGACTCATAGCCAGAACAATACGATTGCGGCAAGTGCGCAGGCGGACAGGAAGATTTCTGGGCGTCGGTCGAACCGCATGGCGACCCTACGCCAATCCTTGATGCGCCC
>JAIXXB010000010.1 GCA_027490955.1 Rhodobacter sp.
CGCGCCATTTGTTCGTCCGTAAGCCAGTAAAGATCACTCATTTGACACCCCCAAGGTGACACAAATGAATCAGTGAAAACTGGCCATGACAAGAACTTTAATGGGTTCTGACCCTAGCATTAGACCCAGCACGTTCTGCGCGCTCACCCTTCACCTCTACAGGGCGGCCCTTAAAAAAGTGTTGCCTTTGCAAGGGCGCGGTCAATCAGGGCGCAGGATGATAATCACAATTTTATCTATTGTGCAGAGATGGGCGGATTGGCTGAAATAGCACGCTGTTTGGCGAGGAATTGCCAAACCCCATTTGAAAATCGCTAAAATTTTAAATGCGCCTCACTTCGATTTCACGCCTTAAGCTGACCTTAAGGAACAGTGCAGTATGACGACAAGACTTGGCGCAAATAGTGCCGCCGTATGGGCGAGGAGTTTCAAATGTTTGAATGGGTTAGAATGTTCAAGAAAGGCCAGCGCAAGGCAGATCAGGAAGAATCGGTGCGCGCGCCGCGCCGCATTGTCTGGCGCAACCTGTCTTTGCGATTGAAACTGCCCATTGCCTTTGTTGGGCTGGCCATGCTGTCGGTGTTTTCGATCATTATTGCCACGGCAAATCTTACCAAATCTGCCCAATTCACCGCGGCAGACGAAGCGTTCAGTTCCCTTGTCTCTAACCGCGCCGAACGGCTGGTTCAGTGGATCGAAAACACGCAAGCCAGCGTTCTAACGGCAGCAGGGAGCAAGCAAACGACCGATGCTCTTTATACGCTTAGTTCCATGTTTAAGGATCTAAAGGATCAAGCGCGACCCATTTTGCAAAAGGCCTATATTGGTGCAAATCCACACCCCGCAGGCCAGCGTGATTTACTCGATCGCGGCGAAGGCAGTGAGCTTTATCATTCTGAACACGCGAAGTTTCATAAAAGCTTTCGCACGTTGATGATTCAAAATGGTTTTTACGATGTGTTTTTGATCAACCGCGATGGGGACGTTGTTTATACTGTGTATAAAGAAATTGATTTTGCAGAAAATCTTGAAACGGGCGCATTTGCAAAATCGAATCTTGCGAATGTGTATAGAAAGGCCTTGAAAGGTAAGGCAGGCGAGGTGTTTCTATCGGATTACGAACGTTACGCGCCCAGCGCGGGCGTTTATGCGATGTTTATGGCCACGCCCGTTGTCTCTGATACGGGGGTCACAGTGGGTGTTTTGGCCATTCAACTGCCTGAAAAAACCATTGCCGATATCGTAATGGGCGGCAGAACCGTTGGCGAGACAACAGAACTTTACGTGCTGACACAGGATGGAAAAGCGCTGACGCCATCGCGCTTTGAAGGGCATTTTAAGGCGGGGGCAACGCTCAAGAACCTGCCACATATCAAGTCCGGCTTTGAAACCAGCGAGGCAGCCCATCGCGGCGTTATGCTGCAATCGGGCAGGGTCGGTTCTGCCCATACGCTGCTGTTTCAACAAGGTGGGGCATCTTGGCTGCTGGTTGCCGAACGGGATCAGCAAGATATTTTGGGCGGTTTTTATGATTTGCTTTGGCTGCAGATTTTGGTCAGCGCCATTTGCCTAGCCATTGTGGCTGCGCTGGGTATCGCTATTTCGCGCAGCTTTGCAGGCCCGATTGCCAGAATGAACACCTCGATCCAGCAGGTGGCCAGCGGAACCTATGATCAGCAAGTCCCCTTCACAGACCAGAAGGACGAAATTGGCACTATCGCGGCCTCGATTGACGGGATGCGCCATGCCTTGGCGGCGGCGCAGGTGCTTGAATCAGAGCGCGCCCAGCATCAGGCGGAACAGTCGGACGTAGTTGCGCGGTTGACAGCGGGGTTGCAGGGTTTGTCGCAGGGCGATCTGACCCAGACCATTGATAGCAATTTTGGCGCAGATTATGAAATCTTGCGGGGGTATTTCAACAATACTGTGATCAAAATGCGCGAGTCGATTGACCAGATCGCAGATGCGGCAGAGGGGATTCGTGCCCAATCGGGCGAAATCACGCGCGCTTCGGAAGATTTGGCCCACCGAACCGAGGTGCAAGCGGCCACGCTGGAACAGACGGCAGCCGCCATGGATGAAATGACTGCCAGCGTCAAATCGGCTGCAGATGGCGTGCGCGAAGTGGAAACCATTGTGATCGAGGCGCGCAAAGACGCCGATGATTGCGGTGTTGTTGTGACCGAGGCGGTCAAAGCCATGTCTGCGATTGAGAAATCTTCGGATCAAATCTCGCAGATCATCGGGGTGATTGATGATATTGCGTTTCAAACCAATTTGCTGGCGCTGAACGCGGGGGTCGAGGCCGCGCGCGCAGGGGATGCTGGCCGTGGTTTTGCTGTGGTTGCCTCTGAAGTTGGGGCTTTGGCACAGCGCGCGTCTACCGCCGCGAAGGAGATCAAGACCCTGATCAGCACCAGTTCGCAGCAGGTAGAGCGGGGTGTTGACCGCGTGAAACAGGCAGGGGCCGCCTTGCAGCAAATCGCACAGCGCGTGACGCATATCTCTTCGCTGACAACGAATATTTCGACAGGTGCCAGCGAACAGGCGATTGGATTGAACGAAATCAATATCGGCGTGACGCAACTGGATCAGGCCACCCAAAAGAACGCCGCCATGGCCGAGGAGGCCAGCGCCGCAAGCCATCTGCTGGCCAGCGGCGCGGAAGAATTGGCCAGTTTGGTGGGGCGCTTCAAAACCTTGCAAGCCGAGAAAGCAGCGCGCAGCCCAATCCTTTTGCCCGCCCCACCAGAGGAGGCCACTCAAAGCGAGGCCGACCCAGCGCCCGATCTTGGCAACTTTATCCCTGAGCCTGCCGCCCTCGCGCCAAACACCATGGCAGAGCCGCCGCGTGCGATTGCGGCAAATTCCCGTGGCATTTGGCAAGATTTCTGAACTTAGCTGGGCATTTGTAAGATCTTTTTTGTGCAGATGGAGAGACATCCATGACAAAGACGCGCGTGGTTATCGCCACCCCGAGCATGATCGACCAATCGCGTTTGGACAAAACATTGGAGCAAACGGGGCAATTCGTTGTGGTTGCCCAAACCAGCGACTTATCTGCAACCTATTCCAAAGTGGAAGAACTGTTACCTGACATTGTTATCATCGCTGACAGTTTTGCGCGCCAAGAAGAATATCAGTGCATGCTGTCGTTGTTCAGGGCGGTGGAAGCGCGGGCTGTGACTTTGCTGGGCAGCCAAAATCTTGATCCAAGTAGCCCTTACCCGTCGCAGATTGGCAGTTTTGTCCATTCGCGCATGAGCGTGCACGAGGTGCTAAATGCGTTGTCAAGCGCAGTAGCCGCACCGGTTCAAGCGGCCTTTGCACCAAAAACCCATCCGCCCGCAACCCATCCCAAAAGCGGGTTTCAGCGTGACAAGGTCATTCTTCTTGGCGCTTCGACGGGCGGGATTGATGCGCTGACCACGATCTTGCAGCATTTTCCCTTGGATTGCCCGCCTACGGCGATTGTCCAGCACACGGGGCAAAATTTTTCGGAAACCTTAGCGCGTTTGCTCGATCGCCGCTGCGCGGCTGAGGTTGTGCTTGCCGAAACTGGGCTCGAAATGAAATCGGGGCGCATCTGCCTTGCAGGCGGTATCGATGGGCATTTGCGATTAGAGCATCGCGGCGCGCTGCGCTGCGCGGTCAGCCATGGGCCTGCGACATCGGGTCATCGCCCCTCGATTGACGAGCTGTTCGCGTCGGCGGTTCCAATGGGAAATTCGGTTGTCGCCGCTTTGCTCACTGGCATGGGGCGCGATGGAGCGACGGGTTTGCTGCGCCTGCGGCAGGCGGGCGCGACAACATTTGGTCAGGATGAAAGCAGTTCGGTTGTCTACGGCATGCCGCGGGTGGCCCATGAGATGGGCGCAGTGCAGCGCCAGCTTCCCCTTTTGGACATCGGCCCCGCTTTGTTGCAGGCCTGCGCCCAAACACAGGTGCGATTTGGAAAGGTTGGCACATGACCAGCGATCAAACAGTTTACGTCGCACAGGGCGAATACCAAACCACCGACCAACCCCATGTGGTGCTGTCCACTGTGCTTGGTTCTTGTGTGGCCGCGTGCATTTGGGACCCAGAGGCCAAACTGGGCGGGATGAATCACTTTCTTTTGGCCAATGCGTCTGAAACCGATTCGGCCAAATCTTTGCGTTATGGCGTGCATGCGATGGAAATGCTGATCAATGATCTGCTGAAAAAGGGCGCGCGCAGATCTGCCTTGCGGGCCAAGTTGTTTGGCGGGGCCAATATGGCCAGCAATCTGGGCGATATCGGCGCATCCAACGCCCGATTTGCCAAACAGTTTCTGGCGACCGAAGATATTCCCTGCTTGGCAGAAAGTCTTGGCGGCACCAATGCGCGCCGTGTGCTGTTTCGCCCAACCTTGGGCCAAGTCCGACAAATGATCGTCGAAAGCGGCGATTTTGTTGAACGCGCTGCGCCCATAGCCAAGCCTCTCCAAAAAGACCAACCTGTTCTTTTCTGAATTCGCGCGTCTTTTGCAGCGGCAGGCGGCGGGGAATGCAGCCCTGCCAATCCCCGTTTACACCTTTGACGCTTATGCTAAACTCCCTGTGATTGAGCGGCGTGTTCAGTGCCAAGGGGACGGGTTCATATGATTCCAAAGATCATGCGGCATATTTGGATCGGCCCTTTTCCCGCCCCAACCAATTGGATGCAAACGTGGATCGACGCGCATCCAAGCTGGCAATATGAACTTATCGACAACGACTACATCACCTCGCGCCGATTTAGAAACCAAGCGCAGATCAACGCCTATTTTAAGCGCGGCAAATTTGCAGGTGTGTCCGATTTAATCCGCTATGAGCTTTTGGCCGAAGCGGGCGGTTTCATCGCCGAGGCTGACAGTATTTGTCTGCATCCAATCGACGATTTGGTACAAGAGCCGCGCGCCTATACTGTATACGAGCATGAGGGCGGCACAACAGGAATGGTCTCTCCCTTTCTGGCCTGCGAGGCGGGAAACCCTGTGTTACAGGCTGTCGTGGCCGAACTTGGCCGGCTTGACCCTGCAGAAATGAAAATGCCGTGGACAACAACGGGCAACGGCTTTTTGCGCCGCTTTCTTGCGCAAAATCCTGATCTGAAAAAGAAAACCACCATTTTCCCGTCGCATTACTTTATCCCCGAACATTACAAGGGCGCGGTATATGCGGGGACAGACCGCATCTATGCCCGCCAATTATGGGCGACCACGATGCGCAGCTATCCGCACCAGCAAGATATGACTGAAGCTACGAAAGCCGCCGCCGCAACGCGCCGCGCAGAAATTGCGGCAAAGCTGGACGCAATGCTGGATGCATAGGTGCGCGGCATGAAAGTGATGTTTGTAGGCGCGCATCCTGATGATGCCGAAATATACGCTTTTGGAACACTCTTTGCCTATGCCGACCGCGGCGCCGAGATTGTTTTGGTGCTGGCAACCGCGGGCGAAGGTGGGCTGACCGCGCGCAGCAAACACCAACCCGTCGCAAAAACCCGTATGGAAGAGGCTGAAAATGCCGCGGCCATGCTTTTGGCACGCATCATAGCTTTGGGCATGCCCGATGGTGCGCTGCCCCCGTTGCGTATGCCCCTGTTGCGCCGCTTGATCGAACTTTTTGCAGCAGAAAAGCCCGATGTGATTCTGACCCATAGCCCGAATGATTACCATGCCGATCACCGCGTCTTGTCGGGCGCGGTGACGCTTGCGGCATCGGAACATTTTCCTGTTTTCTATGTCGACAATATGAAGGGTCGCAATTTCACCCCGACCCATTATGTGAATATTAAGGATTATCAGGCGCAGAAAATGTTCGCCCTGCGCCAACACCAAAGCCAAAAGCCGCGCCGCTATGTTTTGGCTGCCACCTCTTTGGCCGAACAACGCGGCTTTGAGGCGACGGGCAAGCAAGGCGCGCTGATGGAGGGGTTGCGGTTTGACCCCACGCCAGCCTTTAAAACCGCAACGCTTTTGTTCCCGCGCGGCACCATACCCGCGCCAGCCACACTGTTTCGGCGGCCCGAGCGTGCGACAAATTCTGCCAGAATTTCCGCGCGCGCGACATAAACTGTCGATTTTGGCGCGCGGCTGTGGCGAAAATTACGCGAAGCTGTTGACCAAGCCTGTGTCATGCGGCAATCAGGCGGGGCATTAGGAATGAGGTTGCGATGAACACGGCAGTCACCCGCGAGGCGATGGAATATGATGTTGTGATCGTTGGGGCGGGGCCTGCTGGTCTATCGGCTGCGATACGCCTGAAACAAATCAACCCCGACCTGTCCGTCGTTGTGCTGGAAAAGGGCAGCGAAGTGGGCGCGCATATCCTGTCGGGCGCGGTGCTGGATCCTGTTGGTTTAGATGCGTTGATCCCTGATTGGAAGGCCAAGGGCGCGCCGATCACCACCCCTGTGACATCGGACAATTTTTATGTTCTGGGTCCCGCGGGGCAACTGCGCATTCCCAATTTCCCTATGCCGCCCCTGATGAACAACCATGGCAATTACATTGTCTCCATGGCCAATGTCTGCCGCTGGCTGGCTGGCCAAGCCGAAGAGCTTGGGGTTGAAATTTTCCCTGGCATGTCCTGCTCGGAATTGGTCTACAGCGACGAGGGTGCGGTGCGCGGTGTGGTCGCGGGCGAGTTTGGCAAAAACGCCGATGGTACACCCGGCCCGAATTATGAACCCGGCATGGCACTTATGGGCAAATATGTGCTGTTGTCCGAGGGCGTGCGCGGATCCTTGGCCAAAGAGGTGATTGCGAAATACGATCTTTCCAAAGGTCATTGCCCGCAGAAATTCGGCCTTGGCATGAAAGAGATTTGGGAAATAGACCCTGCAAAGCACCGCCTTGGCACTGTGACCCATACGATGGGCTGGCCTTTGGGCAGCAATGCAGGCGGCGGGTCATTCATCTATCATATTGAAAATAATCAGGTTTACGTGGGTTTTGTGGTGCATTTGAACTATGAAAACCCCCATCTTTACCCCTATATGGAATTCCAGCGCTTTAAACATCATCCCATGGTGGCCGAATTGCTAAAGGGGGGCAAACGCGTGGCTTACGGCGCGCGCGCCATTTCCGAAGGCGGTTGGCAATCAATCCCGAAACTGGTTGCGCCGGGCGTGGCATTGCTGGGATGCAGCGCAGGGCTGGTGAATGTGCCGCGCATCAAGGGCAACCATAATGCGATGCTTTCGGGCATTGCGGCGGCCAATGCGGCGGCGGCGGCCATTGCTGCGGGCCGCGCCAGCGACGAGTTGACAGCCTATGAGACCGATTTGCGCACAGGCCCGATTGCGGCAGATTTGAAAAAAGTGCGCAATGTGAAACCGCTTTGGTCGCGCTTTGGTCTGTTGGCTTCGCTTGTGGGCGGAGGCATCAGCATGTGGGCCTCTAGCCTTGGTCTGGGCATCTTCACGCTGCGCCATGGCAAGACCGACGCTGCGGCCACAGGCAAAGCTGCCGATTTTCCGCAAATCGATTACCCAAAGCCTGATGGCGTTTTGTCCTTTGATCGCCTGACCAATGTGGCCTTTTCAGCCACCAACCATGACGAAAACCAACCCGCCCATTTGAAACTGCGCGATGCGAGCATCCCGATTCGCGTAAACTTGCCCGAATATGCCGAACCCGCCCAGCGCTATTGCCCCGCAGGCGTGTATGAGGTGATCGCAGAAGCAGGACGCGAGCCGCGGTTTCAGATAAACTTTCAAAATTGCGTCCATTGCAAAACCTGTGACATCAAAGATCCGTCGCAGAATATCGTCTGGACAACGCCAATGGGCGGGGGCGGGCCAAACTATCCCAATATGTAACCCGCAGCTTGGCTTTTGCTGCGGTCGGAAAAAATCCGCGCTTTTCGGCGTGCAGGCCCTTGGCTGCATTGTAATTTTCCGCGCCGCGACTTAAGTTTTCGGGATGTGAACAGGAGCTGACGATGCCCGCCCCTTCCCGGCCCTTGACTGCGACGATTATTGCCTTGTGTTTGGGGCTGATCCCCGTCGCATCGGGTGCGAAAGAAGGTTTGGCGGGGGCTTTTCTGGCAGCGAAGATTGCTGCGGCAAATGCCGATTATCGCGCAGCAGATCTGTGGTATCAGCGCGCCTTGGCGCTGGATCCAAGCAACATAGAACTTCTCAATGGTGCGATGATTGCCGCGCTGTCCTTGGGGGAAATTGAGCGTGCCTCGGATTTGGCGGCTGAATTGCACGGGCTGAATGCTGCCAATCAAACCACGCTTTTGGCCCGTATGGCAGGGGCGGCAGAACGCGGTGATTTTGCCGAGATTATCGAAATTGAAACGCTAGAGGTGTCGGCGGGCTCTTTGCAAGATGATCTCTTGGCGGGATGGGCCTTGATTGGGCTTGGCCAGATGAACGATGGCATTGCGCGCTTTGATAAGGTGGCCCAGATGCAAGGGCTGGCTGGCTTTGGCCTGTATCACAAGGCAATTGCGCTGGCGCTGGCAGGGAACTTTGACGGCGCGGCCGCGGCGCTGGCGGCGCCAGAGGCGGGCCCGCAGGTCAATGCGCGGCGCGGCGCGATTTTGCAGGCCGAAGTGCTCAGTCAGATTGGCCAGACTGCGCAGGCGGCTGATCTTTTGCGCCAGCGTTTTGCGCTGGGCCAAGACGCGCGCGTTGCAGAAATGATTGCTTTGCTGGACGCAGGCCAAGCCTTGCCGATTTCAGGATTCAAGGATGCCTCATCGGGTCTGGCGGAGGTTTTCTTTACTGTGGCCGCTGCTTTGGGCACGGAAAATGATCCCACCTATACGCTGCTGCAGGCGCGCATTGCCAGCGATCTGCGCCCTGATGACAGCGAAGCCTTGCTGTTGACCGCCAGCGTTTTGGAAAAGTTGGAACAATTTGATCTGGCGGCCGAAACCTACGGCCAAATCGCGCCTGACCACCCCGATTACACCAGCGCGCAAATAGGCCGTTCGGCCGCCGTGTTTTCGGCGGGGCGGGGCGAAGAAAGCCTACAAATCCTGAAGGATTTGGCCGCAGCCTTCCCAACGGAATTTGATGTGCAAGTGGCCCTTGGCCAAGGGCTGCGCCGCGCCGAACAGTTTGAGGCTGCGATAACCGCCTATGATGCGGCGCTTGCGCTGTTGCCGCAAATCTTGCCGCAGCATTGGGCGATTTTCTACAGCCGCGGCATTGCCTATGACAATCTGCGCCAATATGACGCCGCCGAAGCCGATTTTCGCACCGCTTTGGAATTGAACCCGAACCAGCCCAATGTTCTGAATTACTTGGGATATTCTTTGGTGGATCGCGGTGAAAAACTGGAGGAGGCGCTGGGCATGATCCAGCGCGCTGTCGCGGCAAGGCCCGATTCGGGCTATATCATCGATAGTCTTGCTTGGGCGCTTTATCGACTTGGCCGTTATAGCGAGGCGCTGGCCCCGATGGAGCGTGCGGCCCAATTGGAACCCGTCGATCCGATTGTGACCGACCATTTGGGCGATGTGTATTGGGCCAATGGCCGCCAGCGCGAAGCGATGTTTCAATGGCGCCGCGCCCTGTCGTTTGAGCCGACCGAAAAAGATGCCGAACGCATCCGCAAAAAGCTAGAGATTGGTCTGGATGCCGTGCGTGCCAGCGAAGGCGCGCCGCCCTTTCCCGATTTGGACGCAGGCGGTTTGTAACCCATGCTGCGGGTCTTTGCCCCTGCCAAGATTAACCTGTGCCTGCATGTCACGGGTCAGCGCGCCGATGGTTATCACCTGCTGGATACTGTGGTTGGATTTGCCGATGTGGGCGATTGGCTGACGCTCTTGCAAGGCGGGGCGGGGCGCGTGCATGTTTCTGGGCCAGAGGCGGGCGCTCTTTTGGGCGAGAATATCATCACGCAGACTTTGTCTGCTTTTGGGGCGCAAGATGTCGATGTGCATCTGGAAAAGAATTTGCCTGTTGCTTCGGGAATGGGGGGGGGCTCGTCAGATGCGGCGGCGGCGTATCGTGGGATCATCGCCTTGCAAAGCCGCGGGGTTGACCCTGCAGATGCGGCAAAACTGCTGAGCATCGGCGCAGATGTGCCAATGTGCGCGCGCGCCGTTCCTGCCTGCGTGCAAGGTATTGGCGAGGTCATCACGCCCCTTGCAAAGCTTGCCCCTTTGCACGCGCTTTTGGTCAATCCACGCCAGCACGTGGCAACGCCGCAGGTTTTTCGCGCCTTGCTGCGCAAGGAAAATGCCCCCCTGCCAAGCCTGCCGCAGCGGCTGGATGACCCAGCCCTTTTGATGGATTGGTTGCTTGCGCAGCGCAATGATTTGCAGGCCCCTGCCATTGCTGCAGCCCCAGTGATTGCCGATGTTTTGGCGGCGATCACTTTCACAGGTGCGCAGTTGGTGCGTATGTCAGGCTCTGGTGCGACATGTTTTGGGCTTTATGAAACCGTCCATGCGGCGCAAATAGCTGCGCAGCGGGTGCGCGCCCAATATCCCACATGGTGGGTTGCGCCGTGCCAGATCAACAATGGGGTAGATGTGGCCCCTCAGGCAATGCGCGCCACAACGTAATCAGCCAAATCGCGCAGCATGTCTTTGATCGGATGGTCGGGCATGACCTGCAGCGCCGTTGCGGCGCGGGCGGCATATGCCAGTGCATCTTGGCGCGCGGCCTCCATCGCGCCGTGGCGCGCCATGATGGCGCGGGCCTGTTGTAAATCGCCGTCCCTCTGATCGCCCTTGGCAATGGTGCGTGCCCAGAACGCTCGCTCTTCGGCATCTGCCATAGCGACGGCTTTGATCACGGGAAGGGTCAATTTACGCTCGCGAAAATCATCGCCCGTGTTCTTGCCCAGCGTATCTGCTGCACCGCCATAATCCAAAAGATCATCCACGATTTGAAAGGCAATTCCCAGCGCATCGCCATAATCAAACAGCGCGCGGGTTTGGGCATCATTGGCCCCTGCAATCACGCCGCCCACCTCGGTTGCGGCGGAAAACAAGGCGGCAGTTTTGCCGCGCACCACTTGCAAATAAATCGCCTCGGTCGTGGCCAAATCTTGCGCCGCAGTCAGTTGCAGCACCTCGCCTTCGGCAATGGTGGCCGATGCATTGGCTAAAATATCCAAAACCCTCAGCGATCCTGTTTCGACCATCAACTGAAAGCTGCGCGAGAACAGATAATCGCCCACCAGAACCGACGATTTGTTATCCCACAATAGGTTTGCCGTGGGCCGCCCGCGCCGCCGCTGGCTTTCGTCAACGACATCATCATGCAGCAAGGTGGCGGTGTGGATAAACTCGACTGTCGCGGCCAAGTGAATATGGTAGGGGCCGTCATAACCGCACATCCGCGCTGCGGCCAAGGTCAGCATCGGGCGCAGACGCTTGCCGCCTGCCTCGACCAAATGCGCCGTCACTTCGGGGATGCGCGGCGCATGCTGGGATGCCATCCGCGCGCGGATCATCACATTCACCGCAGCCATATCGTCTGCCAAAAACGCAGCCAATTGGTCATGTGGTTTTTGCACGGCAGTTTGCATATGGTTCACGGCTTTCCTCATCTGTGGACGAAGGCGGACGGGGCGGCTAGATTGCGGGGATGAAGCTTTTGCTCTCGACCACCGATCCTACTGCGATTCCCTTTGCGCAAGTCCTTCTTGACGGCGAGGGTATAGACAGCTTTGTTCTGGACGTCCACATGCACGCGTTGCACGGGGCGATGGGATTTTTGCCCCGCCGACTGATGGTGCATCCGCGCGATCATTTCCGCGCGCGCGCCGTGTTGCTGGATAATGGTTTTCCCGAAGTGGATTTAGAGACGTGATGCAGCTGTCACATGATGCGTTTTTGTGTGGCAAGCTGCATTTATGGCAGCCTGTGTCGGGTTATCGCGCGGCGACCGATGCCGTCTTGCTTGCCGCGGCCTGCCCTGCCACATCTGGCCAATCGGTGCTGGATTTGGGCTGCGGAGTAGGGGCGGCCAGCCTCTGTTTGGCCGCGCGCGTGCCAGACCTGCACCTGTTTGGGCTGGAAGTGCAACCTGACTATGCCGATCTTGCTCGCCGTAATGCTGCGGAGAATGGCTTTGCGATGCAGGTTGAAACGGGCGATTTGGCAGCGATGCCGCGCAGCCTGCGCCGCGATTTCGACCATGTCATAGCCAACCCGCCCTATTACCCAAAAGGCGGCACGCCCAGCCCAGATGTGGGCCGCGCCACCGCCTTGCAGGTGGGCAATGCCGCCTTGGGCGACTGGGTGCAGGCCGCCGCGCGCCGCCTTGCCCCGCGCGGTTGGCTGACGCTGATCTGTGGTGCAGATGGCCTGCCCGAAGTGCTGGCCGCCATGGGCGATAAGCTGGGATCAGCCGCCGTCCTGCCCCTTGCTGCACGCGAAGGCCGCCCTGCCTTGCGCATCATTTTGCGCGCCCGCAAAACAGGCAAAGGCGCGTTTCGCCTGCTTGCCCCTTTTGTCATTCATTCAGGCGATACCCATGACGGCGATCGCGAAAGCTATACGCTTGCCGCGAACGCCGTCTTGCGCGGCGGCGAAAGTCTTTCTGCGGCATTTGAGTAAAGTTTTCCGCCTATGGCCATCAAGACGTGATGACAGAGTCGCAAAACTGTGGTCAGATGATCCTACGGCTTTTTGACCTAGGAGGTTCGAATGACTGTTGCTTCCCACATCGTTGAATTGAAGAAAAAGCACGAGCATCTGTCCGATGCAGTAGAACGTGCGCAACGCAGCCCTGCAGTGGACGCGCTGGAGATCGCCGAAATGAAGAAGCAAAAGCTAAAGCTGAAAGAAGAAATCAGCCGCCTGACCCAACATTAAGCAGGCCTAACCCTTATCATCCGTTGGTTTTGCGGCGTTGGCTGCCAGCGCCGCCCCGACTGTGATCAGCAGCGCAGCTATGGCCAGCGCGGGCGTGGCTGCGCTGATGTCTGCCGCAACCAAGGCAAGGGTAGACAGCAAGGGCGCAGCATAACTGGCCGTGCCGAGAAATTGGATATCGCCGCGTTTCATGCCGATATCCCATGTAAAGAACGCAATGCCTACAGGGCCAAGGCCCAAGGCGATGACGCTGGCCCAGCCCAGCGCATTTTCAGGCCATTGGGTGCCTTCGAATGCGAAATGCGCCAGCGCAGATAATAGCGCGGTGGCTGCGCAAAAAACGGTGACGGCTTCGCTGGGCACCTCGCGGTGATAGGCCGAGGCCACGGAATAACTGCTCCAGACCAAGGCGCACAGAAAGGCCAGTGCCAACGCGGCCAGTGGCGCGCCCGTGCTGCCCGCCTGCAGCACAATCAACGCCGCGCCGCACAGCCCCAGTACTGCACCGATGATGGGCCGCGCAGAAAGGCGTGCAGCGGGCAATAGGCCGGACATCAGCACAATCAGCAGTGGCCAAAGATAGGCGATCAGCCCCGTGGTGGCATCAGGCCCCAGCCGAAACGCGGTAAAATACAAGAAATGATAACCAAACAGCCCAGCCGTGCCCAAGGCGTAAACCCGCAGCGGCACACCGCGCAAAACCCCAAAACCGCGCCGCGATGTCCAGATCACGCCAACCAGCGCGCCAATGCCAAAGGTCATCGCATTCAGTTGCAAAGGCGGCACGGGGCTGGCGAATATGGTCAGCAGCGCCAGCAGAGACCATAGAAGAATGGCCGAAAACCCGATCCATGTTGCGCGGCGACTGTTCATGCCCATGTGTGACAAAGGGCCAGCCCCTTGACCAGCCCTTTGCGTTGAGAGTGGTGGAAAAATTTCTTGGTTAAACCACGAATTGCCCGCCATTGGCCGACAGGGTCGAACCCGTGATAAACCCTGCATCGTCAGAGGCTAAAAACACCACAGCGCGGGCAATTTCCGAAGGCTCGCCCAACCGGCCCACGGGGATTTGCGGCAAGATACGCTCGTTTAGAACCTTTTCATCAATCGCGCGCACCATTTCGGTCGCAATGTAACCTGGGCAGATCGCATTAACGGTGATTCCTGCGCGCGCACCTTCGGCCGCCAGCGCCTTGGTAAAGCCCAAATCACCAGATTTTGCTGCCGAATAGTTTACTTGCCCCGCCTGCCCCTTTTGCCCATTGATCGATGATATGTTGATAATGCGGCCAAATTTACGATCGCGCATGCCCGTCCAAACGGGGTGGGTCATGTTGAACAGGCCCGACAGGTTTACATCAATCACCTCTTTCCACTGAGCAGGGGTCATTTTGTGAAACATCGCATCGCGGGTGATGCCTGCGTTATTGACCAGCACCGCTATGGGGCCAAGCGCAGCCTCCACCTGCGCCACACCCGCCGCGCAAGCGTCATAATCGGCGACCGACCATTTGAACGATTTTATCCCCGTTTCGGCAGTAAAGGCGGCTGCAGCATCGTCATTGCCCGCGTAATTTGCCGCCACAGTGTAACCAGCCGCTTTCAGCGCCACTGACACCGCCGCGCCTATTCCGCGGGTACCCCCCGTTACCAAAGCCACTTTCGACATACTGCCCTCCCAGACCATGATTTGAAACCTTGTTACCCAAATGCGAAACCCAGCGCAATATTATTGCGCTGGGTTTTTCAATTTTGTTTTTATATGTCGAATGCGGGGCGCTGCTCACCCGCATCACCCGCGCGCGGCGCACAAGTTTAGGCGCGCTCTAGGCACATGGCCACACCCATGCCGCCCCCGATGCACAAAGTTGCCAAGCCTTTTTTGCCGCCAGAACGCGCCATTTCAAACAACAGCGTGTTCAATATCCGCGCGCCTGACGCACCGATGGGATGGCCTATGGCAATTGCGCCGCCGTTCACATTCACGCGCGCAGGATCCCAGCCCATATCTTTGTTCACAGCGCAGGCTTGGGCGGCAAAGGCCTCGTTCGCCTCGACCAAATCCAGATCGGCGGCGTTCCATCCCGCCTTTTCCAGTGCTTTGCGGCTGGCATGGATTGGCCCGACCCCCATAATGGCAGGATCAAGCCCTGCGGTGGCATAACTGGCGATACGCGCCAAAGGCGTTAGCCCGCGCTTGGCGGCCTCGGCCTCGGACATCAGCAAGACACCCGCCGCCCCATCGTTCAACCCGCTGGCATTGCCTGCAGTGACGCTGCCGTCTTTGGCAAAGGCAGGGCGCAGCTTTTGCATCGATTCCAAGGTGGCCCCATGGCGGATATACTCGTCTGAATCGACCACGACATCCCCTTTGCGGGTTTTGACAGTAAAGGGAATAATCTCATCGGCAAACTTGCCTGCCTTTTGCGCGGCCTCGGCTTTCAACTGGCTTTGCAGGGCAAACTCGTCCTGCATTTCACGCGAAATCTGCCATTGATTGGCGACGTTTTCGGCCGTGATTCCCATGTGATAGCCGTTGAACGCGTCCCACAATCCATCGCGGATCATGCTGTCGATAAAGTTCAGATCACCCATTTTCTGCCCTGCGCGCAAATGCGCGACATGGGGGGAAAGGGACATATTCTCTTGCCCGCCTGCCATAACAATGGCTGCTTCACCCAGTTGCACATGCATCGCACCCAGTGCCACCGCCCGCAGGCCAGACCCGCAAACTTGGTTAATCGACCAAGCGCTGGCCTCGCGGGCAAGACCTGCCTTGATATGGGCTTGGCGGGCGGGGTTTTGCCCCTGACCCGCTGTCAGCACTTGTCCCAATATGGTTTCGGATACTTCGACCGCATCGATACCCGCGCGGGCAATGACACCTGAAATCATCGCTGCGCCCAGATCATGCGCAGGGGTGGCCGCGAAGGCCCCGTTAAAGCTGCCCACAGCAGTGCGACCTGCCGCCACAATCACAACATTTGTCATAAATCTTTCTCCCCGAAAACGCCAAGGCGCCGCAATGGCCTAGCCACCCTTTTCAAATGCCTAGGCCCCGATGGAGCGAATTGCAAGCCGCCAATGCTGCCCGATTCGGCGGCCAATCAGGCGAAAATCGGCTTCATCGTTGGTGCGCCGAACAAAAAACCCTGAAAACAATCAATGCCCATCGCCTGCAAAACCGCAGCTTCTTCGGGGGTTTCCACCGCTTCGGCCACTGTGAACATGCCGAAATGTTTGGACATTGTGATCAGCGCTGCCACCAATGTTTGGTTTTCGGGGTGGCTGTGAATATCGCGAATGAATTGGCGATCAATCTTTACGATGTCAAAGAAAAACTCGCGAAAATAGCGAATGGCCATCTGCCCAGAGCCAAAGTTATCCAAGGCTACGGCAATGCCTTCGCGCTGGAATTCGTCCATAAAGGCGATCACAATTTCAGGCACCATCATGGCCGAACTTTCGGAAATTTCCAAAATCAGCCGCGCACCGATATCGCCTCCCGCCGCCAATCCCGCCCGCAGCGTTTGGCCCCACGCAGGATAGCCGATAGAGCGTGCAGACATGTTCAGTGACAGGCGCAGGTTGGGATGCGATGCCAGCGCGCGCAACCCTGCCTCTAGGGCAATCACATCAATCTGGCGCGCCATTTCCGTGCCTTCGACCACGCCCATAAAATCCTTGGCAGGGATCACCCGATGGGCAGGGTCAAGAATACGGATAAGCCCCTCATAAAAGGCGGTCTTGCTGGGATCGGCAGCAGTGACAACGGGCTGATAGGCAAGGCGCAGACGCTTTTGCGCCAAGGCATCGCGCACCAGATCAACTGTGGCGCGGTCAATCCCATCTATGGCAGCGCCAAGCGGGCTGGCAAAGCCCGCCGCTGCATCGATTTTCGCATTGCTTCGTTGGATGGTCATAACTGCCGCCCTCTCCTTTCGTGCAATTTTGCATCCAAAGGGATAAGATCGGGTAAAATTCGGC
Source organism: Rhodobacter sp. (assembly GCA_027490955.1). GTDB lineage: Bacteria > Pseudomonadota > Alphaproteobacteria > Rhodobacterales > Rhodobacteraceae > Cypionkella. The sequence goes on from JAIXXB010000010.1 coordinate 16,785, forward strand.
ATTTAGGCCGAATTGTTGGCAAGTTCTGCCCTATTGCGCGCATTTTTTCGTCTTGCTTGCGCAACAACGCTGGCCATACTGCATTTAGCCCATGCTTGCAAAGGACTGCCGCGATGCCCAAGACCCTTTTAGCTGCCCTAACAGCGCTTTTCCTGTCTGCGCCAAGTGCATATGCCTTTACGATGCCCGAAGACGAAGATGCGGCGCAATTTGTGACATCAAATGTGATTGCCACATTTTACCACGAGTTGGGCCACGCTTTGATTGATGTCTTGCAATTCCCCGTCTTGGGCCGCGAAGAGGATGCTGCAGACGCTCTCTCTGCCTATTTGACGCACCAAATTTGGGAAGAGGATAGCGCCACTGTCATCGTGGCCGATAGTGCGAATGCCTACCTGCTTTATAATGCCGAGGCCGAGGCAAATGGCTATGAAACCGCCTATTGGGACGAGCATAGCCTTGATTTGCAACGCTATTATAATCTGGTCTGCCTGTTCTACGGCGCGGATCCCGCCGCGCGCGGCGACTTTGTGGCCGAATTTGAACTGCCTGAAAACCGCGCCGAGCGGTGCGAGGCCGAATTTGCGCAGGTAGATCAGGCTTGGGGCACATTGCTGGAGTCTGCCGAATACCAAGAAGGCGCAGCAGGTCTGGTGATGCAGGGGGATGCCAGCGATCCAATTGCAGCCATCCTTGCCGAAGAAGTGTCTGATTTTAACAAATCCTACAGCCTGCCGACCGAGGTTTTGGTCGAGGTGGCCCCCTGCGGCGAGGCGAACGCCTTTTACTACAGCGGCACATCGACCATCACGATCTGCACCGAATATGCCGAAGATTTGGCGCGCATTTACCAAACCCAGTTCGAAGAATGATGGCCTTGCGATTTTGTGATCACGCAAAAATTTTTTGTGATCACAAACGCTGAATATTGATCCCCCGCCCCGTATTTCGCGGGGAATGTGGATGACACCGCAGATAATCGCGCTAATAAACATAACGACAGCCGCCGCATTGCAGCGTTCCCGCGCAAGGCAGCGCAAGCCGCAAAAAGGATGACCGATGGCCGAAGTGAAATCTAGCAGTCCGCGCCGCGTTGAGCGCCCCTTGTCGCCGCATTTGCAGATTTATCGCCCGCAGCTGACGGCGATCACCTCGATCCTGACGCGCATCACGGGCAATGCGCTGATTGTGGGTGTTCTTTTGGCGGTGTGGTGGCTGGCGGCTGCTGCTATTTCTGAGGATGCCTTCGCGCGCGCCGATGCCGTGGCCACAAGTTGGTTTGGCGACTTGGTGTTTTTGGGCAGTGCTTGGGCGATTTGGTATCATTACCTTGCGGGCCTGCGGCATTTGTATTTCGACGCAGGCCACGGGCTGGATATTCCCACTGCGGAAAAACTGGGATGGGGCATGATCCTTGGGTCTGTTGTGCTGACTGTGCTGACTGTGATCATTGTTTAAGGGGGCGGATATGCGCTATTTGACACCACGCAAACGGGCGATTGGCAAAGGCTCTGCTCATACGGGCACGCATCATCATTGGTCGATGACCATGTCCTCGGTTGCGCTGGCCTTTATGGTGCCCACATGGATGTATCTGTTCGGCAGTGCCTTGGGGCAAAGCCGCGCGGATGTGGTGGCAGCCTTTGCTCAGCCATTTACCGCCATCTTGACAGCGTTGATTTTGGTCGTTGGCATGCGCCACTTCGCCATGGGCGCCACCATTATGATCGAGGATTATTCGCGGGGAACGGCCCGCAAAATTTTGGTGATGTTTGTCACCTCTCTTGCCACTGTTATTGCTGCAACGGGGATATATGCCCTGATCCGCATCGCCCTGTAATAGACCTGTAAGGTATTGAATATGAACGCCTATCCCTATGAAGTGCATGATTATGACGTGGTGGTTGTCGGGGCTGGTGGTGCAGGTCTGCGCGCCACGCTTGGCATGGCCGAACAGGGCCTGCGCACTGCCTGCGTGACCAAAGTTTTCCCCACCCGCAGCCATACTGTTGCCGCCCAAGGTGGGATTGCGGCCAGCCTTGGCAATATGGGGCCAGACAGTTGGCAATGGCATATGTATGACACAGTGAAGGGCAGCGATTGGCTGGGCGACACCGATGCGATGGAGTACCTTGCCCGCGAAGCGCCCAAGGCGGTTTATGAACTTGAACATTACGGCGTGCCGTTTTCCCGCACCGAGGAGGGGAAAATTTACCAGCGCCCCTTTGGCGGCCATACGACCGAATTTGGCGAAGGCCCCCCCGTGCAGCGCACCTGCGCCGCTGCCGACCGCACAGGCCACGCCATCTTGCACACGCTCTATGGGCAAAGCCTGAAAAACAATGCCGAGTTCTACATCGAATACTTCGCGCTGGATTTGATTATCACCGATGGCCGCTGCACGGGCGTTGTGGCGTGGAAATTGGATGACGGCACGATCCATGTGTTCAACGCCAAGATGGTGGTGCTGGCCACGGGCGGCTATGGGCGCGCCTATTTCAGCGCGACCTCTGCCCATACCTGCACAGGCGATGGCGGCGGTATGGTGGCCCGCGCGGGCTTGCCGCTGCAGGATATGGAATTTGTGCAGTTTCACCCCACGGGCATCTACGGGTCGGGTTGCCTGATCACCGAAGGTGCGCGCGGCGAAGGTGGGTATTTGACGAATTCAGAAGGCGAGCGTTTTATGGAACGCTATGCCCCCCACTACAAAGATTTGGCCCCGCGCGATTATGTCAGCCGCTGCATGACGATTGAAATCCGCGAAGGGCGTGGCGTAGGCCCGAGCAAAGACCATATCAGCCTGCATCTGAACCATCTACCGCGCGAGGCGCTTGAACTGCGCTTGCCCGGCATCACCGAATCGGCGCGCATCTTTGCAGGGGTGGATTTGCACAAAGAACCGATCCCCGTTCTGCCGACGGTGCATTACAATATGGGCGGCATCCCAACCAATTATTGGGGCGAGGTTTTGAACCCCACCGCCGATAACCCAGATGCCGTCTTTCCAGGCCTTATGGCTGTGGGCGAGGCAGGCTGCGCATCCGTGCATGGCGCCAATCGTTTGGGCAGCAACAGTTTGATCGATCTGGTTGTCTTTGGCCGTGCCGCCGCCATTCGCGCGGGCGAAATTGTCAATCCAAAAGAACGCAACGCCGATCTAAACCGCGCCGAGGTGGACAAGGCCTTGGCACGCTTTGATGCCACGCGCCACGCAAAGGGCGCCGTTCCCACCGCAGAGTTGCGTCTGGATATGCAAAAAACCATGCAGGCCGATGCTGCCGTATTCCGCACTGAAAAAACCCTTTCTGCCGGCGTGGAAAAAATGGGCGCGATTGCAGGTAAGATGGCCGATATCAGGGTGACCGACCGCAGCATGGTTTGGAACAGTGATTTGATGGAAACGCTGGAATTGCAAAACCTGATGCCCAATGCGCTGGCCACCATCGTTGGTGCGCATGCACGCACTGAATCGCGCGGCGCGCATGCCCATGAGGATTATCCCACCCGCAACGATGCGCAGTGGCGCAAGCATACGCTGGCCTATGTCGATGGCGCAAAGGTAAAGCTTGATTACCGCGCCGTGCATACCGCCCCGCTGACAGCAGAAAAGGATGGCGGTATTTCCCTCGCGAAAATCGCCCCTGCCGAACGGAAATTCTGATGCGCGCACTAGCAACTTTTGCCGCTGCCATGCTGGTACTTGCCGCCTGCAACCCGATGGAACTGGCCAACGCAGCCACCAAACGGGCGGCAGAGCAAGTGATTGTGACTGTGCTGTTGCAAGAGTTGCCCGCCCCCGTGGCGCAATCGGCCGCGAGTTGCATCGTGGCCGCAGCAAGCCCCGAAGAATTGCGCGCCATCGCCGCCGACATAGGCGTGATGGCTGGCACGCAAACTGTTGAAAATATTCGCAATCTGGCACTGCGCCCGCAAGCGGTGCAGTGTTTTGTGGCCTCGTCCGTCCCCGCCCTTGCTCAAGGAATATGATATGCGTGCAGCCTTGCTCCTTGTTCCAATCGTTCTGATGTCTTGCGGCCCAGTCTCGTTGCCGCAGGCCGAGCGTGCCTGCGTGGAGCGCGCGCGCCTTGCCGAAAAACCGAAAGCCGAGGTATTTATCGGCATAAACAACAAGGGTGAAGTGCTGCGCGGTGGCAGTTTCGGCGTTTCAACCGACTATCTGGCGGGGCGCGACCCTGCTGCGGTTTACACCCAATGTGTCAAATCCCGTTCAGGCCAATTTCCAACCCGCAGCTATACCGAATTTCCGCGCTAAACGCGCGCCAATACCCGTGCAGATCAAAGGATAATACCCATGGTTCAGTTTACCCTTCCGAAAAACAGCAAAATCCGCACGGGCAAAACTTGGCCAAAGCCCGAGGGCAAAAACGTCCGCAAATTTCAGATTTACCGCTGGTCGCCTGATGATGGCGAAAACCCGCGCGTGGATACCTATTTCGTGGATATGGGCACCTGCGGGCCAATGGTTCTGGACGCGCTGATCAAGATCAAGAACGAGATTGATCCAACCTTGACCTTCCGCCGTTCCTGCCGCGAGGGGATTTGCGGCTCTTGCGCGATGAACATTGACGGGATCAATACACTGGCCTGCATCTACGGGCTGGACGAGGTGAAGGGCGATGTCAAAATCTATCCGCTGCCGCATATGCCCGTGATCAAAGACTTGATTCCCGATCTGACACATTTCTACGCCCAGCACGCATCAATCATGCCGTGGCTGGAAACCAAAACCAACCGCCCCGCCAAAGAATGGCGCCAGTCCATCGAAGACCGCTCCAAGCTGGACGGGCTTTATGAATGCGTGATGTGCGCGTCCTGTAGCACATCCTGCCCATCCTATTGGTGGAATGGGGATAAATATCTTGGGCCCGCAGCGCTGTTGCACGCCTATCGCTGGATCATCGACAGCCGCGATGAGGCCACGGGCGAGCGTTTGGATGATCTGGAAGATCCGTTCAAACTCTATCGCTGCCACACCATCATGAATTGCACAAAGACCTGCCCCAAAGGGCTGAACCCTGCCGCAGCCATCGCCGCAATTAAGGGGATGATGGTCAATCGGGTGGTCTAGCGCTCGCTAGCAATATCTTTCAATCGCCATGGTCTGGTGATCGCCATAGCGGTCACCTTCGGCAAAGCCGACGGGTAAGATCGCCTCTACCTCTGCGATATCCCTTGGGGTAAATGTTATTCCCTGCACCCAATGGCGCAGGTTGTTTGCGCGGCGCGTGCCCGGAATGGGGATCAGATGATCGCCCTGCGCCAGCACCCATGCCAGCGCCACTGCCGATGTATGCCAGCCCCGCGCCGCGCACCACGCGCGAAAGATGTTGATTTTGGCAGTATTGGCGGAAAAATTCGGCTCCATAAATCGCGGATTGGTGCTGCGAAACCCGTCAGTGGGTTGGGGCAGGGGCACATCGCCCAGCATGCCCCGCGCCAGCGGCGAAAAGGGGATAAAGGCCACGCCAAGGCGCGCGCATTCCTGAATCATCCCCAGCTCTGCCTGCCGTGTCCACAGCGAGTATTCATTCTGCACCGCCATGCAGGGATGAATCGCATGGGCCGCGCGCAGCGTGTAAGGCGCAATTTCCGACATGCCATAGCCGCCGATTTTCCCCTCTTCGATCAGCCGCGCCAATGTGCCGATGACCTCTTCCAAAGGGCGCGCATGTTCGCGGCGGTGGATATAGAACAGATCGACATGGTCGCGGCCAAGGCGCCGCAGCGATGCCTCTAATTCTTGGCGTAAATGGCGTTCAGAGTTATCGATACGGCGCTCTGGGTCAAAGATATAGCTGGCTTTGGTGGCCAGAACGACATTGGGGCGGCGCGTGGCCATCCATTTTCCCAGAACCGTTTCCGATATGCCCATGCCGTAAATGTTGGCGGTATCGATATGGGTGATGCCCGCCTCATACATCGCGTCCAAACAGGTTAGGCTTTCGGTTTCGTCCGTGGGGCCAAACAGCCCGCCCAGCGACATCGCGCCAAAGCCGATCTCGCCGACCATCGGGCCATTGGCCCCAAGCTGCCGCTGTCTCATGGCGCGCCCTCGAACGCGGCCTTCAGCGCGCATTCCACCATCGCGCCAAAGCTGCGTTCGCGCTCGATAGCTGGCAATGCCTCTCCGGTCAGCAGATGGTCAGAAATGGTCAGCACGGCCAGCGCGCGGCGGCCATGGCGGGCGGCAAGAGTGTAAAGCTCTGCTGCCTCCATTTCCACACATAGCGTGCCGTGGCGCTGCAACTGCTCGCCCAGATCGGGGCGCTCGTCATAGAAAGTGTCAGACGAATAAATCCCGCCCACATGCACGGGAACACCGATGTCTTGCGCTGCGCGATGCGCCGCCAGCAGCAGGCCGAAATCGGCGCAGGGGGCAAAGTTCAACTCGCGAAAGATGCTGGCCGAAGGGCTGCCGCAGGTGCTGGCTGTTTGCGCCAGCACCACATCGCGCACCTTGACATGGGGCTGCATGCCGCCTGCAGACCCAATACGGATCAGCGTTTGCGCGCCATAGTCGCGGATCAACTCATTGGCGTAAATCGACAGGCTGGGCATGCCCATGCCGCTGCCATGGATTGTGACGCGATGCCCGCGCCAAGTGCCCGTATAGCCCAGCATCCCGCGCACTTCGTTTACCAGAACAGGGTTGTCCAGATAGGTTTGCGCCGCCCAGCGCGCGCGATAAGGATCGCCCGGAAGCAGAACTGTGGGGGCAATATCGCCTGCCTTCGCGCCGATATGATGGGTCATGACATCCTCCGTTTGCAGCAAGCTAACCCAGTCGCGCGCGCCCTGAAAGACGCAAAATGGGGTGGCTAAATCGTTGCAGATGGCAAAGTTACAGCCTAAGCAGGGCCAGTTAGGGCAGGGGGGCTGGGATGAGTGCAGATCAGGTTGAGGCGCGGGTAGAGGCGATTATGTCAGGGCTGACGCTGGCGCAGGCTGTCTCCTTGCTGTCTGGCGCGGATTTCTGGTCGGTGCAAGCTGACCCTGCCCTTGGCCTTGGCGCGCTGCGCGTCACCGATGGGCCCAATGGCGCACGCGGTGGCGGCAGCCTGATTGGGGGCGTGAAAACTGCAGCCTTTCCCGTGGGCATTGCGCTGGGGGCCACGTGGAACCCCGATTTGGCCCGCGAAATTGGTGCGGCGCTTGCCGCCCAAGTTAAATCCAAAAATGCCCATGTGCTGCTGGCCCCCACTGTGAATATCCAGCGCAGCGTGACCAATGGGCGCAATTTTGAATGCTATTCCGAAGACCCTGTGCTGACGGCGGAACTGGCCGTTGCCTATATTGCGGGCCTGCAAGAAAACGGCATCTCCGCCACGATCAAACATTTTGCAGGCAATGAAAGCGAGATTGAGCGTACAACTATTTCTTCCAATATCGACGAGCGTTCCTTGCGTGAGGTCTATCTGATCCCGTTCGAAGCGGCAGTTAAGCGCGGCAAAACATGGGGGATCATGTCCTCGTATAACAAACTAAACGGCACCTATGCTGCCGAAAACCATTGGCTGCTGACCGAGGTTTTGCGTGGCGATTGGGGCTATGACGGCATTGTCATGTCAGACTGGTTTGGCAGCCGCACGACTGCGCCCACCGTCAATGCGGGTTTGGATTTGGAAATGCCTGGCCCGACGCGTGACCGTGGGGAACAGCTGCTGGCCGCCGTGGCTGCGGGCGAGGTGTTGCCCGAGACGGTGATGCTGCGCGCGCGCGCAATGCTGCGCCTGATGGCGCGGGTAGGCAGTTTGGATGACCACCGCCCGTTTCAAGAGACTGCCCATTCCACCCCCGCGCTGTCGGCCCTGATCCGCCGCGCTGGGGCAGAGAGCATCGTCATGCTGAAAAATGAAGGTGGCCTTTTGCCCCTGCCGAAAACGGGCACGCTGGCACTTATTGGCCCCAATGCGAAAACGGCGCAGATCATGGGCGGCGGATCAGCGCAATTGAACCCACATTACGCGGTATCGCCCTTTGATGGGTTGGCTGCGGCCGTTGGCGCGCATACCCTCACCTATGCGCAGGGCTGCACCAACCATCGGTGGGAACCACTTTTGCAAGGCCCGCTGACAGTAGAGTTCTTTGCGGGTCGCGCCTTGCAGGGCCCTGTTTTGGCCAGTGAAACGATGGACAGCGCCGAGGCGTTTTGGATACCGCCATTGGCAGGCGGCGCTGTGGATCCTGCCAATTTTTCGGCCCGTATGCGCGGCACTTTCACCCCCGATCAGGGCGGCACCCACCGCGTCGGGGCCGTGGCCGCAGGCTTTGCACGCGTTTATGTGAATGGCCATCTTGTTGCAAATGCTTGGGACGGCTGGACAAAGGGCCGCACCTTTTTCGAAGAGGGTTGTGACGAGGTTGTGGGCGAGATTGATCTTGCCGCAGGCAAGCCGGCCGAAGTGGTGATCGAATTTGCCAATCGCCCTGCCGATAATCTGGTCTTTTCGGCGCTGCGCATTGGCATTGGCCGCCCGATGGGTGATGGTGACATCGCCGAAGCGGCCCGTGTCGCGTCCAGCGCTGACCGCGCCGTTGTGTTTGTGGGCCGCAATGCACAGTGGGATACCGAAGGCTCTGATCTGGAACACATCCGTCTGCCAGGCCGTCAGGACGAACTTGTTGCAGCCGTGCTAAAGGCCAATCCAAAGACAGTGATTGTGCTGCAAACGGGCGGGCCAGTGGAAATGCCGTGGCTGGGTGCCGCGCCTGCCGTGCTGCAGGCATGGTATGGCGGGCAGGAAACGGGCAACGCCATTGCCGATGTGCTGCTGGGTCTGGCCGAACCCAAAGGTCGGCTGGCCCAAACCTTTCCGCGCCGCTGGAGCGACAATCCAACCCATTCCCAAGATGGCGAGATTTATCCCGGATTGAACGGCCAAGTGCGTTATGAAGAAGGGGTGTTCATCGGCTATCGCCACTATGATCGCCATGGCGTGGCCCCGTTGTTTCCCTTTGGCTTTGGCCTGACATATACCGAATTCACCCTGACGAACCTGCATATCGGCGCAGATTTGCAGGCATGGGTCACAATATCCAACACAGGCCCGCAGGCGGGCACGGCGGTGGTGCAACTGTATGTCTCCCGACAAAAAGCCCCCATTCAGCGCCCAGAAAAGGAACTGAAAGCCTTTGCCAAAGTGGAACTTGCCGCAGGCGCGGTGCGGCAGATATGCCTGCCCTTGACCGCCCGTGATTTTGCCTATTGGGACATGGGCGCGCGGGGCTGGCATGTGGCGGCAGGGCGTTACGCGGTGCATGCTGGACTGTCCGCTTTGGATATTCAGGCCAGCGCCGATATCGCATTAGAAGAAATGCGCATCGCACCTTAGCGCATTGCGTGTGCGCCTTTGCCCCGTTAGCATGCGACGAAAGGCAGCACGTGGGATGGGGCAGGGGCATGGTGCCGACCATTGATTTGGTGATGATTTGTGGGCGCAGGCCCAGCCTTTTGTCGCAAACCTTGGCCAGCTTTGGTGCAAGAATGTTTCCGCATTTCCCCTTTGCCAATGTGATCGCCAATATCGACCCCTTCATGGGTGATGGCGCAGCAGGTGACGCGTGCGAGACGTTGCTGCGCATGGCATTTGCCCAAAGCGCAGCGCAACTGCAGATTTTTCGCCCCGAAACGGCTGGCTTTGCCGCCGCCGTGCAGCGGGCGTGGCGGGCGACGACATCTGAATTTGTGTTCCATCTGGAAGATGATTGGATAGCCCGCGAGGACATCACGCCCCAGCCGTTTTTTGATCTGTTGGCCCCAGACGATGTGCAGGCGGTGACCTTGGTCTGCGCCACCAAACACACACGCGGCTTGCCGCAGCAAACCTATCGCCGCATCACCCGCAGCCCGCGCGGATACATTGTGAAAGACGAATTGATAAACGCCTTTTCCACATCACCTGGCATGTTCAAAGGCCCGTTTTTGCGTGCGGCGGCTGAGCTTTTGGATATAGGCCTTGATCCTGAAAAGCAGTTCTTCAAAGGGTTAAACCCCGCGCTGGAAGAATTGGCATTGCCCTATCGCTGCATGTTTTTGCGCGGGGCAAACGCGCGTGATGCAATCGAAGATATTGGCCGCGATTATCGCGACCAACTGGGCCTGAAAAAGCTTTTGGTTGATGGGCAGGCAGTATGGCAGCCCAGCACGCCCGAATGATTATTCCGCCGCCACAGGTGCGGCATCCACCAGCCCAACAATATCCATCATGATGCGGTTCAACTCGAAATCCTTGGGCGTATAAACGGCGGCGACACCTGCCGCGCGTAAGGCTGCTGCATCCTCTTCGGGGATGATCCCGCCCACAATCAGCGGAATCTGGCCCAGCCCTTCATCACGCATTCGCGCCAAAACATCGCGCACCAATGGCAGGTGGCTGCCCGATAGAATCGACAGACCAATCACATGCGGTCGCTGCTGCGCCGCCGCTTCGATGATTTGTGCAGGTGTCAGGCGGATGCCTTCGTAATGAATCTCCATACCGCAATCGCGCGCCCGCGCGGCAATTTGCTCGGCCCCGTTGGAATGCCCATCAAGGCCCGGCTTGCCTACCAAAAATGACAGCGGGCGGCCCAGTTTTGCCGACACCGCCTGCACCGCCTTGCGGATGGGCTCTAACCCTTCGGTGCGGTTGGATGGGGATTTGGACACGCCTGTCGGCGCGCGGTATTCGCCAAAGGCACTGCGGGCAACAGCGGCCCATTCGCCCGTGGTCACCCCCTCCTTGGCCGCCGCAATTGATGCTGGCATGATGTTTTCCCCCGACAGGGCAGCATTGTGCAGCGCCTTGAGCGCGGACTTCACCGCGCCGTCATTGCGCGCCGTTCGCCATGCGGCGAGCCGCGCAATCTGGTCAGCCTCGGCGGTTGGGTCTGATTGCATGATCGACCCATCCCCTGCCGTCAGCGGGCTGTCTTCCCCCTTTTGCCAGCGGTTCACGCCCACAACCACTGTCTCGCCCGATTCAACACGCGCAAGGCGTTCAGCATTGCTGTCGACCAAACGGCCCTTCATATAGGCAATGGCCGCGACTGCACCGCCCATAGCGTCAATCCGCGCCAATTCTTCGCGCGCGCCAGCGGCCAATTCCGCCACTTTGCGATCAATCGCAGGGTTGCCATCGAACAGATCGTCATATTCCAAAAGGTCGGTCTCATAGGCCAACACCTGCTGCATCCGCAGCGACCATTGCTGATCCCATGGGCGCGGCAGGCCCAGCGCCTCGTTCCATGCGGGCAGTTGCACGGCGCGGGCGCGGGCATTTTTTGAAAGAGTCACCGCCAACATTTCTATCAAAATGCGGTAGACGTTGTTTTCGGGCTGCTGCTCGGTCAGGCCCAATGAATTCACCTGCACGCCATAGCGAAAGCGGCGATACTTCGCCTCGGTGATGCCATAGCGTGTTTCGCAAATCTCATCCCACAGATGGACAAAGGCGCGCATTTTGCACAGTTCGGTCACAAACCTGATGCCCGCATTCACGAAAAACGAAATCCGCCCCACCATCGCAGGGAAATCATTGGGCGAGACTTTGCCGCGCAGATCGTCCAGCACGGCCACAGCCGTCGCCAGCGCAAAGGCCAGTTCCTGCTCGGGCGTCGCTCCCGCCTCTTGCAGGTGATAGCTGCAAATGTTCATCGGGTTCCATTTGGGCAAATGGGTTTGGGTATAGGCTGCCACATCGGTGATCATCCGCAGGCTGGGTTTTGGCGGAAAAATATAGGTGCCGCGCGAAAGATATTCTTTAATCAGATCATTCTGCACAGTTCCTTGCAGGCTGGACACATCTGCGCCCTGCTCCTCGGCCACAGCAATATACAGCGCCAGCAGCCACGGCGCCGTGGCGTTGATCGTCATCGACGTGTTCATTTGCTGCAAAGGGATGCCGTCAAACAGCGCGCGCATATCGCCCAAATGGCAAATCGGCACGCCAACTTTGCCCACCTCGCCACGCGCAAGTTCGTGGTCCGAATCATAGCCCGTCTGCGTCGGCAGATCGAAGGCAACCGAAAGCCCTGTCTGCCCCTTGGCCAGATTGGTGCGATATAAGTTATTGGATGCTGCAGCCGTAGAATGGCCCGCATAGGTGCGAAATAGCCAAGGTTGGTCTTTGGGCGTGTCAGTCATGGCGCGGCCTTTGGGCAATTTAATTTCGCTATCGGATCAATAAGCGCAATTTTCGATCCATGTCAATCGCTGCGCTGCGGCGATGGCGGGGACTTTACCACCGCCCCATTTCCTGCCAGCCTGACCGAATGTTTACGCCCGTGACCGTTCCGCTTTGGCTGGCCATATTGATCGCGCTGTTTGCTGGCGTGACCTTTGCCTCGCATTTCTTGTTCCCCTCGGTGCGCTGGTTTTTCCGCCGCCGTTTTGAAAAAGCGGTCGCGCGCCTGAACGCCCGCCTTGATCGCCCGATCGAGCTGTTCAAACTGGCCCGCCGTCAAGATATGATCGCGCGGCTTTTATACGAGCCGCGTGTGCTGGAAGCCGTGGGCGAACACGCCCGCGCGATGAACATCCCAGGCAATGTCGCCTTGCAAGAGGCCCGCCGCTATGCGCGCGAAATTGTGCCTGCTTTTTCGGCCACGCTGTATTTCGGGTTTGCTATTCGCGCGGCGCGGCTGATCTCACGCGCCTTTTACTCGGTGCGGCTGGGCAAACTGGATGCCTCGCTGAAAAGCATAAATCCAAAAGATACTGTGGTGTTTGTCATCAATCATCGCAGCAATATGGATTATGTGCTGGTCACATGGCTGGCAGCCCAGCGCACCAACCTGTCCTATGCTGTGGGTGAATGGGCGCGCATTTGGCCGTTTTCGCGTCTGATCCGCGCGATGGGGGCCTATTTTATTCGCCGAACGGCGCGCAACACGCTGTATCGTCGGGTGCTTGCCCGCTATGTCCAAATGGCAACGGCCGAGGGCACCACGCAGGCGATTTTCCCCGAAGGGGGTCTATCGCTGTCTGGTGAAATTGGCGCAGCGAAGATGGGGCTTTTGTCCTATATCGCCGCAGCCGATATGCCGCAGGGCCGCGATGTGGTGTTCGTGCCAGTGGGTCTGGCCTATGACCGCGTGCTAGAGGACCGCATTTTGGTGCGCGCCCAATTGGCAGGAACGCGGCAGTTCAAGGCCAGCCTTGGCGAGGCCACCGCCTTTGCCGCACGCGTCGGCTGGCATATTCTGCGCCGCCGGTTTCGCGGTTTTGGTATGGCGGCGGCTGCCTTTGGCGCGCCAATTTCTTTGCGTGACCATAAAGGCGGGATCGAAGAGTTGGGCGCAAAACTGATGGCTGCCATCGCAGATGTTGTGCCTGTTTTGCCCGTGCCCCTGATTGCGTCCCTGCTGCTGCGCGGCCCTCGGACAGAAGATGCGCTTTTGGAAATGGCCGCCGCCACCATTGCTGATTTAACCAAGCGGGGCGCTGTTTTGAAATTGCCAAAGATGGAATTGCTGCTGGCTTCAGGCCTGCGCCCCCTGATCGCGCGGGGCATTGTTGCGCCTGATTTAACCCCCATCGACACCCCACTTTTGCAGTTTTACGCCGCACCGATGCTGCACTGGCTGAATCAAATTGCCGCAACGCGGCAGACATAAAATTACAAAAATATCGTTTTTTGGGTTGCATTATTGCGCAGCGGCTGTGTAAATGCCGCGCAAGCGCCTGATTCTGCGGCGCAGCACTTTGCTGGAGACGATGATGGCCCTAGACACCGCCCCCCAATATGCGGCCCCAATCAAAGACCTTTATGACATTGGCGAAATGCCCCCTATGGGCCATGTCCCTGCCAAAATGTACGCATGGTCGATCCGCCGCGAGCGCCATGGCGAGCCGAACACCGCCATGCAGATCGAAGTGGTCGATGTGTGGAAAATCGACAGCCATGAAGTGCTGGTTTTGGTCATGGCGGCTGGGGTGAATTACAACGGGGTCTGGGCCTGCCTTGGCGAGCCTGTCAGCGTGTTTGACGGCCATAAGCAGCCCTATGCGGTGCTTGGCTCGGATGCGGCGGGCATCGTTTGGGCGGTGGGTGACAAGGTCAAACGCTGGAAAGTGGGCGATGAGGTGGTCATCCACTGCAACCAAGATGATGGCGATGACGAAGATTGCAATGGCGGCGATCCGATGTATTCGCCCAGCCAGCGCATTTGGGGCTATGAAACCCATGATGGCAGCTTTGCCCAGTTCACCCGCGTGCAAGCCCAGCAACTTATGCCCCGCCCGCGCCATCTGACGTGGGAGGAATCGGCCTGTTATACCCTAACCCTTGCCACGGCCTATCGCATGCTGTTCGGCCATGAACCGCATGATCTGAAACCGGGGCAAAATGTGCTGGTCTGGGGCGCGTCAGGCGGGCTTGGATCCTATGCAATCCAGTTGATCAACACCGCTGGGGGCAATGCCATTGGTGTGATTTCCGATGAGGATAAGCGCGATTTCGTAATGGGTTTGGGCGCGAAAGGCGTGATCAATCGCAAAGACTTTACCTGTTGGGGGCAAATGCCCGCCGTCAACACGCCCGCTTATAATGACTGGCTGAAAGAGGCGCGCCGTTTTGGCAAGGCGATTTGGGATATCACGGGGAAGGGCGTGAATGTGGATATCGTCTTTGAACATCCAGGCGAGGCGACCTTTCCTGTCTCGTCCCTTGTTTGCAAAAAGGGCGGTATGGTGGTGATCTGTGCGGGCACGACAGGGTTTAACTGCACCTTTGATGTGCGCTATATGTGGATGCATCAAAAACGCCTGCAAGGCAGCCATTTTGCCCATTTGAAACAGGCCGCCGCCGCTAATAAGCTGATGATCGAACGCCGCCTTGATCCGTGCATGTCCGAGGTGTTTCCTTGGGCCGATATCCCCGCCGCGCATATGCTGATGCGCCATAATAAACATAAGCCGGGCAACATGGCGGTGCTGGTGCAGGCGCCGCGCACAGGTCTGCGCACCTTTGACGATACGCTAGATGCTTCGCGCAGCCGCTAAGGCGCAGCGAAAACGGCGCAAAAGCCAGCCGATTGTGGCTGGCTTTTCTATTTGCGCAAAACTGTATTCAAATTTGATACAGTTTGTTTCCATTCGCATAGATACCGCGCTCCAGCTTTAGGCCCTATGCTGCTTGCAGTTGATTTATCAGTGCGGGTGTCACATGCGCCACGATTGGATTTTTGACGTGTTGACCGATCTGCGCAGCTACGCCGAAAAAAATAACTTGCCCGCAATTGCGCAGCAGGCAGAAATCGCGCTGGAAGTGGCGCGCAAAGAACTGACAGAAAAGACAAAATCCGAACAGGCAGGCGAAGACCAGACGCAAAACTGATCGGGCATCTGTGCAATCTCTGCGCGCTGCGTTATGCAGGGGAATGTCCCTGCCAGCCCTGACCTTTTCCGATGACCAAGCCGAAGCGTTCGACCGCGTTGCGGCTGAAATGCTTGTCCATGGTGTCGATTTGGAAAACAGCGCCCTGACGCCGCGCGCCGAAGGTCAGGCTTCGGTGCTGGCGGTGGTCGGCAAGGCAGGTTCGGGAAAAACCATGCTGCTTGCCGCATTGTTTCGTGCGCTGGTCGCGGCAGGGGTTGATCTGGTGTCTGGCGACTATGAACCCAAACGCCGCAAAGATCGCCGCACGCTGGCAATTTTGGCCCCCACGAACAAGGCAGCCTCGGTGCTCCGCCTGCGCGGTGTGCCTGCCACGACCATTCACCGCATTTTATACACCCCGATCTACGATCCGCAGTACGAGAAAATTGCCGAATGGCTGACAGGCACCTCTCCTCGCCCTGTGGTGGAAGGGCTGACAGATTTGGCCTTAGATCGCGCCCATGCCTTTTATGCCCAAGTCCCCTCGATCCCCGGTGCGCTGGCAGCCGCTGGCCTGCGCGGATCAGATTTCATCAAAGGCTGGAAGCGCCGCGAAGAACCGCTGGACATTGGTTTTGTCGACGAATCCTCGATGCTGGACGAACGCCAGCTTGATGACCTGCGCGAGATTTTCCCCTCGCTCGTCTTGTTTGGTGATCCTGCCCAACTTGCCCCCGTGGGCCTGTCGGGCGAGATGGTGTTTGACCGCCTTGGCCAAGGGCGCAAATTGACGCTGTCGCGCATCCACCGCCAAGCAGAGGGCAATCCAATTCTTGATCTGGCCCATGCTTTGGGCAACCCAGATCTCAGCTTTGACACCTTTGAGCGCATGGTCGAAAAAGCTGCTGGCCATGACCCGCGTGTTTTGGTCAGTGAAAGGGTGGATGCCACGTTGATGGCGCGCAGCCCTGTGTTGGTCTGGCGCAATGCCACGCGTATTCGGTTGATCCATGCCTTTCGCGCGGCCTACGGCGCGCCTGAAACGCAATTGCTTGCGGGCGAGCCGTTGATTTGCGACGGCATTGAATTGCCGCTAAAGCATCGCAAAAAGCGCATCGACCTAGAGGCGCGGGGCCTGATCAAAGGCGCGCAAGTGATCTACCTTGGCCCCGGCAATCGCGAAGGATTTGCCCGCCTGCATGTGGTGGGGGCAGAAGATCCACAAGTTTCTGCGGCATCCATCATCAAAATCGAAAAACCAGACGAAGAGGAACCCTTTATTCCCTCTGCTGCCACAATGGGTGCAGCCTTTTTGCATGGCGCGGCGGTGACCATTCACAAGGCGCAGGGCAGTCAATGGGACACAGTGCAGGTCTTTGCCCCCGATCTTTTTGCCGCCGCCCAATCTGGCCGCAGCGAGGCGCGCGTTGCCCTGTGGAAGCGCCTTGCCTATGTCGCCATCACCCGCGCGCAAAACCAGTTGATTTGGGTGACGCGCAACCGCCTTGCCCTACCCAAAGACCCGCTGTCGGTGGATGATCTGCGCGCCGCCCCCGCTGCGCCGCTGACGCTAGACAACCCATCGCCGCAAGACCCCAACTAACCCAAGAAAGAGGCCAAAATGACCTGCGTTTTTGTTCAATTCCGCTGCACCCCCGGCAAAACCTATGATGTAGCGACCGCGATATATGATCGCGAAGTGGTGTCGGAATTGTTTTCAACCAGTGGCGAGTTTGACCTGATCGCCAAGGTCTATATCCCCGATGGTGAAGATGTGGGCCATTACCTTAGCCAAAAACTGTTCGATATCGCGGGCATTCAGCGCACGCTGACGACGATGACTTTTCGCGCTTTTTGACTTTCATTCAGGCCCAAATATCCGCGCCGCAGGCATCCGCCCTTAGCGCAAAATCGGCACGCTGGGCGCAGGGCGCGCGGTTGCCGCTTGCACAAAGGCGGTGATCTTCGCGGCATCCTTAACCCCCAGCGCAGACTCGACCCCCGATGATACATCCACCTGCCGCGCATTGGTCAGCGCAATCGCTTGGGCTACGTTACTTGGGTTCAGTCCCCCTGCAAGCATCCAAGGGCGCAGCCAGCGCCGCTGCGCGACCAAACGCCAATCAAAGGCAAGCCCATTACCACCCGGAAGGGCGGCATCTTTGGGCGGTTTTGCGTCGATCAAAATCTGATCCGCAACCAAGGAATATTCAAAGGCTGCGTCCAAGTCCCCTGCCTCGGCAATGCCGACCGCTTTCATCACGGGCAGCCCATAGCGCGCCCGTATCTCGGCCACCCGCGCCACGGTTTCATGGCCGTGCAGTTGCAGCATATCAAAGGGACAATCTGCCAAGAGCGCATCCAGAAAGGCGTCATCCGCATCGACCACAAGGGCGACTTTCGCCAACCCCTCAGGCGCGTTACGGGTCAATGCGCGTGCTTGGTCTATGCCCAAATGCCGCGGACTTTTTGCGAAAAACACAAAACCGCCATAGGCGGCCCCTGCGTTTGCAGCCGCCTGCACATCAGGTGCACTGCGCAGCCCGCAAATTTTCACACGGATGTTGGCGCTCATGTTTTTATTACATCACTTGGTTTTTGGCGCGTCCAAAATCGCCAGAACATCGTCTTTGGGCAAAGAGGTGGCATCGCGCATATGTGCCAATTCACGCTCTAGCTTGCTGACGGCCTTGCCTGATTGGCGGGCGGCGGCGCGGTGTTTATGTTCGCGTAGCCATTCCCACACAAAGCCAATCAAAAGCCCCGCAATGATGCTGGCAAAAATCACCAGAAACATCGGCACTTCCAGCCCAAAGTTCAACCCAAGCAGCGCCGCAAAATCGGCGGGCAAAAGTTGCACCAATACAGGCGCGCGGTTGGCCATAGCCATCAAGACCAGCGCCAATGCCAAGAGAAATAGCAAAGCTAAGCGCAGATAGCGCATGGAATTTCCTTTGGCCTATGGCTTGGCATTAAGCGCCGTTCAACCGATCTCGCAGCAGTTTGCCCGTTTTGAAAAACGGCACCTTTTTTGAATCGACCTTAACCGCCTCGCCTGTGCGCGGATTACGGCCCACGCGCGCATCGCGCGCCTTGACCGAAAACGCGCCAAAACCACGCAATTCCACGCGGTCACCTTTGGCCAGCGCATTGATAATTTCGTCAAAAACCGTGCTGACGATGCGCTCGACATGGCGCTGCGTCAAAGTCGGATTTTCGTCGGCAATTTTTTGAACCAATTCTGATCTAATCATATCACCCATTCCCCGTTCTATTGAGCGAACACCACAGCTAACCCGTACCGCTGAAGGCAAAACACCCTCATCATGCGATAGCCTATCGCCAAAAAATCCTGCGCACAAATGAAAATGTTTGCACTGGTAATATGCAAAAGGGCCCCATCTTGCGATGAGGCCCCCTTTTTCACAGTTTGCGAGGACGCGCTTAGGCTTTGTCGCCCTTCAGCGCCGCGCCCAAGATGTCGCCAAGGCTTGCGCCCGAATCAGACGAGCCGTACTGCTCGACTGCTTCTTTTTCTTCGGCAATCTCGCGCGCCTTGATCGACAGGCCCAGCTTGCGGGTTTTGGGATCGACAGCGGTCACGCGCACGTCAATCTTATCGCCCACATTGAAACGCTCGGGGCGCTGATCGCCGCGGTCGCGCGCCAGATCGCTGCGGCGGATGAACGATTTGGCACCGTTATACTCCACCTCGACGCCGCCCTCTTCAATGGCAGAAACGGTGACGGTGATGATCTCACCGCGTTTAACGCCATCCACTGCTTCGCTGAAGTTGTCTGCGCCCAAAGCTTTGACCGACAGCGAGATACGCTCTTTTTCAACATCCACTTCGGTGACAGCGGCGGTAACCGTGTCGCCCTTGCGGTAGTTTTGGATGGCGTCTTCGCCGCGCTGATCCCAAGATAGGTCGGACAGGTGCACCATGCCGTCGATGTCGCCATCAAGGCCAACGAACAGGCCAAATTCGGTGATGTTCTTGACTTCACCTTCAATCTGGCTGCCCACGGGGTGGGTTTCTGCAAACACTTCCCATGGGTTACGTTGGGTTTGCTTCAGGCCCAAGGAAACGCGGCGCTTGACGCTGTCGATCTCCAGAACCATGACGTCAACTTCTTGGCTGGTCGACACGATCTTGCCAGGGTGGACGTTCTTTTTGGTCCAAGACATTTCCGACACGTGAACAAGGCCTTCAACGCCCGCTTCCAGTTCCACAAATGCGCCGTAATCGGTGATGTTGGTCACGCGGCCCTTGTGCAAGGTGCCCAGTGCATACAGCTTTTCAACCGCATCCCATGGATCGCTTTGCAGTTGCTTCATGCCTAGCGAAATGCGGTGGGTGTCTTTGTTGATCTTGATCACCTGAACCTTAACGGTCTCGCCGATGTTCAAAATCTCGGATGGGTGGTTGACGCGGCGCCATGCCATGTCGGTCACGTGCAAAAGCCCGTCCACCCCGCCCAGATCAACAAACGCACCGTATTCGGTGATATTCTTGACCACGCCGTCCACAGTTTGCCCTTCGGTCAGGTTGCCGATCACTTCGGCGCGCTGCTCGGCACGGGATTCTTCCAAAATCGCGCGGCGCGAGACAACGATGTTGCCACGGCGGCGATCCATTTTCAAAATTTGGAAGGGCTGCTTCATGCCCATCAACGGGCCTGCATCGCGCACGGGGCGCACGTCCACTTGGCTGCCGGGAAGGAAGGCAACAGCGCCGCCCAGATCCACAGTAAAGCCACCTTTGACGCGGCCAAAAATCGCACCATCAACGCGGGTTTCGGATTCGTAGGCTTTTTCCAGACGATCCCAAGCTTCTTCGCGGCGTGCCTTCTCGCGCGAGATTTGCGCCTCGCCGCGGGCATTTTCCACGCGGTCAAGGAACACTTCCACAATATCGCCCACGGCGATACGGGGGGCCTCACCTGGATCGGCGAATTCTTTCATGTCGATGCGGCCTTCCATCTTGTAGCCGACATCGATGATGGCCTGACCGCTTTCGATTGCGATCACTTTGCCTTTAACAACAGTACCCTCTTCGGGTGTGTCGATTTCAAAGCTTTCCTTCAACAGGGCTTCGAATTCGTCCATAGCGTTCTTGGTCATACAGTTTTCCTTTTCATCGTTTTCACTGGCCACGCGGTTGGCTCCGCTGGTCTTGCTCGCCTATCAAAATAGATCAGGGCCTTGGCACAGCCAAAGCCCGAATCTGCCGCCCCATTAGGCGGTTTAGCCCTGTATTGCAAGGGAAAGCTTAATCAAACCGATAGCTAGAGGCCGTGACCCCGCCGAACAATCCTTTGTCGTGATAAATACGGCTGGCCTTGGCATCTTCTGCCGCACCAAGAGCCACAAACAGCGGCACAAGGTGGTCTTCCTCGCGGTGGCAGATACGGGCATAGGGGGCCTGTTCCCAATCGATCATCGCCTGCCTGCGCTGGGCAGGGGGCTTGGCCAGCGCATCGCCCAGCCACGCATCAAAGGCCTCGGACGGGTCTTTTGCAGCAGGGCCGAACATGCGCAAATTGTGATAGGACAGGCCCGATCCGATGATCATGACCCCCTCGTCGCGCAGCGGGGCCAATGCGCGGCCCATCGCAAGGTGGGCGGCAGGGTCATAGGATGACAGCAGGCTGATCTGAAACAGCGGAATATCGGCATTGGGATACATCACCGCCATCGGCGCGAATGTGCCATGGTCAAAGCCCTGTTTCGTATCCAAATGTGCAGCAATTCCTGCGCCTTTCAGCAACTCCTGCGCGCGGGCGGCTACATCTGGCGCGCCGGGGGCAGGATAAACGATCTGATAGGTTTCGGGGGGATATCCATGGTAATCATAGACCATCGGCGGGCGCGGGCTGGCCATAACAGCAGCGTCATCCGATTCCCAATGGCCTGAAATCATTAAAATCGCGCGGGGCGGCTGCGGCAGGTCGGCAACCATCGCTTTCAGCGAGGCTTCAAGGTTCGCAAACATCGCCCGCATCTGCGGGATCCACGGCCAAGGCCCGCCGCCATGCGAGATGAAATAGGTTGGAAGCCTGCCAGTCATGCTGATCCCCTTTGTTGCGCAGCATCACACATGCGCCCAGATTCAGGGCAAAACAAGTCAAAGCTCTGCGCACAGTTGCACAAGGCCCGCGCATCTGTGCAGGACTAAGCGGGTGTCAGGCCCAAGCGCGCGGCATCAAAACCCGCCTGTTCAAAAACAGCCAAAATCCGCGTTTCGGCATCTGCTGCACCTAGCGCGATGGCATGCTGCGTAAGATACCAATGCAGCCAGCCCGCGTAATCGCGCGGTGTGTCCAGCGCGCGTTGCAGCGTTTGGGCAAAATCATCGGGGTCGATCAGGGTTTCGCCCATGGGTGCAAAATCGCCCCGTCCGCACAAGATGGTGGGCTTGCCGTGCAAAAACCCTTCAATCGCGGCGGCAGAGTTGATTGACACTGTGACAGCGCAGGCTTCCAGCAGGTCATGGATATGGGCCTGCGCCACTTGCACTTGCAGCCCTTGCGCCTGCGCATCGGCGACCACTTGCACCCCCTCGTCCCAAAACAAGGGATGCGGTTTGACCAGCACCGCGCGGCCCTGCGCGCCGCGCGCGACAGCCTCGATTATTTCTGGCCCGATAAAGAAATGCTGGCCATGGCGTTCTGGTGCGCGGCCTTGCAAAAATACCGCGATGCAGCCTTGGGGCAGGGGTGTGGTATTTGTCTCGGGTTGCACATGGCGCGTGCGCCGCTTGTCCCTGAAGTCGGCGCAAATCTGCGCAAAAAATGCCGCTGCCTTGGCAGGGTCGGGCGGGGCAGGGGGCAAAAGATCTCCGCGCGCGGCCATTTCCGAGCCTGACAAAATGCCCATCGCGTCCAAATGCCAAAAACCCGTGAGATAGGCGATGGAACTGTTCAGCCAGCCGACCCCGCGCGCGCTTGCACTATCGACAATGTGCAGATCGCCATCCCCCTGCGCCTCGGTGGCAGACAGCCGCCCTTTGGGGCGCGCCGCCACCAAAACTTCGCCGCCGCGCGCGGTGATTAGATCATGAATTTTGCCAAACATCGCCAAGCGTTTGGTGTGCACAAAGCGGTCGTGATACTGCGGGTCGATATGCAGAATAACGCGCGCGCGGCCCATCGCCTAGCCTTGCGATTTTGGCAGTTTTGCCTCTACCTCGGCCACGGCGCGCGCCAGCGCGGCCTCGATCGGCAAATCAGAGGTATCCAGCGTCACCGCATCATCGGCTGCGCGCAAAGGGGCATCGCTGCGGCCCATATCGCGGGCATCGCGGGCGATGACATCGGCCAAAATCTGGCCTTCGTCGCCGCCCAGTTCCAGCCAGCGGCGATGTGCACGGATCTGCGCCGTGGCGGTGACAAACAGTTTCACCTCGGCATTGGGGCAAATCACTGTGCCGATATCGCGCCCATCCAGAACCGCGCCGCCCAACCGCCGCGCAAAGACGCGCTGAAAGTCCAGCAAAGCCGCGCGCACTTGGGGGATTGCGGCCACACGGCTGGCCGCTTCGCCCGCTGCCATGCTGCGCAAATCGTCGCGCGCCAAATCTTCTGCCGTAAGTGACTGGGCTGCCAAAACAGGATCGCCGCCCTTGGCCCCAACAGCGCGATACAACAGCCCCGTATCCAAATGTGCAAAGCCAAAGCGCGCCGCCAAAGCCCGCCCGATGGTGCCCTTGCCCGCCGCTGCAGGCCCATCAATGGCCACAGTGAACTGCATTCAACTGTCCAATTTGCGCGGTATTTCAGGCGGATAGGCATAGGCGTTCGACCAGAGTATCCCGCCCTCATCCTGCACTTCGCCGACGGGGTCTTCTTCGTCAAATTCAAATTCATAGGCGTCAAAGGGAAAGGCGCTGGTGTCGACCATGCCTTCGACCCCTTGCACGATCAACTCATTGGCAGCGCAATCGGACAAGAGCGTGGCCAGTGCTTCGGCAGCGCTGGGCGCGGCGATCACCGCCAATTGGTAGTGGCCTGCATACGCGCCTTCGTCCTCGTCGGCCCATTCAGGATCGAACAGATCAAGGCAGGCGGCAAACACCCCGTCAGGCGGGCCATCGGCAGGGTCGGGTTCGAAAGGGTGCGGTTCGGAAACGCAAATCTCGCCCGCCTCTTCGGCCGTTTGCACCATAGCATCGATATCCACCTCAAAGGGCAACATCTCGTCGTCAAAAAACTCGGCCAAGCCCGCGTGCAATACCCGCATCAACGCCAGCCCATGGCCAGCAATTGATGCGTTCAGCGTATCCAGCGCTTCGGCCAGATCATCGGCCGACAGAACAAACATCCGCGTCTCGCCACCATAGACCATATCCGAATCCGATTGGTTTGTCCCATCAGGATCGAACAATTCAACGGCGGCAAAAAATACGGGCATGGGGGGCTTTCAATTAAAGATCGTCGCGCAATGTCGCGCCAAGCGCCGTCATCAGCGGGGTGAAAATGGGGAAAGAGGTGGCAATCGGGCTGGCATCATCGACTGAAACAGGGGCTTTTGCGGCCATGCCGCAAATCAGGAAAGACATGGCGATGCGGTGATCCAAATGCACTGCTGCCCGCGCACCGCCCGGCACGCCGCCCGCGCCCATGCCATAGACGATCAATGTGTCCTCGTCTTCCTCAATGCGCACGCCGCAGGCCTCTAGCCCGCGCGCCATCGCATCAATGCGGTCAGATTCTTTGACCCGCAGTTCCTTAACCCCGCGCATCACAGTGCGCCCGGTGCTAAAGGCCGCAACCACCGACAAAATCGGATATTCATCAATCATGGATGGCGCACGTTCGGGCGGCACCTCGATACCCTTCATATCGCCCGAAAAGCGCACACGCAGATCGGCCACAGGTTCGCCGCCCTCGCTGCGCGGGTTCATGAATTCGATATTGGCACCCATTTCGACAAGGGTCAGGTAAAGACCATTGCGGGTCAGGTTTTGGCTGACACCGGGAACTGTGATGTCTGATCCTTCGACGATCAGCGCGGCGCAGGTGGGAAAGGCCGCGCTGGACGGATCGCGCGGCACGGCCACGGATTGCGGTTTCAATTCGGGCTGGCCGATCAGGGTGATGGCATGGCCCTCGCTGGTTTTGGCCACATCCAGTTGCGCGCCAAAGCCCAAAAGCATCCGTTCCGAATGATCGCGCGTGGGCTCGCGTTCAATCACCACTGTCTCGCCGCGCGCGGCCAGCCCAGCCAGCAGCACCGCCGATTTCACCTGCGCGCTGGCCACGGGCAGCGCATAACGCACGCCTGCGGCATTCTTGGCCCCGACGACTGTCATTGGCAAACGACCACCCGTGCGCCCATAGGCGGCTGCGCCAAACAGCGACAATGGGTCCGTCACCCGCCCCATTGGCCGCTTGCGCAAACTCGCATCGCCTGTGAACGTGGCTGTCATCGGCGTTGTGGCCATCGCCCCCATAATCAGCCGCACGCCCGTGCCAGAATTGCCGCAATCAATCACATCGGCAGGTTCGGAAAACCCGCCCACGCCCACGCCTTGCACCGACCAAGCCCCTGCACCATGCTGCACCACCTCGGCCCCAAAGGCGCGCATGGCGCGCGCCGTGTCCAGCACATCTTGGCCTTCCAGCAGGCCAGTGATCTTGGTCTCTCCCACAGCCATCGCGCCGAAAATCAATGCGCGATGCGAGATGGATTTATCCCCTGGCACAAGTGCCTCGCCCTTGAGAGGTGCCGATTTATGGGCAATCATCGGTGTGGGTTTGGCATGGGCAGACATCGCAATCCTCATTCGCTTTGCGCCCTGATAGCGCAAGGCGAGGGCAGGGTCTAGCGCCGCCTAGGCGAGGCGGACAAAGGTCATATAATGGGGCAGGCGGCCTTCGCGCAGGGCCTTTTGTTCATAGCGGGTGGGCCGCCAATCATCCCAAGGCGCGCCACCCTGCGCGCGCAGATCAAATCCCGCAAGGGGCACTTCTTCTAATGTCTGGCGCACGTAATCGGGAATATCGGTCGCCACGCGCAATTCCGCCCCCGCCGCCATCACCCGCGCCAAAGCATTTAGATATTCGGGCGTGACGAAACGGCGGCGATGGTGGCGCGCCTTGGGCCATGGGTCTGGGTAGTTTAGGAATGTTTTCTGCACGATGCCCGCAGGCAGCACTTCAAACAAATCGCGCACATCACCCGGATGAATGGCAAGGTTTTGCAAACCCTGCTGGCGCACCTTGCCCAAAAGCATCGCAATGCCATTGACAAACGGCTCGCAGCCAATGATCCCGACATCGGGATAGCTGGCCGCCATATGCACCAGATGCTCGCCCCCGCCAAAGCCTACTTCCAGCCACAGGGGACGCCCGCCAAAGCGCGACAGGTCAACCAATTCGCGCGCGGGGTTATCGGCGCGCGTCACAGCTGCAAGTGTCAGCGCATCCAAATCCTGCGCCAGATAATCCTTTTGGGATGCGCGCAGGGTCTTGCCGCGAATGCGCCCGTAAAAATTGCGCCGCTCGGGCGTGGGGAAGGTGCTGTTGCTCATGCGCCTGCGCCTAATGCGCGCCGTCAAATCGGTCAAGCCACGGCGCTGCGATTTTTGCACCCTTGCTATTTGGCGCGGTGAATTCTACCAATCCGTTGCTGCGCCTTTGCCGCGCGGCTGCGTGTCATTTCAATTGTTTAGGATATCTTGCCGTGCGGTATACCCCCTTTTCCCTCTGCGCAACCTTACTGTGCGCGGCTATTGCCCCTGCATCCGTCTTAGCGCAGCCGCACATGGCCAGCATTGATGATTTGGCCCAATCTTTCATAGATGATACCACACCCGGCCTTGGCGTTTTGGTCACGCGGGGCGGCGAGGTGCTGCATATTGCGGGCTATGGCGCGGCCGATATCGATCGTGCCACCCCGATCACCGCGCAATCCATCTTTGATCTGGCCTCTGTGTCAAAGGAAATGACCGCCCTTGCCGCGCGTATGCAGATCGAAGAAGGGCTCTATACCGAAGAAACCCCGATTGCCGAGATTCTGCCAGATTTGGCCGCAATCGACAGCCCGCGGCCATTGGTCGTGGCTGACCTTTTGTTTCACATGTCTGGCCTGCCCGATTATCTGGATTGGGATGGCTATAGCAGCGAGACGACCAATGACGAGGTGCTAGACTGGTTGGCAGAGCAAGAGCTTGACCATGCGCCCGGCGCGCGGTTCGAATATTCCAACACGGGTTATTTGGTTCTGGGCGCGCTTGTGGCGGCGGCCGAAGATGCCGATGATTTGGCGGACGTGCTGCAAAGCCGTGTCTGGGGGCCTTTGGGCATGTCTGACACGGCCTTGCCAGACCCTGCTGACCCTGCCCGCCGTGTCACGGGCTATGACGGAACGGGTGGCGATTTTGAGGTGGCGATGGACCCGAATGTCGCGCAGGGCGATGGCAATGTGTTTTCCACACTAACCGATTTGGCAAAATACGAAGCGGCCCTTAGCGCGGGCGGCCTGCTTGATGATACCGAGGCGCTGTTCGTTGAAGGCCGCTTTGACGATGGCAATCCAGCGCGCGACGAAGATGACATTGGCTATGGTTATGGCTGGCAAGTTTACGAAGCGGACGGCGAAAGCTTTGCCGCCCATTCGGGCAGTTGGACGGGCACATCCACCTATTACCTGCGCAATTTGACATCTGGGGTATCGGTGGTTCTGCTGGCCAATGGTGAGGCGGCAGAGTTATGGGAGCTTGCCGATGAGATTGCGGCGGCGGCTGAGGAATAAGAAAAGGCGGGGCTTCCCCCGCCTTTTTGCGCCATAAGCGGGCTTACACCGCCTTTTTGATTGCGTCGATCAAATCCGTCCGCTCCCAGCTAAAGCCGCCGTCGGCTTCGGGGGCGCGGCCAAAATGGCCGTAGGCGCTGGTGCGGGCATAGATGGGTTTGGTCAGGCCAAGTTGTGTGCGAATGCCGCGCGGGGTCAGGTCCATCGCTTGGGCCACGGCGCGTTCAATCGCCGCATCTTCGACTTGGCCCGTGCCATGGGTGTCGACATAAATCGACAAGGGTTTTGCCACACCAATCGCATAGGAAATCTGGATCGTGCAGCGGTCAGCAAGGCCTGCTGCCACCACGTTTTTCGCCAGATAGCGCGCAGCATAGGCCGCGCTGCGGTCAACCTTGGTTGGGTCTTTGCCCGAAAATGCGCCCCCCCCATGCGGGGCCGCGCCGCCGTAGGTATCCACAATAATCTTGCGCCCCGTCAGGCCCGCATCGCCATCAGGCCCGCCAATCACGAAAGTCCCCGTGGGATTCACATGCCATTCGGTTTTCTTGGTGATCCAGCCTTCGGGCAAAATCTCGCGGATATAGGGTTCGACAATACCGCGAATCACCTTTGACGTCTGCCGTTTGGACGTGTGCTGCGTCGACAGCACGATCGAGGTCACTTCGACAGGTTTTCCCGCTGCATAGCGCAGCGACAACTGGCTTTTCGCATCAGGCCCCAAGGTTGGCTCTTTGCCAGATTTGCGCACTTCGGCCAAGCGGCGCAAAATGGCATGGGCGTATTGAATGGGCGCAGGCATCAATTCGGGTGTTTCACGGCAGGCATAGCCAAACATGATACCCTGATCGCCCGCACCATCGCGGTCTACGCCTTGGGCGATATGGGCGGATTGTTCGTGCAAATAATTATGCACCTTGATCTTTTCCCAGTGGAATTTCTTTTGCTCATAACCAATGTCGCGCACGCAATCGCGTACGATGGCATCGACACGATCAACCATGGCTTTGGTTGCCTCTTTGCTGGACAACCCCACTTCTCCGCCCACAACCACGCGGTTGGTGGTGGCAAA
Source organism: Rhodobacter sp. (assembly GCA_027490955.1). Taxonomy (GTDB): domain Bacteria; phylum Pseudomonadota; class Alphaproteobacteria; order Rhodobacterales; family Rhodobacteraceae; genus Cypionkella. The sequence continues at coordinate 44,937 of JAIXXB010000010.1, forward strand.
TGTTTCGCAGGCCACGCGCGCGTTTGGCTCGGCAGTCAGGAACGCATCTAGCACGGCATCAGAGACGCGGTCGCACAGCTTGTCGGGATGCCCCTCGGAAACGGATTCCGAGGTGAAGGTGTAGTCTTGTCTACTCATGGGGTCTTGCTCCAATACATATTCTGCGCACGTCAGGAAGCCGTTGTGCCAGATGGCCCTGCGCTAAGGGCATTTGCCGCCTGCGTCAATATCTGATGCGTTTGGGCCGCAAAAAGGCCAGTGCAAAGCCACCCGCCAGCAACAGCAGCAGCGGTGCCTCGCCAAAGCGGGCATAAAGCGGGGCAGGCAAAGCGCTGGGCAGCACCGTGTCCAAATGCGCCTCGGTGCCAAAGGGCAGCTCGGCGCGCAAACGCCCGCGGGCATCATAAACCACAGTCACCCCCGTATTGGCGACCCGCACCATAGGAAGGCCCTGCTCAATGGCGCGCAGACGTGATTGGGCGGCATGTTGGAACGGGCCAGTCAGCGTGCCAAACCATGCGTCATTGGTCACATGCAGCAGCCAATCTGGGCGCGTCACACTGCGCAAATCTTGGGGAAAGACGGCCTCATAGCAGATGAGGGGCAAGAACTTGCCCCCCGCCGTGCCCAAATCAATAACCGTAGGCCCTGTTCCTGCCGAATACCCATTGCCCAGTTGCGCGGCAAAGGCCGACAGGCCAAACCAATCATACATCAGATCGCCCAAGGGGATGTATTCGCCAAATGGCACAAGATGATGTTTGTCATACAGCGCCGATTCCTTGCCCGCCGTGTTCAGCACCGAAAGACTGTTATAGCCGCGATCACCCGAGACGCGCTGGCGACCATAGATCAGCGTGGCCCCATTTGCGGCGCGGGCCATGTCGGCTGTGATCCCTTCGTTTTGCTCTTGCAAATAGGGCAGGGCAGTTTCGGGCCAAATCACGATATCGGGCTGGGGTGCGGCGCTGGTCGCGCGGATCAAACGATCGTAGAACACCTGCGCTTGGGCGGCATCCCATTTCAGCGATTGTTCAGCATTGGGCTGCACAAGGCGCAGGGTAAAGGCGCTGTCTGCTGGCATAGGTTGGCTTAGCGTCCAAACCCCGCCTGCCCAAAACGCAGCCACGCCCAAAGGCGCAGCGATGCGGCCCCAAATCTTGCCCGCAGCAAGGCCCATGGCCGTGGCGGTGGTCAGCAGCGTAAGGCCGCTGGGCCCGACATAGGCAGCCAATTGCGCCACAGGCGTGTCAATCCAGATATGGCCCAGCAGCGCCCATGGAAACCCCGTCAACACATAGCCGCGCGCCAATTCCGCCGCCGCCAGCATAACTGCCAGCCCAATGGCAGGGCGCGGCAGCTGCATGGCAATCCACGCCGCCAGCGCCCAGAACAGTGCAAGGCCAAATCCCATGATCAGCAGCGCGAAAGGGGCCATCCACGCATATGTGTCCGCCTCGACCAGAAAGGGAGAGATCAGCCAAGACAGTGCGGCGCAAAAATACCCCGCCCCGCCCGTCCATGCGGCAAAGGCGGCATAGCGCGGCACCTTCACCTGCCCCAAAATCAGCGCAAACAACACCGCCAGCGCGGGCAGGGACAGATACCAAAGGTCCAAGGGCGCTTGGCCAGAGGCTGCAACCACCCCCGCTGCGAAGCTGGACGTTCCCAGCCGCCAGCGCGATATATATGGCCGACGCGCCATTACTTGGTCTCGATCCCGATGTCGGCACCACCCTCTGGGTTGGGCTTTGCCGCACCAAACCCTGGCAAACGGACACGCAGGCGCTTGATGCGGCGCGGATCGGCATCAACCACCTCAAACTCTGCGCCGCTTTCATGGGGCACTATTTCGCCGCGCACAGGCACGCGGCCCACGCGCACAAAGACCAGCCCGCCCAAAGTGTCGATGTCATCATCATCTTCGCTAGAGCGCAGCGTCATCCCAATCTCGGCCTCGAACTCCTCTAGCGGAGCAGTGGACTGGGCAATATAAACGCCCTCTTTTTCCTGTTTCCACAAAACGCCTTCGTCTTCGTCATGCTCGTCTTCAATTTCGCCAATGACTGTCTCAATCAGGTCTTCGATGGTTACCAAACCATCAACCCCGCCGTATTCATCAATGACCAATGCCATATGCACGCGGTCGCGCTGCATTTTTTGCAGCAGAACGGCAGCAGGCATAGAGGGTGGGGCATAGAGAACTGGGCGCAGTAATTTGCGCAGGCTAAAACGCCCCGCCGCACCAAAGCCATGTTGCAGCGCCAAATCTTTCAGCAAAACCAAACCTTGCGGGTGATCCAGCGTGCCCTTGTAGACGGGCAGGCGCGAAAACCCATGGGTGCGAAACGCCTCGACAAGGGCATCTTTTTCAATGTCGAGGGGCACGGCGGCGATGTCAGCTTTTGGGATAGATACATCATCCACGCGCAGGCGGCGTAGGTTGGATAGGCCCAGTTGCGCCATATTTGGCCCCGTATCTGGCGTGCCACTAAGGGGCAGTGTCGGGATGGTATGGGCTTTGCCACCACCACCTCCCAGCGCTTCAAAGATGCGGCTTAACACCCCGCGTCCTTGCCCCTCGCTACTTGAACCTTCGTCGTCTGCGGTACTACCTAAAGCGTCGCTGCTACTGCCCATTTGTCCTTGTCCAAAAAATTGCTGTCACACTGTCGTCACTGCCCCTGATCTTCGGGGGTATCATAGGGGTTTGGCAGACCCAATCGCGCCATCACGCGCGCCTCGACGGCCTCCATCAGATCACCATCCGGCTCTCTTATATGGTCAAATCCTAAAATATGCAAAATTCCATGCACGATCAGATGCGTAATGTGATCTGTAAGCGGTTTGTTGCCTGCCTTTGCCTCGGCATGGCAGGTGTCAAAGGCCAGCGCGATATCGCCCAAATGGTCAGGATCATCCAAATCGCCCGCCTGCGGCACAGCGGGCATTTGGCCTGCAACGCGTGCGCCGCGCTCTTCTGACGGCCAGCTTAGAACATTCGTCGGGCTAGGCTTGCCGCGAAAATCGGCGTTGAGCGCGGCGATTCGGGCATCATCGCAGCCCATCACACACAGCGTAAAGCCCGCTACAGGCAAGCCAAGCTCGTCAAAGGTGGCAAGGGCGGCGCGCTGGGCCAAATCTTGCAACCCAACCGCAACCCAGCGGTCATCTTCGATGACAACGTCAGCAAAATCTTCCATGCCGCCCATTAGCCGATTTGGGCTGCGCCCTCAACTGGGCTGCGCCTCGTCGGATTCATAGGCTTCGATGATGCGGGCGACCAGCGGATGGCGCACCACATCTTTAGACATGAAGTAGTTAAAGCTGACACCCTTCACGCCTTTCAAAATCCGCTCCGCCTCGGCAAGGCCCGAAGGCACGCCGCGCGGCAAATCCACTTGGCTGCGATCGCCCGTGATCACCATACGGCTGCCCTGCCCAAGGCGGGTGAGGAACATTTTCATCTGCATCGCCGTGGCATTTTGCGCCTCGTCCAGCACGACAAAGGCATTGGACAGCGTGCGCCCGCGCATAAAGGCCAAAGGCGCAATTTCGATGCGCTTTTCTTCCATCAATTTGGCAAGCTGTTTTTGCGGCAAAAAGTCATTCAGCGCATCGTAAAGCGGCTGCATATAGGGATCGATTTTTTCCTTCATATCACCGGGAAGAAACCCCAACCTCTCGCCCGCCTCGACAGCAGGGCGCGAGAGGATGATTTTTTCCACCGCACCCGATACCAGCATGGTCACGCCCACGGCCACGGCCAAATAGGTTTTGCCCGTGCCCGCAGGGCCAATGCCAAAGCCCAATTCATTGGCAAACAAATTGGCAACATAGGTTTTTTGCGCCTCGGTGCGCGGCTCGACAGGTTTTTTGCGGGTGCGCAGTTCGACACCGCCACCACCCGTGAACATTTCAATCTGCTCGCCGCCTTCGGGCATCAGGACATCTGGCAGCGGTTTGCCCAGACGCATGGCAGCATCGATATCGCCCGCTTGCACTTCGCGCCCAGATTCAAGTCGCGCATATAAGCCGCGCAAAACGGCGGCGGCCTGCTCTCTTGCACCCTTATCGCCAATCACCGCCAACCGATTGCCCCGCCTTAAAATATGCACCCCTGCCTGATGTTCGATCTGCGCCAAGTTGCGGTCAAATTCACCGCACAGGCTGATCAGCACTCGGTTATCGGGAAATTCGAGGAGCGTTTCAACCAAATCCTCGGGGGCTTTCGGGGGGGTCAGCGCGCTGATGCCCAAGTGCGTCTCCTTTGTAGGTTATAAGGCAGCATATCCAAACTGTGTGACCATGCGCCCCTGCGTGCAAGAGTTATTTCGCGCAATCTGCTACATTTTGATGACAAAGCGCCGCACCCGCCACGATATTGGGCGCGATTTGTCGCCAAATGGAAAGGCCGCATCAATGCCGATGCGGCCAAACTAAACCTAGCCAAGGCAAGCAGTAGCGGCAACCAGCGCGGTCAATAGCCGCCGTTGTTGCCAATCGTTCCTTTGACCCAATCGCTGCGGTTGCTGCGACCATCGGTTTGGTAATTGCCCAGCACTGTGCCGGGCGGGTATGCGTTGTTGCAAATAGGCAGGCCCGAAACGGGGTCAAACCTGCGGCCAGAATAGCCTTCGATGCCGTCATCAATCAGCCAGCCTTGGCAGCCGTCGGGGTCATAGACAATTGCAGCCTCGCCATCGCGCAGAACGCCGCGATCGACAATGCCGCGGTCGATGGGCGATGCAATCAGCGAGTTTGGGCCGCGATAGGGGCCAAAGGTGCCAAGGCCGCCGCAGGCCGTCAGTGTTAGTGCGGCCAAAGCCACCAGCCCAAACCGAGCCATCGTCGCGCGTGCATTTTTGGTCATTTTTGTCATATCCCTCACCACCGGTAGCAGACGATTTCAACGCGGCGGTTCAGCGCCATGTTTTGGGCTGAATCGTTCGGGGCCACGGGCTGACGCTCGCCAAAGCCGATTTCGCGTTCCACCATAGCGCCCACAGATCGTGCCACATCGGCAACCGCGCGGGCGCGGCGCTGGGACAGGTTGATGTTGTATTCATCCGAGGCGCGCGAATCGGTATGCCCGTATACCGCATAGCCAAAGGCACCCGCGCTTTGGAAAAACTGCTGCAAATAGGCGCGGCCATGAGCCGACAGTTGCGCCGAATCGGTAGCGAAAAGTTGGTCTGTGTTTTGCACAAGGCATGTGTTGCGTTTGATGCACACAGGTTTGCCCGTTTGCGGATGAACCCGATCCAGCATATAGCCTTCGACACCGCCATCTGCCCACCAATGCATACATCCGTCGCGGTCAACCCAAATGCCCCATTGGATTTTTCCAGCAACCTGCGGCGCGTTTTGCGCGCTGGCTTGGCCTGCAAAGCCCATAGCAAGTATCAGGGCCACAACGGCAAGTAGACCCGCTTTTACATTGGAAAGTTTTGGCACTTCCACTCCCCCCACACGCTGGCAGTTGCGTAGGGTGTTTTTCAGCCATGCCTGCTGCGTTGTAAAGTGGATTCTGGCGCAATCAGGGGATGTGCGCCACATTCTTGCCGCATTTCAACCTGAAGGCTGGATAGGGCGGCCGTGCTGCCCCGCGAAGGCCATTTTCAGCGCTTTAGCTTAACCAATTCTTTGACCTTTCAGGGAATTGGTCACGGATTCGGTGATCTTCACCCGCACCAATTCGCCAATCTTGCCTGCAGGGTCGGTGACATGCACGGCGTGAAGATGATCGGACTTGCCCACCAATTGCCCCTCTAGCCTGCCTGCCTTTTCGTATAACACCCCTACTTCGCGGCCCACCATTGCTGCCTGCAGCGCGTATTGCTGCGCTGACAGCAGGGCTTGCATCTCTTGCAGACGGGCATCGGCAACTTCGCTGTCAACTTCCGCCTTTTCGGCGGCGGGCGTGCCCGGGCGGGCCGAATACTTGAACGAATAGGCCGCGCCAAAGCCCACCTGCCGTATCAGATCCATCGTTGCTGCATGGTCTTTGTCCGTCTCGCCCGGAAAACCAGCGATGAAATCAGATGACAGTAGGATATCTGGCCGCGCGGCCCTGATCCGTTCGATCAGGCGCAGATAATGTTCGGCCGTATGTTTGCGGTTCATCGCCTTTAGGATTTTGTCCGAACCCGATTGCACGGGCAAATGCAGATAGGGCATCAATTGCGCCACTTCGCCATGGGCGGCAATCAGATCATCGCCCATGTCATTGGGGTGCGAGGTGGTATAGCGGATGCGCAGCAATCCGTCGACCTTGGCCAGCGCGCGGATCAGCCCTGCAAGCGTTACATCCCCCGCTGCCCCCGTGCCGTGATAGGCATTCACATTTTGCCCCAGCAGCGTGATGTCACGCACACCGCGATCGACCAAAGCGCGCGCCTCGTCCAGAATACGGCTGACAGGGCGCGACACCTCGGCCCCGCGGGTGTAGGGCACAACGCAAAAGGCGCAGAATTTATCGCAGCCTTCTTGCACTGTTAAAAATGCCATCGGGCCGCGCGCGGCGCGCGCCTTTGGCAGATTGTCAAACTTGTCCTCGGTGGGAAAATCTGTGTCCAGTTGCTGGGTTTGCCCTGCGCGCGCCGCGCGTGCCATGGCAGGCAGGCGGTGATAGGCCTGCGGGCCCACCACCACATCCACCTGTGGTGCGCGGCGCAATATCTCGGCCCCTTCGGCCTGCGCAACGCAGCCTGCAACGCCAATTTTCAAATTAGGCTTATCCTTTTTCAGTTTGCGCAAGCGGCCCAAATCTGAATACAGCTTTTCGCTGGCCTTTTCGCGGATATGGCAGGTGTTGATCAGCACCATATCGGCGGCCTCGGCGCTGTCTACCTGTGTATAGCCATCGCTGCCCATTGCTTCGGCCATACGCTCGCTGTCATAGACGTTCATTTGGCAGCCATAGGTTTTGATGAACAGTTTTTTGCCCTGCTCATTCGGGGCGGGCGCAGCGGTGTTGGCGTGGGTTTTGACAGTGGTCATTTGGGCGGCCCCTTTGGCGTTGGGCAGGCTTTACACGCTTTGCCCCCTCTCCTGCAATGTCCACCTGTAAAGGTCTTGCCAAACTGGGCACGTTAACCCCATCTTGACCCAGTCGCGCGAAGGTTGCACGCGAAAGGGATTCGGAATGCGCTACCCCAGTTTGTATGCGTTTTTGGCCGCCGAAAAGGCAAGTTTGGCCAAAGGCCCTGTGGCCATGATTTTGGCCGAAGATGATGTTGAGGTGGACACAACCCTGCGTCACCACCTAGATATCGGCTTTGCACCCGTGATTTTGTTGGCCGCGCCGCAAATTGAACTGCCCGCCGCGCTAGAGGCCAAGATCGCCCGCGTTGACACGCAGGTCTTTGAAACGGGCATTTTGCAGCGCATGGTCAACGCCCTGATCGCCGCCGCCCCCAATACATGGTTGTTTTATTGCTATAATGCTGAATATTTGTTCTTTCCCTTTCTCGAGCAGCGCAAAGTGGCCGAAATGCTGGCCTTTCACGGCGAAGAACGGCGCGAGGCGATGATTAGCTATGTCATCGACATTTACGCCGAAAACCTGACAGATCACCCCAATGCCGTTTCGCTGGAAACCGCACATCTGGATAAGACGGGCTATTATGCGCTGGCGCGCGAAGATGCGGCGAATAATTGGGCGCACCGCGAACGCCAATTGGATTTTTACGGCGGTCTGCGCTGGCGGTTTGAGGAATATGTGCCCTGGACGCGCCGCCGCATCGACCGCATCGCGCTGTTTCGCGCCAAACTGGGCCTGACGCTGCGCGATGATTTCACCCTCTCGGACGAAGAGATGAACACCTATGCCTGCCCGTGGCATAACAATTTGACCACTGCCATCGCGTCTTTTCGCACCGCCAAAGCCCTGCGCGCCAATCCTGGATCGCGGTTTGCCATCAACACCTACCTGTGGCAAAATTCCACGCCTTTTGAATGGCACAGCCAGCAGTTGATGGATTTGGGCTTGATGGAACCGGGGCAATGGTTTTAGCTGCGCCGCCAGCCCGCGCCATTTGATGCTTGCAATCTTGTGGCGGGTCGGGTCTGGTGCTGCAAAGTTCTGGGTCATGGCCTGAATAGGGCCGTGGCCTTCTTGTTTGGAAATTGTCCCAAAGTTAGGGTCAAAGGCTAGGAAATTATGGAAAAGATTCCAATGACACGGCGCGGCTTTGTGGCGCTGGACGACGAGTTGAAGCATTTAAAACTCTACGAACGCCCTGCGATCATCCGCGCCATATCCGAGGCGCGCGAACATGGCGATCTGTCGGAAAATGCCGAATATCATTCGGCACGTGAAAAACAAAGTTTCATCGAGGGCCGCATCAAAGAGCTTGAGGCGATGATTAGCCTTGCCGAAGTGATTGATCCGTCCAAGTTATCGGGTGCGATCAAATTTGGTGCGACAGTGGCCTTGGTCGACGAAGACAGCGGCGAAGAGAAAACATATCAGATTGTTGGCGAAAGCGAGGCAGATATCGAAAAGAATCTGCTCAATATCCGCTCGCCTTTGGCCCGCGCCCTGATCGGCAAAGAAACGGGCGATTCGGTTGATGTCACTACGCCCGGTGGCAAACGCAGTTATGAGATTATTGCAATTACCTATCAATAAATGGCCCTAGGCCGCCAATCGTGGCAAATCACCCGTGTCAGATAAAGTGCGATGAAAAAGGTTAAAGTCAGACCTCTTGATTTGGGGAAATACCCCTCGCGCAAGCGCAGCAAGCCTTTGGCCTATATGGCCGAATGGGTGGCTGCTGCATTGACTGCCACTTGGGTGGCCGCCGTCCTAAGCTATGCGCCCGCAGATGGCTCGCCCCCATCAACGCTGATGACTTTGGTGCTGCTCTTCGTGCCGATCACGCTGGTTTTTGGGGTTTTGGTGACGCTGCGCTCGGTGCGCGCCCTGCGCGACGAGGCGGCGCGGCTGCAAGCCTCGGTCGATGCGATGCGCAAGGCGTTTTTGTCTGGCCAAGGTCAGATTGATCCAGCGCTGCAGCCCTCTCTTTCGCGCAAGTTGGATGAGATCGCCCAACAAACCCAGCAAACGCAGGCGACTTTGGTCAATATTGCGGCCAATGTCGGCAGGGGCCTTGATGGCGGCCGTGGCAAGGCCCGCGCAGTGCCCAACCCAAAGGCGCTGATGCCACCCGAAGAGCCTGCCCTTGCCCTAGGCGCACAGCCCGAATCCGCTGGCCCACCGCTTACGGCGGATGAATTTATCCGCGCCATGAACTTTCCTGATGGGCCTGATGATGCGGCAGGATTTGCAGCGATGCGCGCCGCCTTGGCCAACCGCGACATCGCAAAACTGATCCGCGCTGCGCAATCCTTGCTTAAGCTGTTGGCCCAAGACGGCATTTATATGGATGATCTTAAGCATGACCCCGCCGCGCCCAATGCGTGGCGGTTGTTTGCTAAGGGCGAGCGTGGGCGCGCCGTTGCGGCCCTTGGCGGGGTGCGCGACCGATCTGCCCTTGCGCTTTGCGTGGGGCGGCTGCGCAATGATCCTGTGTTTCGGGACGCAGCGCATCACTTTTTGCGCGCCTTCGACCGCTGCCTGACCGAATTTGAACCCAATGCCGAAGATTCAGATTTGGCCGCCCTAGCCAGCACGCGCACTGCGCGCGCCTTTATGCTGCTGGGCCGCGTATTGGGCACGTTTGATTAAGCTTTGTGCGCGATGGCTAAAGAATGCGCTGCATCCGCGCGGTGCTGTCAAACCCAAAAATCAGCCGCAGCGCGCCGATGTTGTGTTGGCTTTGCACCGTGAACCCGTGGCGCTGATAGAATTCGCGTGCGCGCCAATTGCTGCCCACCACATCCAGTTGCACCGCCTCAAACCCCGTTGCGCGAGCGTGGTCCATCACAGCCTTTAGCAGCGCCGCGCCCACACCTTGGCCGCGCGCTGCGGCATGCACGGAAAACCCATCGATCATCAGCGCGCCGATGTCGGGGTCTTTGCTGCCCACGCGCGTCAGCAGGCCCAGCCGCCACAGACCGCGCCAGCGCCCATATACTGCCCCAAAATCGCGCGCCGTGCCGCCTGCAAAGGTGCCGCTTTCGCCATGCAGCCCGACAATGCCCAAAAGGCGGTTGTCATGGACAATGGCAAAGCATTGATCCAGCCGCAGCACGCGGCGCAGGTAGGTTTGTGCGCGCGCGGGCGGGCCCATGACTGGCCCCAATTTGCCACCAAAAGCTTGCCAGTACAGATCTGCCGCTGCTGCGCGGTAGGTTTCAGGCAGGCCATGCGATACCTGATAGCTCATAGCGCGGCCTCCAAAACCTCGGCAAATCCCGCTCCCAAAATCCAGCCCTCTTCGCGGGCATCTGGGTGGGGGAGGGCCAGCAGATCGGCCCATTTTTGGGGCGGCAAATGCAGAAATGCGCGGGCCAAAAGCTGCACTTGCACCGCGTCTTTGATCGCGCCGCCTTGCGCCATGTGCCGCGCAACTGCTTTGGCCAAAAGCGAAGGGTAAACTTCCGCCAAGACCACACCCGATAGCGCATCGTCAAACGGCCAAACGCTGACCCCATTGATCGCAGCCATTCGCGCAATCATCGGCAAGCCCATCAAAGCCTGACTGCCCACACTGCCTGTTGTAAACAGCTTCCACACGGGCTGGGCGCTGGGAATTGCCCGTTCAATCCTGCGTCTTTCCGCAAAGGGCAGGGCGGAATAATCCACTGTTTTGCGTGCGGGCACATGGGGGGTGGTCTGCCCTGCGGGGTGGCCCCAAAATGGGCCATTGCCAAAGCGCGCGTTGATGGCATCTGCCACGTCAAAGCGATTGTTGGCGTTGCTATCGCTATCGGTAATCTTGTCTTGCAAATAGTGCCACAGCGCGCGGGCATCTGCCCGCCCCGTCAGCGCATGGGCAAATCCGCGCGGATAGCCAAAGGGAAAATCGCAGCCAATCAGCAGCCGCGCGCCCTGCGCTTGGGCGTCTTGTATCTGCCCGCGCACATAGGCCTCTGCCTGCGCGCGGGTGCGGTGATACTGCACAGCCTCGCCTTTGGCACTGGCGCAGCATGTCCATATTGCATCTGATGACGGCTTTGCAGGCGAAGGCACAGAACCCGCCGACCAATCCACGATGATGACCCGTTCAAACAAGGCTCTTCCCGCCCATGGGCAGGCCAAGGCCGATATCGGCAGCAATGAAATCGGCAATTTCGCCTGTATTGTTCAAATCTAGGCAAGGCACTGTCAGGGGTGGCAGCGCAGTGTCGGTGGCTACTGCACGAATGGTGGGATCACCCGTTTGAATCAGATCGTGGCCTGCCTGCGCACGCCAAACTTCGATCTTGGGGTGGCTGTCGCGTTTGTAGCCTTCGATCAGGACCAAATCGACTGGGCTTAGCCGCGCGATCACCTGCGCAAGGGGCGGCTCTTTGCCCAGAGGGTGTTCGACCATCAGGGCAAACCGATGCGCGCCTGCCAAAATCACCTCGCGCGCGCCCGCCGCGCGATGGCGGTGGCTGTCCTTGCCAGGCTGGTCTAGGTCAACATCGTGATGCACATGCTTGATGGTAGACACATCATAGCCGCGCGCGGTGAATTCAGCCACCAGACGTTCCATCAAACTGGTTTTGCCCGCATTTTTCCAGCCGATGACGCCATAGATTTTCACGGCTGCACCGCCTGCCGCAGCCGCGCCAAATCTTGCGGCGTGTTGATATTGTCAAAGGCGGCCTCATCGGGAAAATCGGCATAGGCCAGCGGATAGCGCGCCGCAAAATCCATCACTTTGGGATTTGCGCCCGAACTGAGAAACCGCGCCAAGTCATCGCGCGCAGCGATGGGCCACAGGCCAAATGTGCCATGCACACGCCCCGCCCGTGCCAGCGCAACCTCTGCGCCGCTTTCCAGCGCAAGGCGCAACTGCGCGACCAAATCGCAGGGGAAATGCGGGCAATCAACCGCCACGCTGGCGATGTAATCCGCGCCCTGCGGCGCTGCCCAATGCATCGCAGCCAGCACCCCTGCCAGCGGGCCCAGCGGCGCTGCATCTGCCAAAATCGGCACGCCCAGCGCTGCCAATCCCGCGCCTGTATTCGATGAAATGGCCGCTGTATCGACCTGCGGCTGCAGCCGCGCCAGTGCTAAATCCACCAAACGCGCGCCCCCTAAATCCAGCGCAGCCTTATCAAGGCCGCCCAAACGCCGCCCTTGGCCGCCTGCCAGAATCACCCCGAAAATGCGCATATCTCGCCCGCTGCTTTTCCCGCAGGCTAGGGGGCCAACCCCGCCGCCGCAAGCGCGGCCGTGTCCTCTTTGTCGATAAAGGCGACGCCATGGCTTTTGTCGACTGTAGCGTCTGTGTATACGGCATTGGTTACATTGGGGTTTTGGCCAAACGCCTCTTCCAATTGCAGCGGCCAATAGGTGGTTTTGATCTGTTCGAACCCCGGAACACGCCCCAAAATCCGCGAGATGGAATTGGCGCAATGCGCCTTTGCCACGGCACCATTCGCCTTGACCGCTGCAAGCAATTGTTCGGCCACCGCTGGCGAGACCAGCAGCGTTTGCGCGCGCACAAAATGCGTCTCGCGTGCGTGGTAATCCTTATAGGCGTTCATCCATCTTGGGCTGGCCCCATACAGCACGTCGCCGCGCTCTGGCATAAAGCGCAATTGGAATGACCCTGCAGGATCAAACAACACAGTTTCGGACCCATTCACCAACAACGCCGAATGTGCGCCTGCCCCAGACCTTGTGTTGACCACTGTGAACAAGGTGATCGAACTTGGCTCGCCCGACACATAGCGCGCCTGCGCAATGGCTGCGTCATCGGCAAAAGTGTTCTGCGCCGCCCCACAAGCGGCAAGCAGCAGCAATGACATGGCAACAAGGGCGCGCAGCATCATGGGATGTCCTTTAAATGGCTTAGCCGTTGGCCAAGGCTAAAAATACCAAGGTGCCCAGCGTGATGGCCGTGCCCCAAATCACAAAGCGGATGAAGTTTGCAAAGGTCTTTTCCTGAACTTTGGTATCCATGCTACCGGGCTTGTGTTCGGCCATATCGTGTTTCCTTAAAAGCTGACTTTGATAGGTGCCATAGTGCATCTTGCGCGCTTTGTCACGCGCACTTGGCAATGATTATCAAGCCAATGCAAAGATTCTGCGCCAGATTGGCCCTGCGCTGGGCTAGGGGCCAAAGCCTAGGCCGATCCGTCCCCCGCCTCGCCGCCCCGCCAGCCTGCCTGCAAAACAAAGCCAATGCGCCGCGCGGGGGCAGAGGTATTGGCCACTGGGGCTGCGCGCAGCAGCACAGAGAGCTGGCTGAAATGCTGGATCAATTGTGTCTTTTGCCCCGCCTCATCGCGCCCGTAAAAGGTGATCAGATCAGGGTCGAAAAAGCCGATACCTTCAATGCGCAGCACGCCCGCCTCGCTGCCTGCAAAGCCCATCGCCACCTCTTGGCCCGCGTCTAACTGCGCCTCAAAGGCGCGAATATACTGCACAATGCGGGCATAGGCCGATTGGGCAGGGCCAATAGGTTCGGCTGCGGGCTGTGGCGGATCATTGGGCATATTGGGCGTGTCGGGCGTATCGGGCATGTGGCAGCACCTTTTGCGGGTATGGCTGCAGACCTAGCGCATCTGCGTCCAAATCGTAAAGCCCTATGGCCCCTGCATGGGGCGCGCAGGCGGGGTGGCGGGTGTGAGCGGCGGGTTTGGGTGGTTGGGGTTCGGGCATGTGATCTTGGCAAAGGGGCGGCTTTCGGTCTATGGCAGGGCAAGCGATGGCGCAAACCGCGCCTTGCTGCCCCCAATGCTGGCACAATTATGATCCAAACCGCCACCCTTGCCCCCGATGCCAGCGGCCTTGACAGCGCTGCCGCGCAGTTGCGCGCGGGCGGGCTTGTCGCCTTTCCAACCGAGACAGTCTATGGGCTTGGCGGCGATGCACGCGATGATCTGGCGGTTGCGCGCATTTTCGATGCCAAAGGTCGTCCAAGGTTTAACCCGTTGATCGTGCATGTCGAAGCTTTGGCACAGGCAGAAGATATTGCTGTGTTCAGCCCCGCCGCGCGTGATTTGGCACAGCGATTCTGGCCGGGGCCGCTGACGCTGGTCTTGCCTTTGCGGGCTGCCGCTGGCCTGTCGCCATTGGTGACAGCCGATCTGCCATCGGTCGCGCTGCGTGTGCCTGCCCATCCTGTGGCCCTTGCACTGTTGCGTGCCTTTGCTGGCCCGATTGCAGCCCCATCGGCCAACCCTTCGGGCCGCATATCGCCCACCATGGCCGCACATGTGATAGAGGGTTTGGGCGGCAAGATTGCTGCCATACTGGATGGTGGACCTTGCGCAGTGGGGGTGGAATCGACGATTCTGTCGCTGCTGGATGGGCCTCAAATCCTGCGCCAAGGCGGGCTTGCGCAAGAAGAGATCGAGGCCGCCTTGGGCGCGCGGGTGGCTGTGGGCCATGACAACAGCGCGCGGCCTGTAGCACCGGGTCAACTGGCCTCGCATTACGCGCCGAATGCCGCACTTCGGTTGAATGCCACGGCCGCCCTGCAGGGCGAAGTGATGATAGGCTTTGGCGCGATTGGTGGCGATATCACCCTGTCGGCCAGCGGCGATGTGGTGCAGGCCGCGGCTAATCTGTTCGCCAGCCTGCGCGCGGCAGATGATCTGGCCTTGCAGCGCGGTATATCTCGCATTGCCGTGGCCCCCATCCCGAACATCGGGCTTGGCCGCGCCATCAATGACCGCCTGTCGCGCGCGGCAGCGCCGCGAGCCTAGCGCGCCCGAATGGGAAAGGCCGCGCGGATCAATCGAAACGTGGGATCGCGGCCAAATTCTTCAACGTCGCGAAACAACCCGCGCAGCGCGGCGGGATAGGGCAATTGGCGATTCGCCACCACCCAAAGTTGGCCATGCCCCGCCAGCCGCGCATGGGCCGCCGTGATAAAGGCCAGCCCCAAGGCGGGATTGGCACTGCGCGTGGTGTGAAACGGCGGGTTCATCACCACTGCCTCCCATGGCAGGGCAGGGCGCACCTCGCCCACATCTGCCCAATGAAAGCTGGCGCGCGGATCGGGAATATTCTGGCGCGCGCAAGCCAGCGCTGCTGCATCCGCCTCGATCAGATCAAGGCTGCGCACCCCGTCCCGTGCCAAGATCTCCCGCGCAAGATACCCCCAACCCGCCCCAAAATCCGCCACGCGCGATGGCAGTTTTGCAGGCAAGATTTCGGCCAAAAGCTGCGAGGCGCGGTCAGGCCCATCGGCCGAAAAAACCCCCACGTGGGTGACAAATCCACCGTCAATTTTTTGGGGCGCAGCTAACCAGTGGCTCAGGCGCGCAGGCGGGGTGAATACAGCCAATTTGCCATGGGCTTTGGATATCACTTCGCCCAAATCTGCGCCCAAATCCGCAAGGTCTTTCAAAACCGCGCCAATACCGTCGGTTTTTTGCCCGTCCAGCATCAGCCGCCCACCTGCGCGCAAACAACCCGCGGCCCGCGCCAGCATATCGCGTGCGGCGGGTTTGGAACGGGGCAGGCATACAATGGCCAAATCGGCCTGAGGCGCAGCTTCGGCATCTGCCACCACGTTCCGCCCAAGGCGCGCGAAATGGTCATAGTCGGGCTTAAATCCCGTCACCACAGTCACACCATCGCGGGGCAGGGCCGAAAGATCATCCTCGGCCTGCGGGCCAAAAACCACAATCTGCGCCGCGCTGTGCAAAGCGTCATCACCCCGCAGGGCCATATCAAATCGGGCAGATCGCATCAGGGGCGGCCTTGCGGCCTACTCCTTTTCCATGGTGCATTGCAGCGGGTGCTGATGGCGGCGGGCAAAATCCATCACTTGCGCCACCTTTGTTTCGGCGATTTCGGCAGAAAACACCCCCACCACGGCGAGACCCTTTTTATGCACTGTCAGCATAATATCAAAGGCTTGCGCGTGATTCAGACCAAAGAAACGCTCAAGCACATGCACGACAAATTCCATCGGCGTGTAATCATCGTTCAGCAGCATCACCTTATACATCGGCGGACGCGCCGTTTTGGGTGCGGTTTTCGTCAAAATCGACGTGTCGCTGCTGCCGCCGTCGCGCGGGTGATCGGCCATCATCGCAGGCACGGCTGCGCGGGCGCGGGGCAAAGCGATATCTGATATACTGTTGGTCATGGCCCTAGTATAGCGCATTTCGCGCTTGCGAAAAGGGCCTGTGTGGCCACAAATGCGCGCAGAGGTGCGGATGATAACAACAATTGGATTCGATGCCGATGATACGCTGTGGCAGAACGAGACGTTCTTTCGCCTGACGCAGGATCGTTTTGCAGCGCTTTTGGCGCCTTATTGCCCCGCCGACACCCTGCACGCCAAGCTTTTGGCAGCCGAGCGGCGCAATCTGGGCCATTATGGTTACGGGGTAAAGGGATTTACCCTGTCAATGATTGAAACAGCGATCGAGGTGTCGCGCGGCACTGTTCCCGCGGATGTGGTTGCCGAAATCATGGCTGCAGGGCGCGAGATGCTGTCCCAGCCCATCGATCTGTTGCCCCATGCCTATGAAGCGGTTGCCGCCATGGCGCAGCGCTTTGCGGTGGTGCTGATCACCAAAGGCGACTTGTTGGATCAGGAACGCAAATTGGCCCAATCAGGGCTGGGCGATATGTTTCACGGCGTGGAAATCGTGTCCGAGAAATCCGCGCAGACCTATACCCAAATCGCCCATAAACACGGCGCGCAGCCGCAGGGCATGGTGATGGTGGGCAATTCGATGAAATCAGATGTGCTGCCGATGATCGCGGCAGGCGGCTGGGGCGTGCATGTGCCGCATGATTTAACTTGGGCGCTAGAGCTGGCCGATGCCCCGCAAGATTGCGCGCGCTTTGCGCAGATCAAAACACTTGCCGAATTGCCCTATCTTGTGGATAGGCTGATCGCAGCCCACAACCCTTAGGGGGCCTGCGGGCGAAATCCCATCTGAACTTAGCCCGCAAACCCCTTGAAAATAAGGGCTTTTCTGAATGAATTGCCCGTGCTATCGTGCCCATACATGCCCCCGTCAGAGGGGCTTTAGGCAGAGTAGCAGGCGCAACATGATCATGGCAGACGGCCCATTTGGGCGTTTTCTGCGCAGCTTGGCGTTCATTGTCTCGGTGTCGCTGGGCGCGGCGCTGAGCGTTGGATATGCATCTGCCGCACCCGAAGCCTATTACATGATGGATGCGCGCACGGGCGAAACGCTGTTCGAGGATAATGCAGAAACGCCGCTGCACCCTGCGTCGCTGACCAAAATGCTGACCCTCTACATTGCCTTTCAGGAAATCGAGCGGGGCAACCTTAGCCTTGATAGCATGATCACTGTGTCCAAAAACGCGGCAGCCCAGCCCCCATCGCGGTTAGGGCTGAAGGCGGGGCAAAAGATTCAACTGCGCTATCTGATCCGCGCGGCGGCCATCAAATCGGCCAATGATGCCGCCCAAGCCATTGGCGATGCCATCGGCGGCAGTCAGGCCAAATTTGCCGAACGCATGACGCGCACCGCGCGCGCGTTGGGGATGCGCAATTCTTCGTTCAAAAATGCCTCTGGGCTTACGGCAAAGGGGCATGTGTCCACGGCAAAGGATATGTCCATTCTGGGCCGCCATTTGTTTTACGATTTCCCGCAGTATTACAATATCTTTTCGCGCCGCCAAACCGATGCGGGCCTGACAGATGTTGCCAATACCAACCGCAAATTTTTGGATTCATACAAAGGCGCGGATGGGATCAAAACAGGATACACCCAGCCTGCAGGTTTTAACCTGACCGCATCGGCGGAACGGGGCGGGGTGCGGCTGATTGCCACGGTGTTTGGCGGTAAATCCACAGACGATCGCAATGCGAAAATGGCAAAGATGCTCGATCGCGGTTTTGCCAAGGCCAAACGCAATGTCGGCGAACAGCCCCCCGCACCGCCCCAATTTGACAATGCCGATAACGAATTGCTGGCCAATGCCATGGTCGAAGATGGCCTGCCCCAAGGCGGGCTTGGCAGCGCTGCAAAAACTGTGCGCCAAGTGGTCACGCTGACTTCTTCGCCGCGCCCCATGCCGCGCCCCAATTTTTCGGAACTGGCAACAGGCGCGCAAGAGCAAGTTGCCGAAATGGCCGATGGTATCGCGGGAGCCTTGGCCGAGGTGACGGGCCTTGCGGCATCATCGGCTGATCTGCCCTTTGCCGTGGCCGCAGATGGCACGCCAACAGCCGCCGCCCCCGTTGTGACAGCGCAAAATGCCCAGCCCTCTACCCTGCGCCCCCTGCCAAGGCCACATAAAATCGCAGATCTTGCACCCGCGCGAAATCCTGCCCAAGTCCCTGCCCAAGATTCTGTGGCGGCACAGCCCAGTATGGTCGCTGCCGCAGCGCCTGCCCCTGCTGCTGCGACCGATGAAGGCGGCACCACATCGCGCAGCGCCATCGCCCCCGCCGCCGCCCAACTGGCCAGCCTTGCCCCCGCCGCTGCCCCCATTGCCGAGGTCGCGGCACCCCAGCCGCAGCGGCAGGCCCCGATTTATGATGACCAAGCTGTTCTGGCCAAAGCCAATGCTGCCGAACCTCCCGCCCCTGAATTGCTGGGCAAGGGCGAAGTCATCACGCGCCTGTCCACGTCAGGCGGCGCGCATTGGGGGGTGAATATTGGGCGCTTTTCCAGCAGCGATGCCGCCGAACGGATTTTGCTGAAAACACAATTGGTCGAAAGCGCGACCTTGGGCCAAAGCCTGCGCAAAGTCACCGAAAAGGGCGGCGGGTTTGATGCCAATTTCCTTGGCCTGACTGAAGAGGCCGCAGCCCTTGCCTGCCGCCGCCTGACCGCGCGCGCGATTCCCTGCATCACCTTGGGGCCATAGGCGCCGTATGCAGGCCCATCCCTGCGCCCTGCCGCAGTGACTCAGCGGCATGCCCGCAAAAAAATCTGCCCTATTCAGGATAGGTGGCGCGGCATTGCTGAATGGCTGCCGCCGCCGTTTTACCCTGCTGGGCGCGCTTTTTCTCTAGGCTGGCCAGTTTCGCACTTTCGGCGGCAAGGTCTATGGCCACGGGGCGGGTGACTGTTTCAGGCACTGGAACGGGGCACATCTTTGGCTTTGGATTTGGGTATTTGGCCGTGGGCGCTGGCGTACAATCTTGGAATTCGGTGCGATAGACTGTCTCGCGCGCAAGGCCAAAGCCGCGCTGCAAATTGCCTTCGATGTCGGCAATCAGTTGATCGACCACTTCCATGTCGCGTGTCGCCTGACTGATGCAGCGCTGCTGTGGGGTGGCGCAGGCGGCCAACAGGGCAAGGAAGGGCAGACTAAGGCACAGTTGCGTCGTTTTCATAGCGATCCCCGTGATTTACATGGCCTGCACTATAGACCTTTGCGGCTGATATGCCATAACATCAAGGAAATTGACAAGCATCTGTCAGGCTAACGCGACAGATCGCGCGCAGCACTTGGAGGGATCATGGCCGCAGCTTCAGAATTTGAAACCGAAAAGGCACAGGCCGCAGCGTGGTTTCGTAGCCTGCGCGACCAGATTGTTGCTGCCTTTGAAGGGTTGGAAGAGCGGTTTGGCACAGGCCCCATCGGGCAGTTCGAAGTATCGGAAACTGCGCGCGATGGTGGCGGTGGCGGGCTGATGAGCGTGATGCGCGGTGGGCGCGTGTTTGAAAAGGTGGGGGTCAATGTCTCGGCGGTTCATGGCGAACTTGCCCCGCGCGCGCAAAAGGCCATGGCCGCGCGCGGTGTGCCGGGGATGGAAAGTGATCCGCGCTTTTGGGCCAGCGGCATCAGTTTGGTCGCCCATATGAAAAACCCACAATCGCCCGCCGTGCATATGAACACCCGCATGTTTTGGACACCTCATGCATGGTGGTTTGGCGGCGGATCGGACCTGAACCCTGCCATCGAATATGCCGAAGATACCGCCCATTTTCACGCCCAAATGCGTGCGGCCTGCGATGCGCATAGCCCTGACTATTACCCCAAATTCAAGGCTTGGGCCGATGAATATTTCTTTGTGCCCCATCGCGGGCGCGCGCGCGGTGTGGGCGGGATTTTCTATGATGATCTGAACACAGGCAATTGGGCGGCGGATTTTGCCTTTACGCAGGCGGTGGGGCGCGCTTTTTTGCCTGCCTTTGTGCCGTTGGTCGAAAAGCGCTGCATCCAGCCCTTTTCCGAAGCCGACCGCGAGGCGCAGTTGATTCATCGCGGGCTTTATGCCGAATATAACCTTGTCTATGATCGTGGCACCAAGTTTGGGCTAGAGACAGGCCATGATGCCAATGCCGTGCTGATGAGCTTGCCGCCCATCGCCAAATGGACATAACCGCCAAGTGCAGATCAGCGCCGCATTGGCCTTTACACTGGCCGCAATCGCCATTGAACTGACACCTGGCCCCAATATGGTTTGGCTGGCTTTGGTCGCTTTGACCGAAGGGCGGCGGGCGGGCCTTGCCGCTGTCGCGGGGGTGGGGACGGGCCTTGCCTTGGTTGGCACAGCGGTCAGCTTTGGTTTGGGCGCGCTGGTGGAAAGCAGCCCTGCCGCCTATCAGACGCTGCGCTTTGCGGGCATTGGATATCTGTTGTGGCTGGCATGGGAGGCGTGGCGCAGCACAGGCCAAGCGCAAGACAGCGCGCCGCAGGGCAAGACCAGCTTTGCCCGACATTTTCTGCGCGGCGTGGTCACCAATGTGCTTAATCCCAAGGCATTTTTGTTCTATGTGGCTATTTTGCCTGCATTTTTGTCGCCCAGCCCACCTGCCAGTGCAACGGCCATCCTCTGCGCTATTTATGTGATCGTCGCGACCACCATTCATGCGGGCATCGTGCTTGCCGCCAATGCCGCGCGCGAGATTTTGCACGCGGATGCACATATGAAAACTGTGGGGCGCGTGTCGTCGGCAGTGCTGGTTGTGCTGGCGGTTTGGCTGCTGCTAAAGACCTAGCTTCCCCTGACCGCCTCGATCATCCGCGTCACGTTATCGGGGCTTGCGTCGGGCGTAATCCCATGGCCAAGGTTGAAAATATGCGGGCCGTTCTTGAACGCCTGCACCACACGGCGCGTCTCGCGCACAAGCGCATCGCCACCCGTGACCATATGTTCGGGGGCAAGGTTACCCTGCACGCAGCCCGACACTTGCACATGCTCGGCCGCCCATTCGGGGCTGACGGAATTGTCGATGGCCACGCAATTAGCCCCTGTTGCCTGCGCAAAGCCGATATACCCAAGCCCCGCCTCGCGCGGGAAGGCGATGATAGGCAGGTTGGGGTGGCGTGCCTTCAGCGCGGCGATAATCTTGGCCGCTGGCTTTACCGCGAAATCGGTGAAATCTTGCCCCTTTAGGCTGCCTGCCCAACTGTCAAACAGTTTCACCACCTCGGCCCCTGCCGAAACCTGCATCGAAAGATATTCGACAGTCGCATCTGAAATTGCATCAATCAGCCCCGCAAACGTGGCACGATCTGCCGCTTTCAGCGCATGTGCTGGCCCTTGGTCAGGCGTGCCGCGCCCTGCAATCATATAGCTGGCCACAGTCCAAGGCGCGCCTGCAAAGCCGATCAGCGTGGTTTCGCGCGGAAGTTCGCGCGCCAGAATCCGCACCGTTTCATAAATGGGGGCCAGCGTGTCGTGTATGTCATCTTTGCCGCGCAGGGCGGCCAGTTCGGCAGGGGTGGTTAGGGTAGACAGGCGCGGCCCTTCGCCATTTTCAAACCACAGTTTGGCGCCCAAGGCCTGCGGCAGCAGCAAGATATCGGCAAAAAGAATGGCCGCATCAAACCCATAGCGGCGGATTGGTTGCAGCGTCACCTCTGCGGCCAATTCCGAATTATAGCACAGCGATAGAAAATCGCCCGCCTGCGCACGGATGGCGCGGTATTCGGGCAGATAGCGGCCCGCTTGGCGCATCATCCAAATTGGGGGGGTCGGCAGCACTTCGCCGCGCAGGGCGCGCAAAATCGTCTTATCAGTCATCACAGTCTCCGTTTTGCGCATCTTGAGGGGTGGGCGGGTCTTGTCAAGCCGCGCCGACAAGCTATGTCAAGTTTATCTGACAGTCTGCGCCTTTGGCGGCACAAGCCAGCCTGTGCGATCTGCCCAATACAGGGCCAATGCCCCGCCCAAGGCAAGGGTAAATCCCATAATGGCAACAGTTTGATAGCTGCCAATCGCCATTCCAACGGCAAAGGCAGATGCGCCCAAAACATCGGCCACCAGCTTTTGCAAAGCCAGCATCGCGCTTGCCCCGCCGGGCCTGTCTTGCAGCAGGTCTTGGTAATAGGTGATCGACAACCCGATAAAGGCCGTGCCGCCAACCCCTGCAATCAGCGCGCCCAGCCACAGCCACGCCGTATCGGCCCAAATTGGCATCATCAGCACATGCAGCCCATAGGCGGCAGCCCCAATCGCAATCAGTGTGCTGCGCGAGATATGGCCAGCAAGGCGGGGCAGCAAGATCAGGCAAGGCACCTCTACCCCCGCGACCAACCCGACATACAGCGCCACATCCGAGGCATCACGAACAGGCGAGGCTTCGAACACCAGCCCAATCAGCACAAAATATAGCATTGCGGCGGCATTGATGGCCCCAAACATCATCAGACGCGAGGCGACATGCGGATGGGCCAGCTCTTTGAGGGCCGCGCGCAGGTTCAGCCCCGAAGGGCGGTCTTCCCATGTGACCTGTGCGCCGCGCGGCCACATGAACCACAGCATCGCCAGCACGGCCAAAGCGGCAATCAGCGAAGAGTCATAAACCCACATCACATCCACGCCTGCGCCAAAGGCGAATGTCCAAAACAAGAGCATCGCCATAAAGGCCAGCGACATGCCCGAACGGATGATGCCCAAAACCCCATCTGCCGCGCCGGGCGCTTGCGGCCCCGCAAGCCGCGCCAAAGCAAAGATCTGCCCATAGAGCGCCGATCCCAAGGGAAACAAAAACGCATGGCACAGCACCAGCGCAAGGGCCGAAGGGGCAACAGTCATCATCCCAAGGCCCAAAACACTGGCCAGCGCTGTCAGCACAGCAATTTTGGACCTGCGCCCGCGCTGATCGCCCAGCACCCCCATCAACACCGCCGAGGACACCGCCACCACAGCCGCCGCTGTCAAAATCAGCGCATAGGTGCCCTCTGACACGCCAATCCGTTCAATCGCCACCAGCGAGATATAGGGCGCAATCGAGGCATTCATCACCCCCAGCCCCAGCATGGCAAAGGCCGCAAGCCGCAGGGCGGGGCTGCGCAAAATCATTTGGGTTGGGGTCATCTCTTAAATCTCTTTGGCGGGAATAACTTTGCCGGGGTTCAAAATACCCTGCGGATCAAGCGCGGCCTTTATGCTGCGCATCACATCCAGCGCCACCCCATCTTTGCGCCGCGCCATGGAGTTTAGCTTCATCAACCCCACACCATGTTCGGCGGAAAATGATCCGCCCAAGGCGGCAACTTCGTCTTCGACCGCTTCGACAAGCGCCTCGTGCAGCGCGCTGTCATGGCTGGGCGGGTAAAGCGAGTAATGCAGGTTGCCATCGCCCAAATGGGCTACGGCGACGCTATAGGTATCGGGCGCGATTTGCGGCAGGCGCGCCTCGATTCGCTGCAAAAACAGCGCAATTTTGTCCAGTGGCAGGCAGATATCTGTGTCCACACTGGGCTGCACAGCCTGCATGACCTGCGCTGCCGCCTCGCGCCGCGTCCACATGTCCAGCCGCTGCGCTTCGGATTGGGCGATGATGGCGTCTTGCACACGGCCATCTTCCAGCATCGGTGCCAGCGCCGCTTCTAACAGGGCGGCCATCGGCAGGCTGCCATCGTCGTTTGGTGCGCTGTCATCGGGGCGCAATGCGCCCAATTCGACCAAAATGGTGATCGGATAGGTGCGATCAAACGGCGCGCGCAGGTCGGGGCGGATTTGGGCGGTGCGGGCAATGTAACTGGCAGGCATGTATTCAAAAGCCTCGACCATGCCGCCGCTGGCTGCCTGCAAATGGTTCAGCAAATCCAGCGCATCGGGCAAACTGCGCAGCGCCAGCGTGGCCGTGGCATAGGCGCGCGGTTTGGGCACCAACCGCATCACCGCCGCTGTGATAATGCCCAGCGTGCCCTCGGCCCCGATGAACATCTGTTTTAGATCATAGCCCGAATTGTCTTTGTGCAGCGCGCTCATCAGGTTCAAGATGCGCCCGTCTGCCAGCACCACTTCTAGCCCCAAACACAGCCCGCGCGTGCTGCCATAGCGCAGCACATTGGACCCGCCCGCATTGGTGGACAGCACCCCCCCAATCATCGCCGAACCGCGCGCACCAAACCACAGGGGAAAATACAGGCCCAAGGCATCCGCCGCCTCATGCAAGCGCGAGACAATCACCCCCGCCTCGACAATGGCGATGCGGGCATCCGCGCGCAATTCGCGTATGGCGGTCAGGCGCTCCAATGACAACATGATCCCGCCATCGGTATGGATCGCCCCCGTGATCCCCGACCGCCCCCCCGTGGGCACGATTGCAACGCCGTGCTCAGAGGCGATTTTTAGGCAGGCGCTGACCTCGGCCGTATTGGCAGGGCGCAGCACTGCTGCGGGGTTGGCGGTGTAATGGGTCGTAGGCTCGTGGCAATAGGGCGCGCAATCCGCCCCTTGCAAGACATGCGCCGCGCCAATGGCCGCCGCAAAGGCCGCAATCGCCGTGGTCATTTTGCGGCAGCTTTCGCCACCAGTGCGCGGATTTGTGGGCCATGACCCTCGACCAGTTTGGCCACACCTTCGGCATTGGGATGGATGTCATCCTCTTGCATAAAGGGACGCGCCGCGCTGGGGTCTGGATTGCCCCCCGTGATTGGGGTGAAATAGGGCGGGGTGATGTCTGCGCCATATTTGGCGGCGATGTCGGGGTAAATGGCATCAAAGGCGGCTTTGTAATCGGCACCATAATTGGGCGGGGCGATCATGGCCACAATCAGCATAGGCAGGCCTTTGGCCGCGATGGTACCTGCGATTTTGTCCATATTGGCGCGGGTCTGTTCTGGTGGCAGGCCGCGCAGCAGATCATTGCCGCCAAGATTGACAATCACCGCGTCCACATCATCGGTCAGCGTCCAATCAATCCGCGCCGCGCCGCCCGCCGTGGTATCACCTGACACGCCTGCATTGATCACGACAACGTCATCACCTGCCGCTGTCAAATAGGCTTGCAACTGGGGCACAAAGCCCTGTTCCTGCGGCAAACCATAGCCTTGGGTCAAACTATCGCCAAAGGCGACTAGTGTTTTGGTCTGTGCCTGCGCAGCGAGACTTGGGCCAATCAGAAAAAACACCAGCGCCAAGCAACGGAAAACGACAGGTCCAGCGTTGTAAAGGGGCAAAAGCGGCATAGATGGAGCGAAAGTGATGGAGTTGGGCATGATGACCGATACAGTTCTAAGCATGAAAGACGTTGGCCTAACCTTGGCGGGAAATGCGGGCAATGTCGAGATATTGAAGAACATTTCCCTTGATATAAAGCGAGGCGAGACGATTGGAATGGTCGGCCCCTCGGGTTCGGGCAAATCATCGCTTTTGATGCTGATGGGTGGGCTGGAACGGGCCACAGCGGGGCAGATCACCGCGCTGGACGAAGATATCAGCGATATGAACGAAGACCAGCTTGCGCGGTTTCGGCGCGGGCGCATGGGGGTGGTGTTTCAGTCGTTTCATTTGATCCCCACGATGACCGCGCTGGAAAATGTTGCCATGCCCATGGAAATTGCAGGCGCGCCCGATGCCTTTGACCGCGCCCGTGACGAGTTGGCCGCCGTGGGCCTGCGCGCGCGGATGGATCACTACCCTGCGCAACTGTCAGGCGGCGAGCAGCAGCGCGTCGCGCTGGCCCGCGCCGCTGCCCCGCGCCCAGCCATTTTGCTGGCAGATGAGCCAACGGGTAATCTCGACAGCGTCAACGGCGCGGCCATTATGGATTTGATCTTTGGCCTACAAAGCCGCCATGGCGCGACTTTGATCATGGTCACCCATGCCCCCGAATTGGCAGCCCGCTGCGCACGCACCATCCGTTTGGTCGATGGGCGCATTGCCGAAGACAGCGCTGGCACCAGCGGCACTGCCAAAAGCGCCGCCAAAGCACAGGTGATGGCATGAGCATCGCATTAGCCGCCCGCATGGCGGGGCGCGAATTGCGCGGTGGATTGCGCGGATTTGCGGTGTTTTTGGCCTGCCTTGCGCTGGGCGTTGGGGCCATTGCTGGCGTGGGCATGGTGCGTGCCTCGATCCAATCGGGATTGACCGAACAAGGTGCAGTGCTGCTGGGCGGGGATGCGCAGGCGCAGGTCACCTACCGCTTTGCCAATGAAGAAGAGCGCGCCTATCTGGAAAGCATCAGCGACAAGCTCTCTGAGATTGTCGATTTTCGGTCCATGGCCGTGGTCGGCGATCAGCGGGTTTTGGTCGCGGTAAAAGCGGTGGATGATGCCTATCCCCTGCTGGGGGCTGTGCAGATGGAGGGCGCAGAGGATTTACCCAGCGCTTTTGCGGTGAAAAACGGCGCGGCTGGGGCGGTGATTGATGGGGTTTTGGCCGATCAAATGGGCCTTGATATTGGCGATACGTTCAAGCTGGGCGAGACCAACTTTCGCCTTGCCGCGCGCCTGATTTCTGAACCCGACAGCGCGACATCAGGATTTAACTTTGCCCCGCGCGTTATCGTGCGGCGCGGCGATTTGGCCCAATCGGGCCTGCTGGGGCCTGGCACCTTGTTTGACAGCGCATACCGCATGATCCTGCCCGCCGAGGCCGATTTAGAGCAGTTGCAAACCCAAACCGAGGCCAAGTTTCGCGACTCTGGTCTGACATGGGAAGACCGCCGCCGCCCGTCACCAGGGGTCGAGCGTTTTGTCGACCGCATGGGTGATTTTCTGGTTCTGGTGGGTCTTGCGGGCCTTGCTGTGGGCGGGGTGGGCGTGGCGGCGGCCGTGCGCTCCTACCTAGAGGCGAAGATTTCCACCATCGCCACGCTGCGCACTTTGGGGGCGACCGGCGGGCTGATTTTCCAAACCTATTTCCTGCAAATCGCGCTGTTATCTGCCGTAGGCGTGGCGCTGGGCCTGATGCTGGGCGTGGGCCTGCCCCTGCTGTTTGCAGGGCAGATTCAGGCAGTATTGCCCTTTCCCGCCGATATATCGCTGAAAGCTGGCCCTGTGTTAGAGGCCGCATTTTATGGCATGACCTCGGCCTTCTTGTTTGCGCTGTGGCCGCTTGCGCGGTCTGAATCCATCCGCGCTGCGGCCCTGTATCGGGGCGGGGTTGCGGGCGGGCGGGTGCGCGGGCGCTATCTGGTGGCGCTGGCCGTGCTTGCGCTGATTTTGGTGGGCGGCGCTGTGCTGCTGTCGGGCAATTGGCAACTGACGCTGGGCATGGCGGGCGGTATCGCTGCCGCGCTTGCGATCTTGGCGCTGGCGGCGCTGGGGCTGGGCTGGGCTGTGCGCCGCGCGGCACGATTTGGCGTGATCCGCGGGCATTACGGGCTGCGTGCGGCCCTTGCTGCCATCGGCGCGCCGCGCGCCGAAACGATGCAGATCGTGCTGGCGCTTGGCCTTGGGCTGACGGTTTTGGCCGCGGTGGGGCAAATCGACTATAACCTGCGCGCGGCGATTGCGCGCGATCTGCCCGACCGCGCGCCAAGCTATTTCTTTGTCGATATCCAATCGGACCAAATCGATGGATTCCGCGCGAAATTGGCCGCCAACCCCGCGGTGACCCAAGTGGAAACGGCGCCCATGCTGCGCGGCATTCTGACCAAGATCAATGGCGCAGATGCGCGCGAAGTTTCGGGCGGGCATTGGGTGACCGAAGGCGATCGTGGCATCAGCTTTGCAGGGGCGATGCCTGCAGGCACCACAGTGACCGAAGGCACATGGTGGCCTGATGATTACACGGGCGAGCCGCAAGTCTCGTTTGCCGAGGAAGAGGCGCTTGAAATTGGCCTCAAGCTGGGCGACATGATCACTGTCAGCATCCTTGGCCGCGATGTCACTGCGCGTGTCACATCCTTTCGCAACGTCGATTTTTCCAACGCAGGCATGGGGTTTATCATGACCTTGTCGGCAAATGCCGTGGCGGGCGCCCCCCATACCTATATCTCGACAGTCTATGCGGGTGCCGAGGCCGAGGCAGGGATTTTGCGCGAGATGGCCAGCGCCTATCCCAATATCACCGCCATCGGCATCAAGGCCGCCATTGCGCGCGCTGCCGAAGCCTTGGGCGCGATTGCGCAGGCAACCACGCTGGCGGCCCTTGCCACGCTGACCACAGGTTTTGTCGTGCTGATTGGTGCGGCCGCCTCGGGTGAGCGTGCGCGGGTCTATGAGGCGGCGGTGTTGAAAACCCTTGGTGCGACGCGCGGGCGCATCCTTGCCAGCTTTGCGCTGCGCGCGGCGCTGACAGGGGCTGCGGCAGGATTGGTGGCGCTGTTTGCGGGGGCTATGGGCGCATGGGGCGTGATGTTCTTTGTGATGGATGGCACATATGCCTTTGAACCCATATCGGCGCTGGCGGTGATTTGCGGCGGTATTCTGGCCACTTTGCTTGCGGGTCTGGTCTTTGTTCTGCGCCCGCTTGCCCGCCGCCCTGCGGGGGTTTTGCGCAGCCAAGATTAGCGCAGCGCAACGTCCCAACACATCGGCCAACAACAGGCCCCGCGCGCCGCCGAAACATCGGTTCCGCGCGGGGCATTTTGGAATTTTCGGGTTGAACGCGCGCGTTTTCGGAATATACGTTCCGCCCAAACCCATCCCCCATTCCCCCGTTGAGGAGACAGACATGACAGTCAGATTTGGCCTTTTGGGCGCAGGACGCATCGGTAAGGTGCATGCCAAGGCCGTGATGGGGGATGCAAATGCCAAGCTGGTCGCAGTGACCGATGCCATGGCCCCCGCAGCCAAGGCCATTGCCGACCAATACGGCTGCGAGGTGCGCAGTATGGAGGCGATTTTGGCCGCCACAGACATCGATGCCGTCGTGATCTGCACCCCGACCGACACCCACGCCGATCTGATCGAAGCCTTTGTAAAGGCTGGAAAAGCGGTGTTTTGCGAAAAGCCGATTGATCTGTCACTGGCGCGGGTAAAGTCCTGCCTAGAGGTTGTGCGCGCCCATAAAGGCACGCTGATGGTGGGGTTTAACCGCCGTTTTGACCCGCATTTTCAGGCCGTTCGGGCCGAAATTGACAAAGGCACGATTGGCGCGGTGGAAATGGTCGTCATCACCTCTCGCGATCCGGGTGCGCCGCCTGTGGAATATATCGCCCGTTCGGGCGGGATTTTCCGCGATATGACCATCCATGATTTCGACATGGCGCGGTTTTTGCTGGGCGAAGAAGTGGCCGAAGTCTCTGCCATGGCTGCAGTGTTGGTAGACCAAGCCATTGGAAAAGAAGGAGATTTTGACAGCGTTCAGGTGATGCTGAAAACCGCCAGCGGCAAACAGGCCATGATCTCAAACTCGCGCCGCGCGACCTATGGCTATGATCAGCGCATCGAGGTGCATGGCAGCAAGGGCGCGGTTTCGGCCGAAAACCAGCGCCCCGTGTCGATTGAGGTGGCAACAGGCGCAGGCTATACCCGCCCGCCGCTGCACGACTTTTTCATGACCCGCTATACCGAGGCTTATGCCGCTGAAATCGCAAGCTTTATCGCCGCGCTGTCCAGCGGAAAACCCGCCGCCCCATCGGGTGAAGACGGGCTGATTGCGCTGGCGCTGGCGGAGGCCGCGCTGAAATCAGTGGCGACGGGGCGCACTGTGAAGATGACCGAGATTTTGTAGGTTAATGCGCCGCGCGGGGGGATTCCTTGCACGGCGCGAAACCCGCCGAAAATGCCTGATTTTATGGATTTTTGGCGTATGGTATCCGTATTTTCCCCGTATGGAATGCGTATGGCATCCGTCCCGACAGTGTAGGCATATGGGAGGCGCATGAGTTTGGCTGGGCAGTGATGGCGCGCGACTGCCCGAAGCGGTAGGGTGCGTGATGTCACGCACCACTTATTTGCACTGTGCGGTATTGAGAGTGGTGCGCGGCTACACGCACCCTTATCTCTTTTAAATCTGTCATGATGATGGAGGCAGGCGAGACCCCGGCGCACCCTTGGGACTGTGATCCCGTAGCGTAGCTTGGGGCTCGCCTGCTGACCGACTTTTAACCTGAACAGTTGCCAGAGGCGCCGCTCCAACGGTTGACCTCGCAGATCAAGGACAGGCCCTCATGACCTTGCCACAAAATTTCATCGGCGTCGATATCGCCAAGGATTGGATCGACGTTTTCTATCTGTCCACGTCCAAACACGAACGTATTCCCACGACAAAACAATCCCTTACGCGTTTTGCTAAGTCCGTGCGTGATGGGTTTGTCATCTTCGAGGCCTCGGGCGGGTATGAGCGATGCGTGGCCGAGGCGCTGGCCCGCGCGGGCGCGCCTTATGCCCGCGTGAACCCTCGTCAAGCCCGCGAATTCGCCCGCGCCATGGGCAAATTGGCCAAGACCGACCGCGTCGATGCGCAGATCTTGGCCCTGATGGGGCGGGCGCTGAACCCTGCGCGCACGATGCCAGATGACCCAGACACGGCGCGCTTGGCCGATCTGGTCGCGCGGCGCGGCGTGTTGGTGGGCCAAATCAGGGCCGAGAAGAACCGCCTGCAAACCACGCGAGACGATTGGATTTCCAAGGAAATTTCCATCATGATCCGCGTGCTGGAAGATCATCTGGCGGCGGTCGAAGGCCAGATCGAAACCCTGATCAGCGCGCGTAAAGCATTGGCCGAGCAAAGCGCGCGCCTGTGTTCGGTGCCTGGCATTGGCCCTGCGATTTCGGCTGTGCTGATCGCCTGTTTGCCAGAACTAGGCCAACTGGACGCGCGCAAAATCGCAGCCCTAGCGGGCCTTGCCCCACACGCCGCCGATTCTGGCATCCATAGGGGCAAACGCCGCATCTGGGGCGGACGCGAAACCGCGCGCCGCGCGCTGTATATCGCCGCCTTCATCGCCTCGCGCTACGACCCCACCATCAAAGCGTTCCGCAAACGCCTGCAAGAGGCAGGAAAACCCCTCAAAGTCGCCATAACCGCCTGCGCGAGAAAACTGCTGACCATTCTCAATGCGATGGCGAAAAAGGGGGAGAGTTATGTGAAACAGACGGGGTGAGAAAGACAGTTGCTACATTTAATGATTACACCTTGGGTCGGAATTTGAGCGATGGATTTTAATTTAATTTTAAAGTGCGGGGTATTTCGCACCCGCCGCTAATCCCTGCTCAGCGCCACCACGGGGTCTAGCCTGCTTGCCGCCCTTGCGGGCAGGAAACCGAAGGTAATTCCGATCAGCGTCGATGACAAAAACGCCACCACAACCGAGGCCCCTGAAAAGATCAGCGGCACTTCGGGAAAGGCCCAGACTGCCAGCGTGCCGCCGCCCAGCGCCAGCGCAATGCCCAGCACCCCGCCTGTCAGCGACAGCAGCACCGATTCAATCAAAAACTGGCTGACAATATCAGACCGCCGCGCGCCAATCGCCATGCGCAGTCCGATTTCCTTGGTGCGTTCGGTGACCGAGACCAGCATGATATTCATCACCCCAATCCCGCCCACAATCAGCGAGATCACCGCAATCATCGCCACCAGCGCGGTCAGGGCGCGGGCGGTAGAGGTGATGGTGCTGCGGATCGTATCGGAATTGGACAAGAAGAAATCGCGCACCCCATGCCGCGCCAGCATCAATGCGTCTATGGCGGCCTCTGCCTCGGCGCTGGAATAGCGAGGATCGATCTGCACGGCGATGTTGGACAGATGGCTTTGCCCCGTCAGGCGCGACATGACAGTGGTATAGGGCACCCAGACTTTCAAACTGTCAGGCCCAAAACTGGCCCCGCCCGCCTGCACAACCCCAATGACCCGCATCGGCACGCGGCCCAAAATCAGCACCTGCCCCACAGGGTCGCGCCCATCGGGGAAAAACCGCGCGCGGCTGTCGCCATCAATCACCGCCACCTGCGCGCGCGTTTCAATATCTGCCGCGCTAAAGCCTGTTCCCGCGATCACAGAAAAATTGCTTGCGGCAAAATACCCTGCGCTGACGCCGTTGATCTGGGCCGTTGCACTGACATTGCCCGAAACCACTGTGGCGCTGGTATTGACAGCGGGCGAGACGCTGGCAGCATAATCTTGGTTTGCCAGCGCCGTGGCATCACCAATGACCAGCGTTTGAATACGGCTGGTGTCGCGCGCGCCAAAGCCTGTGCCTGCGCGAATGGTGATGGTATTGCTGCCCAAACTGCTGATGTCTTGCAGCACCCGTGCCTGCGTGCCTGATCCCAGCGCGACCACCAGCACAACCGATGCAATGCCGATGATAATGCCCAGCATGGTCAGAAAACTGCGCAGCGGATGCGCGCGCATCGCGCCCAGTGCAATGCGAAACGCCTCTGCCCCGCGGCCCAGCATTGCGCCCGCGCTGGCGGTGCTGCGCTGCACCTGCATCCGCGCCGCAGCAGGGGCCGTTTGCGCCGCCCCTGAATCGCGCAGAATCCGCCCATCGGAAATCTCAATCGTGCGGTTGGCCTTCGCGGCCACGCTTGGGTCGTGGGTGACGACAATAATCGTATGGCCCTTGGCATTGAGGTCTTTGAGCAGGGCAATCAGATCGGCCCCGCTTTTGCTGTCAAGCGCGCCTGTCGGCTCGTCCGCCAAAATCACCTCGCCGCCATTCATCAGCGCCCGCGCGACCGAGACGCGCTGCTGCTGGCCCCCCGACAGCGCATTCGGGCGGTGATCCAAGCGATTTTCCAGCCCCAGCGCCCCCAAAAGGGCCGCCGCCCGCGCCCGCCGTGTGCTGCCATCCATCCCCGCATAAATGGCAGGTGTGGCGACATTGCCGATAGCGTCCAGATCACCCAGCAAATGATAGCGCTGGAAGATAAAGCCAAAATGTTCGCGCCGCAGTTGCGCCTGCGCGTCAGGGTCGAGCGCGGCCACATCCTGCCCGCCAAAGGCATAGCTGCCTGTTGTCGGTCGATCTAGACAGCCCAAGATATTCATCAGCGTCGATTTGCCCGACCCTGACGCGCCGATAATGGCCACAAACTCGCCCGCGTGAATGTCTAAATCCACATCGCGCAGCACAGTGATCGACTGCTCGCCCGCAGTGAAACTGCGCGAGATGGCGCGCAGGGAAATCAGGGGGGGGCTGGTGGGCATGGGGCTGGTGGGCATTGGGCTGGTGGGCATAGCGCTACATGCCAACGGGTCGCCCAACACGGCGGCCCTCGCTTGGCTCGGCAGTGCCGCGCATCTCGCCTATCACCACATGGTCACCTTCGGACAGGCCCTGCAGAATTTGCACCTGCACCTTGTCATTCAACCCTGTGGTCACGGCGCGCGTTTCGGGTATCTCGCCGCGCAAAACCTGCACAGTTGGCCCATCTGGCCCTTCGGTCACGGCGGCAACGGGGACGCTGAGCGCATCATCGGCCGCCTCTAGCACGATAGAGACCTGCGCCGTCATGCCAATGCGCAGCTTGCGGTCTGGGTTCGCCACTTCGAGCAAGCCATTGTAATACACGGCCTTGTCGGGGGAAATACTGTCGCCTTCGGCAAGTTCGGCAGGGGCAGGTTCAACATCGCGCACCACCGCGTCAAAACGCGTTTCGGGTTCGCCCAAAATGGAAAAACTGGCCGCTTGACCTGCCTTGACGCGCACGACATCTGCCTCGGAAATCTCGGCCTTGACGATCATCGTGTCTAAATTGGCGATTTTCACAAGTGTTGGCGCGTTTTGCGCGGCCGATAGGGTCTGGCCTTGTTCGACCACAATCGCCACGACAGTGCCGCTGATGGGCGCGGTGACTGTGGCGCGTTCCAGTGCCAATTGGCTTTGCGCCACGCTGACCTCGGCGGATGCCCTTTGCGCGGCCAGCGCGGCCAGATCGGCCTTGATCACCTCGACCTCGGCGGCGGCATTTTCCAGCGCCTCTTTCGAGACCAATTCGGACGCGCTCAACTGCCTTTGGCGTGCCAGCGCCGTCTCTGCCTTGCGCAGGCCCGACGCTTTTGCAGTGATCTGCGCCTCGATCTGCGCCAGCGCTGCCTTGGCCTTGAGCAATTCATTTTCTTGTTCTTGGGCGTCAATCTGGGCAATCACATCGCCTGCCGTCACATCTTGGCCCAAGGTTACGGCCAGCCGTTCCACCTGCCCCGACACGCGCGCGCCGACCGAGACGAGCTGCTTTGCCTCGATCGCGCCAGCGGCCAGAACGTTCACCTCGATCCTGCCGCGCTGCACCTCGGCGGTGCGATAGGTCGTCTCGTCCTCGCCGCCCCAAAGATACCAGCCGCCCGCGGCAAGACCTGCCACTGCGGCGGCAATCAGGGCCAGTTTGGGCATAGTCAGCTTTTGCACAGCATACATCGGACTTGCTTTCCATTGGGCGCATCGGGAATAGAACGCCTGCGCGGGCCTATTCCGTCGCCTCTGCTTGACCGATAACTGGGTGGTATGGAATGCAAATCAAGCCCTGCGCCGCAGATCATCGCGCCACGGGGCCTATTGCGCGCCTGTATTTTTGGCATGGCTGCAACATTGCAGGGCCGAGTCGCCGCGCCATCTGGCACAATTGCGCGCCATAGCATAAGTTTCGCCGCAGGAGAGTGTGTGATGTTTTTTGCGCAAACTGCAGATTGGACGGAACTTGGCCGCGCCGTGCTGGGCGATATCACGGCCAAATTTGCCAATGCGGGGGCCAATGATGCGAAACTGGCACTGGTCATCACCGCGCCCAGCAGTTTTGGCGCGGCAGGATTTGCCCATCGCGGCAATGCGGGCCATTACGCCGCTGGGCTGACCGCGCCGTTTCACATGCTGCATGGTCTGGCCGCGCTGGAGACAGGGCGCATGGCCCCGCATCCCGATCTGGACCGCGCGCTGCGCGAGATGATGCTATGGCCATCGGACAGCGCGGCCAATTACGTGATTGACTGTTTGACAGGCACCACGGGCGATTCCGTGCTGGAAGGGGCGGAATATTTGGACTGGGCGTCCAAACGCAGGCGGCTGGATACGTTCTTTTGGCAAATGGGCTGGCCCGAATGGGAGGGCTGCCGTATCATGCAAAAGCAAGGCAGCGATCTGCGCTATGGCCGCGAGGCGCGTCTGGTTGGCAGTTATGGCGAAGGTATAAACACCCTGACGCCGCTCTGCGCCGCGCGTCTTCTGTGGGAGATGTTCGAAGGAGACCTGCCTTTGGGCGGCGAGATGCTGCGCCGCGCGCAGAGCTATTTGGCGCGCGATCCCGCCAGCCCTGACGCTGTTTTCCCCAATTTCGGACTGGCCGAGTTTTTGGGCGGGGGCCTGCCTGCGGGGGTGAAACTGTGGTCAAAGCCTGCGCAGACGGGATGGACGGGCGATGCGAAAACCTCTTGGGTCAGGCATGATATGCTGCGCATCCTTGCGCGGGGGATGCGGCCTTTGCATATTGTGGCCATGGTGCAGGGCCGCACCTTGGCCAGCGATACTGCGCTGTTTCCTGCGCTGGGCCGAATGATTTGGGATCGTGCTGCGCCCTTGCTGCATCTGCCGAACCCGCCCAAACCCACCCCGAGCGGTCAGGGCTGATTTTGCCCGCGCGGGGTTGGCCAAAGCTGCGCGGCGCGCTATCACTGGGCTATGAACACAGCCATCCCACCTGCCTTGATCGTTGCGCATGGCCAGCCCAGCGACCCCGCCCCCGCTGCGGCGCAATTGGATCAACTGGCAGATGCGGTCGCGCAGCAGGCAGGCGGGCGCGCGATTTTGGCAGCCACTTTGGCGCAAGAGGGGGCGCTGGGCAAAGCGCTGGCGCAGCTTGGCCCACAGGGGGTGGTGTTTCCGATGTTTATGGCAGGGGGCTGGTTCACCCGCGTGGCCCTTGCCGAAAAACTGCGCAGTGCAGGGGGGCAGGGCTGGCAGGTGCTGGAGCCCTTTGGCTGCGATGCGGCGGTGCATCTTCTGGCGCGTGACGTGCTGGCAAAAGAGTTGCAGGGCCAAGACCCCACGCGCGCGCAGATTTTGCTGGCCGCTCATGGCAGTTTTAAATCAACCGCCCCCAGTGATGTGGCCTTTGCCCTTGCGCGCAGGCTGAAATCTGACCTTGGCCTTGCCCGCTGTGAGGCAGGGTTTATCGACCAAACCCCGCGTCTTGCCGATGCGCAGGGCTTTGGTGCAGGGTCACTTTGCCTGCCCTTCTTTGCGGCCATGGGCGGCCATGTGACCGAGGATATCCCGCGCGCATTGGAACAGGCCCAGTTTGCAGGGCGGATCCTGCCGCCCCTTGGCCTGCACCCCGATGTCCCCGCCCTGATCGCGGATGCCTTGACACGCGCCACCCCCGTCTGCGCGCAAACCTGCCGCTACTCGGCCCCCGCCGCTGGATAGGGGGCGCTCGCGCCCCCTCGGAGCTGACGCTCCTCACCCCCTGAGGATATTTGGGAAAAGAAGAAGAGCGAGGGCTTTTCAGTTCTGCGGCGGCGTGGCAGGTTGGGGTATGGAACAGATATCCCCTTTTCGAATGGCCTTTGGCACGATGCAATTTGGCGGGCGCGCGGATGCGGCGGCCAGTGCGGCGATGTTTGATGCCTGTATGGCTGCGGGCATCAAACATTTTGATACGGCCTGCGGCTATAATGAAGGTGCCTCGGAGGTGATCCTTGGGCAATTGGCGCGCAAGGCTGAGGGCGGGCTTTATATCGCAACGAAGGTTGGGTATGACGGCGGCGCTGGGCGCGCGAATGTGACGGCGCAGTTTGATGGATCGCGCCGCCGCCTTGGGATGGACAGGGTAGATCTGCTGTATCTGCACCGCTATGATGCACGAACGCCGCTGGAGGAAACCATTGAAACCTTTGCGGATTTTCAATCGCGCGGGTTGATTGCGCATATCGGGCTGTCGAATTTTCCCGCTTGGGCGGTGATGAAGGCGCAAGCGATTGCGGTGCGGATGGGCACGAGAATTGACGCCATCCAGCCGATGTATAACCTTGTAAAGCGCCAAGCCGAGGTTGAGATTTTGCCGATGGCCGCCGATCAGGGCATTTCCGTTTTCAGCTATTCGCCGCTGGGCGGCGGGCTGCTGACGGGCAAATATGTGGCGGGCGGCGGTGGGCGATTGGCAGAGGATCCGCGCTATAACGCGCGCTATTCTGCCCCTGCCGCGCATGCGACTGCTGCAGGGTTGGTGCAGCTTGCCCGTGAGGTGGGGATTGATGCGGCCACGCTGGCGGTGGCTTGGGTCTGCGCGCATGGGGTTTGCCCGATTGTATCGGCGCGCGATGCGGCCCAACTTGCGCCATCGCTGGGCGCGCTGAATGTCGTTCTGCCGCCCGACCTTTTGGCGCGCATCACTGCGCTGTCAACCACCCCGCCGCCCGCCACCGATCGCAGCGAAGAAGCATGAGCGATGTGCTGATTATCGGCGGCGGCATTGCGGGAATATCTGCTGCTGCCCGCCTTGCGCCCTATGCCAAAGTCACTTTGCTGGAAGGCGAGGATCATCTTGCCTATCATGCCTCGGGCAGGTCAGCCGCCCTATACGAGCCGCATTATGGTGCGCCTGCGGTTGTCGCCCTGTCGCTGGCATCGGGTGATTACTTTCGCGCCCTGCCTCATCTGTTGACCCCGCGCGGGTTGATGATTGTGGCGGGGCTGGATGGCCGCGCGCAGTTTCAGCATGACTGCGCCGATATGAACCTTGCGCCGCTTGATCTGGATGCGGCGCGCGAAATGCTGCCCATTTTGAACCTTCAGACTGTGGCCTATGCAGGCTATGGGGCCCATGCGTGGGACATAGACACAGATCTGCTGATCGCCGATTTTGCCAAAACAGCGCGCGCGCATGGGGCGCAGATCATTGCGAAGGCGGCGGTGACAGCGCTGCGCCGCGATGGCAGCACATGGCGGGCAGACACAGCGCAGGGCCCTTTTAAGGGCGAGATTGTGGTTAATGCTGCGGGGCCTTGGGCGGATCATGTGGCGCAGATGGCGGGGATCGCCGCCAAAGGCATTGCGCCGCTGCGTCGTTCGATGGCGCGTATTCCTGCCCCTGCGGGCATGGATGTGGCGCGCTGGCCCATGGTTTTTGGTGCGGGCGAGGCGTGGTATATGAAACCCGATGCGGGGGCGCTGATCGTCTCGCCTGCCGAAGAACACCCGATGCCGCCCCATGACGCCTTTGCCGATGATATGGTGCTGGCCGAAGGGCTGGCGCGCTATGAGGCGATGGTGACTGCGCCTGTGACGCGGCTGATCGCCTCTTGGGCGGGGCTGCGGTCATTCGCGCCCGACCGCGTGCCTGTGATCGGCGCAGACCCTGCTGCGCCCAGCTTTTTCTGGGCGGCGGGTTTGGGCGGTTATGGGTTTCAAACCGCCGACGCGGCCAGCAGGTTGCTGGCAGATTTGGTGCTGCACCGCGCGTCTGAGTTTAGCCCAGACCTTGTGGCCCAACTTTCCCCGCGCAGATTTTCCGCGCAGGGCTAATCGGCTTTCATATTGGCCAAATATCCTGCGAGGGGTGAGACTGCACGCCCGCGCAGGCGAGGGGGCGGCAAAGGCCCCCTTTTCTTTTAGCCATCCACCCGAATGCGCGCGTTTGTCGGATCATAGGGGCTGTCTTCGACCACCACGGCATCCCAAAGCTCGCGGTTGATGCGCACCTTGAGCTGCGTGCCCACTTCGGCCAGATCGGGGCGCACATAGCCCATACCGATTTGCTTGCCAAAGGCGACCGAGTAGCCCCCGGATGTCAGGCGGCCAATCTTTTGCCCATCCAGCAGCAGCGCCTCTTTGCCCCATGGGTCGGTGTCCGAAGGCCCGTCGATCAGCAGGGTGCAGCATTTGGAACGGATACCATGGGCCAGCATTGCCGCCTTGCCTTGGAAATCTTTGTTCAAATCGACAAACCTGTCCAAAGCCGCCTCAAGCGGGGTGGCATCGCGGCCAAGTTCGTTGCCAAAGGCGCGGTAGGATTTTTCCTGCCGCAGCCAGTTTTGCGCCCGTGCGCCGACCAGTTTCATCCCGTGCTTTTCGCCCGCTTTCAACACCTGATCCCAAAGGTTGCGCTGCATCTCGATCGGGTGGTGGAGTTCCCAGCCCAACTCGCCCGTATAGGCCACGCGAATGGCATTGACGGGCACCATGCCCAGTTCGATGCGCCGCGCCGACAGCCAAGGAAAGCGCTTGTTCGACAGGGCGGTGTCTGGATCAGCGTCTTTGATGAGTTCGGCCAGAATCTTGCGGCTGTTTGGGCCTGCCAGTGCGAAGACGCCGTATTGGGTGGTGACATTTTGAATTTCGATATAGCCAAATTTGGGGGCCATATCTTCGGCGCATTTGCGCAGGTAATCGCCATCGTAATCTGTCCAAGCGCCTGCCGAGACAAGGTAATATTCATTTTCTGCGTGGCGGACGATGGTGTATTCGGTGCGGGTCGTGCCAGTGGGGGTCAGCGCATAGGTCAGGTTGATGCGGCCCACTTTCGGCAAGGTATTGCAGGTGAACCAATCAAGGAAAGCCGTGGCCCCCGGCCCGCGCACAGCATGTTTGGTGAAGGCGGTGGCATCAATCAGCCCCGCCGTTTCGCGGATGGCCTTGGCCTCGTCCACCGCATATTGCCACCAACCCCCACGGCGGAAGCTGCGGGTGTGATGGTCGAAATCTTCAGGCGCGTTCAGCGGGCCATAATAGATCGGGCGTTCCCACCCGTTCACCTGACCAAATTGCGCGCCCAGCGCCTTTTGGCGATCGTAAACGGGCGCGGTGCGCAGGGGGCGGGCAGCTTCGCGTTCCTCGTCAGGGTGGTGCAGAATGAAGACATGGTCATAGCATTCCTCATTCTTGCGCGCGGCATATTCGGTGGTCATCCAGCCGCCAAAACGGCGCGGGTCAAGCGAGGCCATATCAATTTCCGCCTCGCCCGCCGTCATCATTTGGGCAAGATAGTATCCCGTCCCGCCCGCAGCGGTGATGCCAAAGCTGAACCCCTCGGCCAGCCACATATTGCGCAGGCCAGGTGCAGGGCCAACCAGCGGGTTGCCATCGGGGGTATAGCAGATGGGGCCGTTGAAATCATCCTTCAGGCCCACAGTTTCCGAGGACGGAATGCGGTGGATCATCGACATATATTCCGCCTCGATCCGTTCCAAATCCAAGGGGAACAAATCTGCGCGGAAGGATTGCGGCACATCATACAGGAACCGCGCGGGGGCGTTTTTCTCGTATGGCCCCAGAATCCAACCGCCGCGTTCCTCGCGCACATACCATTTCGCATCGGCATCGCGCAGCACGGGGTGCTGGGGGTTGGTCTTGCGCCATTCCACCAGCGCGGGGTCGGGTTCGGTGACGATATATTGATGTTCCACGGGAATGGCGGGGGTTTTGATACCCAAAAGCCGCGCCGTGCGCTGGGCGTGGTTGCCCGTGGCGGTGACCACATGTTCGGCGTGGATTTCAAACTTTTCCTCGGCGGGCAAAAGGTTGCCGCCCTGTTCGTGCATGCGGGTGCAGGACACAATCCATTCGCTGCCCGTCCAGCGATAGCCGTCAACCTGTATCTTACGCTCGAATGTCGCGCCCAGTTGCCGTGCGCCTTTGGCCATGGCTTGGGTCACATCGGCGGGGTTGATGTAACCATCTTGCGGGTGAAACAGCGCGCCAACCAGATCTTCGGTACGCACCAAGGGCCAGCGATCTTTGATCTGCGCGGGGGTCAGAAATTCATGATAAACCCCCGCCGTTTCGGCGACCGATGAATAGAGCATATATTCATCCATGCGTTCTTGGCGCTGGGCCATGCGCAGGTTGCCCACCACGTAAAAACCGGGGTTCAGGCCCGTTTCCGCCTCGAGTCCCTTATAGAAATCGACCGAATATTTGTGAATATGGGTGGTGGCATAGCCCATATTGAACAAGGGCAACAGGCCAGCGGCATGCCATGTAGAGCCTGCCGTTAATTCGTCGCGCTCGACCAGCATCGTATCCCAGCCCGCCTTGGCCAGATGGTAGGCAATCCCCGTGCCCACCGCGCCGCCACCAACGACCAATGCTTTGACATGCGTTTTCATGCGAACTCTCCGAATTTTGGGCAGATATTGCTTTGCCCCGTTCTGCCGCAAGCAGGGCCAAAGGGGCAAGGGGGGGCCGACCTTTGACGGCGAAAAACGACATATGGCTTGTTTGCGGCATGGCCGCTGGAATGCATGTAGTGGCGCAGGCCCCAGAACCAGCCCTGATTTCCTTCGTCTGGCCTTGCCGAACCTGCCCCACCGCGGGTTTTGCGAACAACGGCTGTGGCGCGTCAGCTTTGCGGGCGGGTCTTTTTCGGATCGTAATGCGATAGGTGCACGATCACGGCAGGAAGACGCTTTTGCTGGCCATCTAGCTTGCCCACCTCTAGCGCGGTTCCCACTGCAGCATGGGCCACATCCACCCGCGCAAGGGCGATGTTTTTGCCAAGCAGCGGCGAGCGCATCGACGATGTCACCACCCCCACCTGCGCGCGGCCCAGATGCAAACAGTCGCCATGGCCCACATCAACATTGGCGTCAATCTCTAGCCCGACGAATTTATGCAACGGGTTTTCCTTGCGGCGGATCAACGCCTCGCGCCCGATGAAATCATCCGTCTTAGACTTTAGCGGCACGGTAAAGCCAATGCCCGCCTCGAACGGATCGGTTTGATCGGAAAAATCATAGCCTGCAAAAATCAGCCCCGCCTCTATTCGCACCATATCAAGGGCAGCAAGGCCCATCGGCTTTAGCCCCAGATCGCCGCCATTGGCCCAAACAGCGTCATAGACTGCATGGCCATCCTTGGGGTGGCAAAAGATTTCAAAGCCAAGTTCGCCCGTATAGCCCGTGCGCGAGACGACCACAGGCGCGCCCGATGGCCCGCCGATGCGCCCCACTGTCAGGCGGAACCAGCCCAATTCTTCGATGCTGGGCTGATGCGGCGCTGTCCAGATCATGCGCTGCATGATCTGGCGCGAATTTGGCCCCTGAACGGCCAGATTGTGCAACTGGTCAGTGGACGCACGCACCATCACCTTTAGCCCCAGTTTTTCGGCCTGCTCGCGCAGCCAAATCCCTGAATAATCATCACCGCCAATCCAGCGGAACTGATCGCGGCCAAGGCGGAAGACAGTGCCGTCATCAATCATGCCGCCATGTTCATAGCACATGGCAGAATAGACCACCTGCCCCACTGACAGTTTCTTAATGTCGCGCGTCAGGCACCATTGCAGCAGCGCCTCGGCATCGGGGCCAGTCACTTCGAATTTGCGCAGGGGCGACAGATCTAGCACCACGGCCTTTTCGCGGCAGGCCCAATACTCCTCGATCGCACCATTAGAGGAATAAACGCTGGGCAGCCAATAGCCTTTGTATTCCACAAGATTGCGAGTCTTGGCCGAAATAGGCGCGTGAAAGGCGGTTTCTTTGGTCATCTTCGGCTCTGACTCCGGCGTGGGGCGATAGGCGATGGATCGGCTGAACTTTTCTGCGCCTGAATAGGTGCGCACATGGATATCGGACAAATAC
Source organism: Rhodobacter sp. (assembly GCA_027490955.1). Classification (GTDB taxonomy): domain Bacteria; phylum Pseudomonadota; class Alphaproteobacteria; order Rhodobacterales; family Rhodobacteraceae; genus Cypionkella. The sequence goes on from JAIXXB010000010.1 coordinate 87,554, forward strand.
CATCCATTCGCAGGAGAGGTGTCATCAGGGCAGGCGGAATTGACGCAGACAAGATCGGTCAGCGCCCGCATCAGCACATAATCCCCCGGCCGCGACCATGGCTCGTCCGAGATCAGTACGCCATGGGCATCGATATTGGTGTTAAAGAACAGATTGACCGCCATCCAACCGGGGCGCGCGTCCACCCCGTGCTGCGCCAAAGCGCCGTTGAAATTGTCGGAACAATTGGCATGTCCTGGATAGCCGATATCGTCATAATATTTCGACGCGCAGGCCATGGCAAAGGCATCATGGCGGCCCACAGTATCTTGCACCACCTCGACCAGTGGCACCCATTCTTGATCGTAGTATTTGGAATGCAGGCCGGGCATGGAATAGGCATGGCCCATCAAAGTGCGCGAGGTTGTCACATCCAGCGCGTGTTGGATACCTTTGTCCAGTTTGCGCGCATCAAAGCACTGAAAATCGGTGCATTGGCGGCCTTCGACATCGATAATCTGGATGTAATCGCCTGCCTTAACAAAATAGGATTCCGCCGTGGCCGATTTGACCCGCAGGTCAAGAACGGGGTCGGCCAGCGGATCGGGCAGATCAAACTTGCCCATCTCGCGCGGTTTGGCGCGTTGCAGATGCAGGGTGATCGGGGTGGCGGTATCTTGCGCGTCGGGGGACATGGGCAGGCTGGGGGCGGCGATGATCAGCCAGCCATCATCCAGCGCGGTGAGATCTGCCTGCGCGCGCGCAGGTGTATCGGGCGCAAACAGGCGCAGGGCCGCCGCGCGTGCCAAATCAATGCCCTTGGCCGCAATGGCGCGGCGCAGGGCAGACAGCCCGCTGCCCGCCGCATCGCCCAAGGCCAACATAGCCTTTAACCCCTCGGCCCCCGAATTAGAGGCCTGCCCCAAAATGGCGGCATCACTTCTGCCTTGCACAGTGGTGGCGACAAGTTCGGCAATCTGGCCGCCTTCGTCATTGACCACAGTCAGGTGATCGCCCGCGCAAAGGCGCAGCATCAGCGCAGCGCCGCCTGCAATCACATGCCTCTCGCGCCCGTGATGGCGTTCCAAATCGCGCGGGGTCAAAATGCGCGAAGGGCGCGGCGGGCCCGAAATTATGCTGGGATAGGGCGTGTCTAGCATCGGCGTCCCTTGCGGTCAGTTTTAATGCAGTTAAAACTTATTCATTCACAAGAATAACAACCCCACCAGAATGGCACAAGCACGACCTTTGCGGAAGGAGACAAAATGCTGGCATTGATCTGCGGTTTGACGGCGGCCTGCGCTTGGGCTGTGCATGACCTTTTGGTGCGCAAAATCGGCCAGCAAGTGCCTGTCTTGCAGATGATGCTGGTGGTTTTTGCCGCAGGCACAGTGGCCTTGTCCTTGCCCACGGCGTTGATCGCCGATTGGGGCGCGATGAGCGCCCATGCCTATGGGTTTTCGGCGGCGGCGGGGGTGGGTTATGCCGTGGGCATGGGCGCGCTATATCGCGCCTTCAGCTTGGCCCCTGTGCGGCTGGTCGCGCCGATTCTGGGGTCTTTTCCGATGATTTCGTTGGGATTTGCCGCTATTGGCGGAAAGGTCGTCTCGTTGGTGGAACTGCTGGCGGTTTTGGCAATTGTGGGCGGCATTGCCATTGTCGCAGTGACGGGGCGCGAGGAGGCGGGCCAAAGCCACCGCACAAAGATGGGCGAGGCGATGCTGTGGTCGGCGCTGGGCAGCGTGGGCTTTGCCGCCAGCTTTTGGTTGGCGCAAGAAGGGGCGCGGCAGGGTGATGAGATGGCCTCGATCGCGCTGACACGGGCTGTGGCGCTGGTCATGGCCTTTGTCTTTGTGCTGGTGGCAAGATCGCCTGTGCGGGTGCCACGGGGCACGGGGCGCAGTTTGGCGATTATGGGGGTTTTGGATGCGGTGGCCATCAGCCTTGTCACCCTATCGGGCCGCCTGCCCAACCCAGAATTTGCTGCCATCAGCTCTTCTTTATTTGGTGTGCTGACAATTCTCTTGGCGTGGAAAATCCTGAAAGAAGCCGTGCTGCCTGCCCAATGGCTGGGCATTATCACAGTGTTCACGGGCATTGCGGCGCTGTCGCTGCAAAGCTAGGGCGCGGCAGTTTTGCTGCGGCATGCCTTGGGGGCAAGGCGGGCCGCGCAGATGGGTGGGGTGAGGTGGGGTGTGGTCGTATGAAACAGTGCGTGCGCTATTCAGCCGCCACAGGCACGGCGCGATTTAACCCCGAGGCCAAGCGGCGTTCATCCTTTGGGCTGACGCCAAACAATTCCTGATAATGCTGCGCCATGCGCGCAAGGGTGACATAGCCCACAGACAGGGCAATTTCGCGCAAATGGTCATTGGAATACAGCACCCTTTGCCGCGCCTTGGCCAGCCGCAAATGGCGGTAATAGCGCAGCGGGCTTTGCCCCGTTTCCCGTTTGAACAGCCGTTCAAAATGCCGCCCCGACATAGACACCGCCGCCGCAACATCAGGGATGCGCAGCGGGTCTTCGACATGGGTTTCAAACAGCCGTATCGCCTCGCGGATGGGCGGGGTGAGGCGGTCTGCGGTCGAAGCGGTGCGCGCCACGGGCACCTTTTGGCTGGCATCTTCGTCACGGACAAAGGGGTGCTGGAACCAGCAGGCCACTTCGGTCATACATTGGCGGCCCAAACGCTCTTCGATCAGGCGCAGCATCAGGTCAAACACCACCCCCGCGCCAGAGGCGGTGATGCGGCGCTTTTCGCGCAAAATCATCGCTTCGGATGCCTTTACATCGGGAAACTCGGCCTTAAAGGCCGCCTCATAGCACCAATGCACCGAGCAGCCGCGCCCCTCCATCAGCCCTGCGCGCGCCAGCGGAAATATCCCCCCCGAAAACGCGCCCAGCGTCAGCCCCGTGCGATCAAGCCAACGCAGGCGCGCGGGGCTTTGGCGCGGGTCGGCAAATTCGGCAGTGGGCGGCGAGATCAGATACAGATGATCCACGCCCGACAGTTCGGCCAAAGTCACGTCAGGCTGAAAGCGCACCTCGGCTGACGAGCGCACCGGTGCAAGGGTTTCGGCCACCAAACGCCATTCAAATTCGCGCCGCCCCATGATTTCATTGGCCGCGCGCAAAGGTTCGATGGCCGAGGTCAGGCACGCCATGGGAAAGCCTGAAAACATCAGGAATCCCAAACGCAGCGGGCCTTCGCTGGGCATAGCCATTCTCCTATCAGTCTTCGGGCCACCATCCGGGCGAGGTGGGCGCACCATCGTCATAGTGCGACAGCCACTGCGCCATGGCATCGCGGTTGCGCAAAAAGCCCTTATAGGCGGCCAGATCGGGGTGCAAATCGCGCACCACGCGGTGCAGGCGGCGGCCCCATTTGGGCACTGTGACCAGTTCTTCAAACTTGCCCAGATAGGCGCGGATATCAAAGCAAATCGCGTTAGAGCGCGGCAGGCGATACAGCGTTTGCAGCTCAACCCGCAAATGCATCATATGGCCCATATTTTCCTGCGTCAGCGCAGTGCGCATATGGCCCCATTCGGGATAGGTTTCTGGCGCAGTGTCCAACAGTGGGTTCACTGTCATCGTCCAGTTATACCGCCGCACGGGTGATCCGTGTTGCAGTTTCATCAAAAACTTAAGCGCCCGATCAAAAATACCCTTTTCATGGGCCAAAGGCACAGGCGCGTGCCATTCGTGAAAGTTCATCCCGATATTGAAATCCAGCGACCAGTCGGCCTGCGTGGTCACCATGCCCGCATCAACCCATAGCGTGCCGTCACGTTCATCTTGCAGCGTAAAATCACCCTGAGTCTGGCGGGTGATATATTCCATCGGCCCATAAGGCAGGGTGGATTCGTCTAGAAAGGTGAATTTCTGATCAATGCCCAAGGGGCGGTTGATCCAATGCCAGTGCGTGCCATCCTTGGTCAGCGAAAACCATTGCGGGTATTCGCGCGCCTTGGTTTCCATAATCAATTCCAGCAAATCCCAGCCTGCCAGCGTCATATGGGGCAAGGATTGGCAGCGCAGCGGATCGCGGGCCAGCACGCGGGCGCGGTCGCGCATTTCGCTCAGGTAATGTTCATCGACATCAAAAGTCTTCTCAAACACAGACCCTTTGCGGCCAGGCACATGCGGTTCCATATTGACCGAATACATGTATTCGTCGCGGTCAAAGGGGAAGGGAAAGCGCCGTATCGCTGCGGGCGAATTGCGATAGGTAAAGTCGTCGCAATAGGTCTCATCGCGGAAAAAATCGTCAAAGCCGTATTTGAAATCAAGGCTCATAGCGCGCTCCTATCTGTCGATCACCAGCGCCTTGCCGGTGAACCGGCTGACGCAGGGCATGATTTTTGTGTTGCTGGCCATTTCCTCGGGCGACAGCCAATGGTCGCGGTGATCTATGTGGCCATCGCAGCGGATGACGTTTGTTTCGCATTGGCCGCAGGCCCCGCCGCGGCACAGATATGGTGCATCAACGCCTGCCGCCTCCATCGCTTCGAGCAAAGATTGGGTGGGGCCGACGGAAATCGTCTTGCCCGAGGCGGCAAGTTCCACGTCAAAGCGGTCGCCCGTGGCGGGGGCGGTGAATTCTTCGAAATGCACGGCATGTTTGGGCATGCCCGCCGCCGCAGCCGTGGCGCGCACCCAGTTCAGCATACCTTTTGGCCCGCAGCAGTACAGATGCGTGCCAATGGGTTGGCGCGCCAGAATATCGGCCAAGGGCATTTGCTGGCCCAAATCATCAAAATACAGATTCACCCTTTCGCCATGCGCGGCCTTCAGCGTGTCGCCATAGGCGCAAAGCGCGGGGTTGCGCGCAGCATAGTGCAATTCAAATTTACCGCCAAAGCGGGCCAATTGATGCATCATCGCCATAAAGGGGGTGATGCCGATGCCCCCTGCAAAAAACAGATGTTTGCGCGCGCGGTTGTCTAGGGGAAACAGGTTCATCGGATGGCTCAGCACCATCTCTAGCCCAGGTTTGACATGGCTGTGCATGAACAAAGAGCCGCCCCGCCCCGCATCATCGCGCCGCACAGATATTTCATAGCCCGACCGATCCTCGGGGTCGGACATTAGCGAATAGGGGTTCAGCCGCCGTGTGCCGTGGTCGTCCATTTCCACCACAGTATGCGCGCCACCCGAAAAGGCAGGAAGAGGGCTGCCATCGCGGGCGACAAAGCGAAACCGCGTGATCAAATCATTGACGCGCACCACTTCGGCCACGCGAACATTCAGCTTTGCGCCGCCGCTCATTTAAAACGCTCCACCGCTGGGGGAATATGCCCCTTGTCTTCCGCATCAATATTCACGCCCTGAAAGGCCGCCAGACGGCGCGAATAGTGATCGCGCACAAACAGATGCAAGCCGCAATGGCTGCATTGGAACGGATCGGTTTTGACGTTTTCAGTGATGCCCTTGCAATGCACGCATTGCACGCGGCGCACAGTGGATCCGCGATGTTCTTTTTGAATATCAGCATGGGGAAAGCCCAAGGCCATCACGTCGCGCTCTGCCTGCCCCATCAGACCTTCGGTGCCAGTCAGGTAAATCTGCGCGCCCATCGGCGCATCTTGCAACACGCGGGCCAGCCGAAACAACAGCGTTGGGATAGAGGCGGCCTTTTGCGCCTGTTTGGCCCCCAAGGCTGCGATTTTGTCCCACAAATCCGTGCCATTCGGGCCTGCGGTATAAAGGATATGGGATTTTGGCAAAATGCTGGAATCCTTGGCGACCAATTCGGCCACAGCCTCGGCCCCTTCACCATCGGCCACGATCAAATGCAGCGCCCCTGCGCGCGGTTCAAGCACGCCATAGACGGGGCGGCTTATCATCGAAGGGGGAAATTCGGTTTTTGTCATCTTTTCCGCACTTTGCCCATTGATCTATGCCTGAATTGCGCTGCCTTGGGCCTGCCCTAAACTGCGGCACGCCCAAGGCGATATGGAGCAGTTTAGCCCTGAACTGTGCGGCGTTTCTTATCGACGTCATAGAAAGGCAAGGCGGCCGATTTGCCCTTGATCGGGCCATGGGTGCCGCAGCGCACTTCCAATGCGGTGCCATTATTGGCATCGGCCACGGGCAGGCGGGCGATGGCCACTGTCCAATTGTTCAGAGGCGAATGCATCGCTTGGGTCACAACGCCCACCTTGGCGCCATTCTTGAACACGGGCGCGCCATTGCCGGGCACATTCTTGCCTTCCAGCATCATGCCCGAAATCTTAAACCGCTCGCGGCCCTTCAGGCGGTAATGCTCTTCTGCGCCGCGAAAGCCCACCTTGCCGGGCGAGACTGTGAAATCAAGGCCCAACTCCCACAGCGTATCACCGGGGCCTTCATTTTCGAACGGGTACATTTCGGAATTATCAAAGGGGAAGAATAGCAGATAAGATTCCGTGCGCAGCATATCCAGCGTGGTAAAGCGGCAAGGAATGATGCCCATGGCGGCACCTTCGTCCAAAATGCGATCCCAGATCATCACCGCATCTTGCCCACGGCAGAAAATTTCATACCCGCGCTCGCCCGTGTAACCCGTGCGGCTGATGGTGATTGGCTTGCCAAACAGGCTGGCCCCCATATGGCTGAAATAGGGCAGATTGCGAATGCCGGGGATGTGCTTTTCCAGATAATCCACCGCCAGCGGCCCTTGCAAAGAGAGATCGTGCAAAGTGTCGTCAAAGCGCACCGAAACATCGCGCCCTGTGGCGGCCATGGTCAGTTGTTCATGCCCCTGCCCCGACCCATGCACCACCATAAAGCTGTCTGGCCCCATGCGGTAGATCACGCAGTCATCCACAAACTTGCCCGCGTCATTCAACATGCAGGCATATACCGCTTTTCCCGGCATCAGCTTTTCCATGTTGCGCGTGGTGGCGCGTTCGATGACATGGGCGGCAGCATGGCCAGTGATATGCACCTTTTTCAGACCCGATACATCCATCAGCCCCGCTTTGGTGCGGATGGCCATATATTCGGCGTCGGGATCACCTTTTTCATAAGACCATGCAGTCCCCATGCCCGACCAGTCTTCTAGGTTCGAGCCCAGCGCGCGGTGGCGGTCACCCAGCGTTGAAAAGCGCCAAGAATTGGTCATGTGCAGTCTCCCTGAGCTACGTTCATTTTGGCCAAGTTTGTGAGGCTTCGCGGCGAAAATCAATAATGAAGTGCAATTTTTTTTCTTGTCAGAAAACATTCTTGCGGAAAAAAGGGGCCGCTTTCGCAGCCCCTTTCCGATTATCCACCTTATGCGCGCCTAGGCGGGCAGCACAAAGAACCAATTGGCCCAAAGCACGACCGCAGCCCCCGCCACAAGGGCCAGATAGGGCAGCATCCCCGCCTTGCGCTGGCCCATATCGCCCTCGGCAAGGCCAAGATCGACATAGGTTTCCTTGGGGAACTTGCCGCCATCTTGCAGATAATGGCGATACCAGAACACAGGGATGATGAAGGCGGCAAAGATCAGCCCCGACCACAGCGCATTCTCATAGCCCCAAACCTTGGCCCCCGCGCCAAGGAACAGCGCGTTAACAAAAGCCAGCACTGTATTGATGCCGATCAGCACAGTGGGCGCTTTCCATGGGCGTTCGATATGGGCCGAATCGATGCGGTGAATCCAGCCTGCATTCAAGTTCAAGAAATTGAACAGGATATAGCCCACGTTCGAGATGGCCAGCACATAGAAATACCCGCCCACGTCCGAGGCCAGCGCCAGCAAGATCACGTTAAAGCCAAAGTCAGTCCACATCGCCTTGGATGGCACGCCCTTTTCGTTGACAGTGGACAGATACTTGGGCAGCCAGCCGTCTTTCGACCCTTGATACAGGGTGCGCGAAGAGCCAGCCAGCGCCGTCATGATGGCCATGAACAGTGCCAAGATCATCAAGATCACGAAGATTTGGGTGATGATAGGCCCGCCGCCGATCATATTGCCCAGTGCCTCGCCCACGCCTGTGCCGTCTACGATACCAGCGGCCAGCATCCCCTCTTGGCCCAAGACACCTTGGAACGAGTAAGGGATCAAAAAGAAGAACACTGCGCACAACAAACCCGAGTAAAAGATAGCGCGGAACGTGTCGCGCTTGGGGTCTTTCAATTCGGCTGTATAGCACACAGCGGTTTCAAAGCCGTAGGTCGACCAAGCGGCGATATACAGACCGCCCAAGAACAGCGTCCAGCCGCCAATGTTCCATTCGCCATCCACGCCCGAATAGGCGGCAGTGGGCGGCAGCAGATTGGTGACATTCATGCTGTCAATCGCGCCTGTGAAAATTGGCACAAGGCCCACCAGCAGCAAAGGCACCAAAACGATGATCGCCAACCATTTCTGGGCATTGGCGGTAGATGCAATGCCGCGATGCTGAATGGTCATAATCACCAGCATCAGCGCCACACCGATCAAGAAGGTCGAGTTGAAGTGCAAGGTGCCAAGGCCGGGAATATTCACGGCGAGGGCTTCGAATGTGCGGAACCATGGGGTCATGGCAGCCACACCATCTGCAGCGGCCACAGCCTTGATCGCGTCATCCACGCTGATACCCGCATTGGCGGCCATATAGTCGACCACGGACTGGGTTTCGGCGGTGTAGCTGGCGATATTGGCCGCGACCCAATCGATCACCTGCTGGCTTTCGGCCAAGGGAATCGGGAATAGCGCGTTCAGAATATACCCCGCTGCAATGGCGCAGCCCAAAGACAAGACGGGCGACCATGCAAACCAGTTGCACCACACCGACAGGGGCGCAATCAGTTTGGAATAGCGCAGCCATGCGGTTGCGCCATAGACGCTTGTCCCGCCCGATTTATTGCCAAACATCCCTGCCATTTCGGCATAGGTAAAGCTTTGCAAAAACCCCATCACCATCGAGATCATCCAGACCGCAAAGGCTAATTTGCCCGTGGTTCCTGCGATCCCGCCAATCGAGAACAACACCAAAGGCGGCACACCCGCCGCAACCCAAAACGCACCCTTCCAGTCTAGCGCTCGAACCATCTGGCCCGATCCAGCATTGTCTGTCATGTCCCTCTTCTCCTGTTGAATCCGGCGAATGATGGGCGGCACCTTGCCACCCCCTTCGCGCGTTGATTTTCAAGCGACCCTGCGGCCCCCGTGATGGGCTGGCTGGGCCATGTCTCCTTGTTCCCACGTTACCGCACATCGGCGCGGATAGATTAGACCTGCGACCCGATGCCGCATTGAAAGCACGAGGCCGTCCGCAAGGCGAGAAAAATTTTATCTTTTGGGGAAAAAATGTTTCCTAAAATTCGGGCGATCGGGGCGGCGGGGGCCTAGATGCCTGAATTGTAACCAAAAGGGCCCTTGGCGCTGTGCCAAGGGCCCTTGAGAATGGGCAGGCAGATCAGTTCTGCAAATAGCTTTCCATCGAATCTTCCAGCGCATGTTGCCATGGCGTGTGATGCACAGGGGCCATCGTGCCTGTGATGACCGATTTATAGGCATTGTCGCGGAAGGACATGATCCCTTTTTTCTTATGTTCTTTCCATTCAAAGAACGCCTCGCATGCCCCGTCGACATCAAAAGAGGGATAGTCGGTTTCCGCGATCAGTTCTTTGACATAGTCACCCTGATAATGAATCGCATCATGGGCATCTTTGCCTGCATCTTCGCCTGCCACGCGGTCTGCCACATCTTTCAGCAGAACGGCCTTGTCAGCGGGAATCGCAATCCGCCCCAGAATCACATCCCGCACCCACCATGCTTGGGCGTCGAACATGTTGAAGGTGAACCACTGATCTTGCATCCCAATGTAGAACAGCTTGGGGTTATGTACCCACGCCACGCCCTTATACAAATCTGCCGTTGCCAGACGATTTGCGGTTTTCAGGCGCAGGTCATCGGGCAAATAGGGGAAGTGATGCTTATACCCCGTGCAAAGGATGATGGCATCCACCTTTTTCGACGTGCCATCTTTGAAATAGGCGGTATCTTCATCCATCCGCTCTAGCGCGGGGACTTCTTTCCAATTCTCGGGCCAGTCATAGCCCATGGGCGCGTTGCGATAGGCCACGGTGATCGACTTGGCCCCATATTTCCAGCACTGGCTGCCGATATCCTCTGCCGAATAGGACGTGCCCAGCAAGAGCAGGTCTTTGCCCGTAAACTCGCGCGCATCGCGGAAATCATGGGCATGCATGACGCGGCCATGAAACTTATCAAATCCGGGGTATTCAGGCACGTTTGGCGTGCTGAAATGGCCAGAGGCCACTATCACATGGTCAAAATCTTCGTCATACATGCTGTCTTTTTTCAGATCATGCACGGTAATGGTGAAATTGCCCTTGGCTTGGTTATAGCGCACCATCCGAATGGTCGAGGAAAAGCGGATCCAATCCCGAACCCCCGCTTTTTTCACGCGCCCTTCGATATAGTCAAACAGCACGGCGCGCGGCGGGTAGCTGGCAATCTGCTTGCCAAAATGCTCTTCAAAGGAATAATCGGCAAATTCAAGACCCTCTTTAGGGCCATTTGACCACAGGTAGCGATACATCGACCCATGCACAGGCTCGCCATGTTCATCAAGGCCCGTGCGCCATGAATAGTTCCAAAGCCCACCCCAATTGGACTGCTTTTCAAAGCAGACCACTTCGGGAATCTCGGCCCCTTTGGCCTTTGCAGACTGGAACGCACGCAGCTGCGCAAGCCCTGACGGCCCCGCACCAATAACGGCTACTCTTTTCTTCATGGACACCTCCGGCTGTTCGGTTTTAGCAGATGATTTCGTGCGCTGCCTTGGGCGGGATGTTAGAATCCGAGTTGCGCCTGTGTCAAATAATATTCCTGCTGTGAAAAATCGAAATCGCGCCTAAAGCCTTGCCGCGCGTGATTTTTTGGCAATTGCGCGCCAGTTTAGGGGGGCAAGGCGCGCCCTGCCTATCCCAATGCCGCGCCCAGAATTTTCTTGCCCATGGCCCAAGGCGGCATGATAGTGCCGCAGGGGCGGGCGGGTATCAGGTGCGCCCTGCCGCAACTGCCCTGCCCCGCGCAGCACTTGCCCAGCAGATCTTGCGAGGGAGCCGAGCCATGAAACCAATCGACCCCAGCGACCGCAAAATCGCCAATATTCATTCGGCCCCGTTTCAGCCCTTTGTCTACCCTGACGGCACGGCCTTGGGCGACAGTGTTTTGCAACTGGATGAGGGGGCCGCGCTGGGCACGGGTTTTCATGTTTACCGCATGCCTGCGGGCATGACCACGCGCGGGCATCGCCACAATGGGCACTAACAATTTCTGATCCTGTCAGGCGAGTTGCACGAAAGCGATGGCACCATCCTGCGCGCGGGCGATTTGGTGTTCTACCGCGATGGCAGCGAACATCACTCCTACACCCCCGATGGCTGCATTTTGGCCGTGCATATCGCAGGGCCAGAATTTCCGCTGGATTAAGGGATGCGGTGGCTAGGGCAGTAGCGGCGGTGGCGGCAGAAATGAAAAGGCCCCAGAAAACTGGGGCCTATCCTTGGCGGCACTGCGCAAGCCAGATTTAGATATCCAGCGTATTTTCGGTTTCCCATTTCGAGAAATGCGATGCGTAGCTGTCCCATTCTTTATGCTTCAGCTTTAGGAACGCGGACGAGAATTCATCGCCCATCATGGATTTCAGCGTCTTGTCCTTGTCAAACTCGCGCAATGCGTCCAGCAGGTTCAGGGGCAGTTTTGGCGCGTTTTTCACAGTATGGCCCATCTGATACATATCGATGTCATAGCGCCGCCCTGGATCGGCCTTGGTGCGCACGCCGTCGAGACCCGCGGCCAAGATAACGGCCTGCATCAGATAGGGGTTGGCTGCACCATCGGGCAGACGCAACTCAAACCGCCCTGGGCCAGGCACGCGCACCATATGGGTGCGGTTATTGCCCGTCCATGTCACTGTATTGGGTGCCCATGTGGCCCCCGAAGATGTGCGCGGCGCGTTGATGCGTTTATAGCTGTTCACAGTGGGATTGCAGATGGCGGCCAAGGCGCTGGCATGTTTCATGATGCCGCCAAGGAAATGGCGGCCTTGGTCGGATAGGCCCAGTTCTTTCGACTTATCCGCAAAAGCGTTGGTTTTTCCATCCAGTGACCAGACCGAGATATGCGCATGGCAGCCCGAACCTGTCAGCCCTTTGAACGGCTTTGGCATGAATGTGGCGCGCAGCCCGTGCTTTTCGGCCACCGATTTCATCATAAACTTGAAAAAGCTATGTTTGTCGGCGGTTTGCAGCACATCGTCATATTTCCAGTTCATCTCGAACTGGCCCGTGGCATCTTCGTGATCGTTCTGGTACGCCTCCCAGCCCAATTCCAGCATGTAATCGCAGACCTCGGCGATGCAGTCATATTGGCGCATGACGGCCTGCTGATCGTAGCAGGGCTTTTCGGCGGTATCATAGGGATCGGCGATTTTATCGCCTTCGGGGGTAAGCAGAAAGAACTCTGGCTCGACCCCTGTTTTCACCCGCAGCCCGTCTTTGGCCGCTTCGTCAATCAGGCGGCGCAGCACGTTGCGCGGGGCCTGCGCCAAAGGCTTTTCTTCCATCACACAATTCGAGGCCAGCCATGCCACTTCGCGCTTCCACGGCAGTTGAATCGCCGATTCTGGATCGGGCACTGCCATCATATCTGGATGCGCTGGGGTCAAATCCAGCCATGTGGCAAAGCCAGCAAAGCCAGCCCCATCCACCGCCATGTCATTGATTGCTTGGCTTGGCACCAGTTTAGCACGCTGCCCACCGAACAGGTCGGTATAGGACACCATGAAATACTTAACGCCTTTGTCTTTCGCCCATTTGGCCAGATCTTTTGCCATGTTAAAACTCCCTGTCGTCTTTATGTTTTGTTAAGGGGGGGCGGCTTAGAAGCCGCCATTCCGCCCAGGGATCCAGTTGGTGCCCGCAAGGGGCACACCCGCCATGGCCGCTGCCTCGATGGTCAGCGAACACAGGTCTTCGGGTTCCAGATTATGCAGATGATTCTTGCCACAAGCGCGCGCGATGGTTTGCGCCTCTAGCGTCATCACCTTGAGGTAGTTCTTCAGACGGCGACCACCCAGAACAGGATCGAACCGCTTGGACAGTTCGGGATCTTGGGTGGTGATGCCAGCAGGATCGCGGCCTTCGTGCCAATCGTCATAGGCATCTGCCGTGGTGCCAAGCTTTTGGTATTCTTCTTCCCAAATCGGGTCATTATCGCCCAGCGCAATCAGCGCGGCAGTTCCGATGGCCACGGCATCTGCGCCCAGCGCCAAAGCCTTGGCCACATCGGCCCCCGTGCGGATACCGCCCGAGACGATCAGTTGCACCTTGCGGTGCATCCCAAGGTCTTGCAGCGCCTTTACCGCCTGCGGAATACAGGCCAAAATCGGCATGCCCACATGTTCGATGAACACATCCTGCGTGGCCGCCGTGCCGCCTTGCATACCATCAAGCACCACCACATCCGCGCCCGCCTTGACCGCCAGCGCAGTGTCGTAATAGGGGCGCGCGCCGCCAACCTTGACATAGATCGGCTTTTCCCAATCGGTGATCTCGCGAATTTCCATGATCTTGATTTCCAGATCATCAGGGCCAGTCCAGTCAGGATGCCGACAGGCCGAGCGTTGGTCAATCCCTTTGGGCAGGTTGCGCATATTGGCCACCCGATCCGAGATTTTCTGGCCCAGCAGCATACCGCCACCGCCGGGCTTTGCACCTTGGCCGACCACCACTTCGATGGCATCGGCGCGGCGCAAATCATCGGGGTTCATGCCGTAACGACTGGGCAGATATTGATAGACCAGCGTTTTGGAATGGCCGCGCTCTTCTTCGGTCATGCCGCCGTCACCTGTGGTGGTCGAGGTGCCCGCCGCCGTGGCCCCACGGCCCAGTGCCTCTTTGGCAGGGCCAGACAGCGCGCCAAAGCTCATCCCTGCGATGGTGATGGGAATATCCAGATGGATTGGCTTTTTGGCAAAGCGCGTGCCCAGCCAGACATCGGTTGCGCATTTCTCGCGGTAGCCTTCCAGCGGATACCGCGAGATCGACGCGCCAAGGAACAAAAGGTCATCGAAATGCGGCAGATGGCGTTTGGTGCCGCCGCCGCGAATATCATAGATGCCCGATGCCGCTGCACGGCGGATTTCGGCGTTGATCGCCGGTGTGAAAGTGGCAGAGAAACGGGGCGGTGTTTTTGGGAATTCGGTCATTCTCTCGCCTCAGTAAGCCGACGCATTGTCGATGTTAAAGTTATACAGTTTGCGGGCAGAGCCATAGCGCTTGAACTCTTCTGGCCGCGCTTTGCCATCGGCCTCGCCGCGTTTGAGAAGATCGGCCAGCAGGGCAATATGTTCGGGGCGCATCTCTTTTTCGATGCAATCGGCGCCCAAGGATTTGACCGAGCCGCGCACGAAAAGACGTGCCTCATACAGGCTGTCGCCCAGCGCCTCGCCCGCATCGCCCAGCACAACCATGTTGCCCGATTGCGCCATAAAGCAGGACATGTGGCCGATATTGCCATGCACGACAATATCAATGCCCTTCATCGAAATACCGCAGCGGCTGGATGCGTTGCCCTTGATCACCAAAAGCCCGCCGCGCCCTGTGGCCCCCGCATATTGGCTGGCGTCCCCATCGATGATGACAGTGCCCGACATCATGTTTTCCGCCACACCTGGCCCTGCGGAACCTTTGATGCGAATCGTGGCCAGTTTGTTCATGCCCGCGCAGTAATAGCCCGTAGAGCCGCGCACTGTGATATCGACAGGCGCATCAACCCCCGCCGCAATCGCATGTGCGCCTTTTGGGTTGATCACCTCCCACGCGGTCATGTTTGTTTGGCCTTTCAGCGCGTGCAAGGACGAGTTCAGCGCGCGCAGCCCCTCTTTACTTAGGTCAAAAGTCTGCATTCTCTCAACGCTCCCAGAAGTAGACGGTGGCGGGCTCTGGCTCCCAAACGCGGGCGGCCTCGATGCCCGGCAGGTTGACCAGCGCGCGGTATTCGCTGCCAAAGGCAACGTATTGATCGGTTTCGGCCATGACGGCAGGTTTGCAGGCGATTGGGTCGCGCACCACACCAAAGCCGTTGTGCGTGCCGACGACAAAGGTAAAGAACCCGTCCAGATCGGTCAGCGTTGCCTCTAATGCGTTGCCCAGCGTCTCGCCCGTTTGCAGTTTGTGGCTGATAAACGCTGCGCCCACTTCGGTGTCATTTTCCGTTTCAAAGGTCATGCCCAGACGCTTCAACTCGCGCCGCACGCCGTTGTGATTCGACAAGCTGCCATTATGCACAAGGCACTGATCTGACCCTGTGGAAAACGGATGCGCGCCCATGGTGGTCACCGCGCTTTCGGTGGCCATGCGGGTGTGCCCAATGCCATGGGTGCCGCCCATTTTGGCCACTTCAAAGCGGGCCGCCACATCTTTGGGCAGGCCAACCTCTTTGAAAATCTCGATATTCTCGCCAGAGGACATCACCTTGATGCCAGGGCGCAGTTGCGCCACGGCCGAGCGCGCCGCCTCGAGTTGGCCCAAGGGAACTTCCAGCACGGCATGGGTGGATTTCACCAGCATGGCCACGGGCGCGCCAATGGCCTGCTTCAGATCGCCGTCTAAATCCTTGAAATCCTTTTCAGGATGCGCCGATTGCACGGTCAGCTTGCCAAGCCCTTTGCCCGCCGATGAATAAATCGCAATGCCCGCAGAATCGGGGCCGCGATCGGTCATGGTGATCAGCATATCTGTCAGCATGGCCCCCAGTTGGGGTTCAAGCTTTGGGTCTTTTAAAAATAACCCAACGATTCCGCACATGGATTCGCCTCCTGTTTGATGAACTTATCACCAATGCTAGCACCGAAGATTCCGCCTATCAACTGTGAAGAAACTTTTTTCCTTGTCGGGAAAAGTTTTCGTGCTGCTGAAAGTTTGGGCAGGTTTTGCTTGACAGATTGTCGCAGGTACCTTTCCCTTCAAGAAACAAATTTGCCAGCAGCGAAACGGCAGTAAGGCCCAGCCAAATCTGGCAAGCCAACAGGGCCTAAGGGAGGGAAGCGTGTTAGACCTAAATCAACGGATTGAGGCGATGCACAAACGCGATGTCACTGTGGCATGGGCGTTTGTGGTCGGAATGTGGTTCTCAGTGATCTTTGTTGCCATCGCCACATGGGGGCTTGCCCCATCGGGCGCGGCGCGCATCGCGCTGCTTTTTGCGGGCGCGGTGATTCTGTTGTTCAACACGGCGGCCATCTTGGCCATGTTGCGCCATTACCGAGATGACCGCGATTTCATCTACGGCCTTGATATCAAATTCCTAGACGAAGCAAAGGGGCGCTGAACATGGCACATTACACACCCCCTGCCCAAAGCAAACTAAGCCAGATCATTGACGTGATCGTGCTGGTTACGCTGACTTTGGGCGCTTTGTTTGTTCCCTTGTGGCTGAACTTGGCAGGGGCGGCAAAGACAGTCGCCACCCCTGTCGAAAACCCCACATGGGAGGCCCTTGGCCAAAACGCCGTCCAAGCCGCCCAGTATGAGGCCCTTGGCTATACCCCCGAAACTGCGCATGATTTGATCCTTGCGCGGTTTGATTACAGCTTCACGACTGGGGCGCTGATCGTGATGATCGTGGTGGTCATCGCCTATTATGCCTTGATGCTGAAGTTTTCCGACGTGGAGTACCGCGAGGTCATCTCTGAAAAATTTGGCGAAAAGAAATAGGGGGCGGCGATGGAAACTTGGATTTACATTGAATACGCGGCTTGGGGGCTTTCGGCCCTGTTCGGCCTTCATATGGTGGTGGATTGGCTCAAAACCGACAGCACCTATTCCGAAGACGTTCTGACCTCTTCTCGCGAAGGCGAGCTTGAGGCCATGACCGAAGATTCCCACAAGGGCTGAGGGTATTATGGCACAAACTGACATCACATCTGCTGAACGCGATGGCATGGGGCCGCATGGCACCAAAGTGGGCCTTCTGCGTGTTTTGGGGCCTGCCCATGTTTGGGCGCTGGGCGTGGGTATCGTTCTGGTGGGCGAATATATGGGCTGGAACTTTGCCGTGGGCAAAGGCGGGGCCTATGCTGCGCTGATGGCCTGCTGGTTTGCGGGCATCTTGTATTCTTGCGTTGCGATGATCGATTCCGAAGTGACATCGACTGTGGCGGCCGCAGGCGGACAATATACCCAAGCCAAACATATCATCGGCCCGCTGATGGCCTTTAATGTGGGGCTTTACCTTGTATTCGCCTATACAATGCTAGAGGCGGCGAATGCGATTACCGCGGGCTATCTGGTTTCCGTTGTGGCCACGATGACAGGCTATGGCGGCGAGTTAGATCAGCGTCCCTTCATCATTTTGGTCATCATGTTCCTTGCATGGCTGAACTATCGCGGGGTTTTGGCAACGCTGACCTTCAACCTTGTCATCACCGCCATCGCCTTTGCGGCGATTATTGTGCTGTTCATCTCGACCAGCGGGATTGTCGGTGATGGGATCATGCAACATGCCGCCTTGTTTGAAGGGCATGAAAAACCCTATGGCTGGATCGGCATCGTTGCGGCGATGCACTTTGGCCTGTGGTTCTATCTGGGCATCGAAGGCACCACACAGGCTGCCGAGGAAGTCCGCTCGCCCGCGCGCGCGCTGCCTTTTGGCACGCTGGCTGGCATCATGACGCTGCTGATTGCGGCAACTCTGACATGGTATATCTGTTCAGGCGTGCTGCCATGGGAGTTTCTGGGCGATGGCGTGAACGGGTCGGTTGCGCCGTTGTTTGATACGGCGCGTCTGTCGGGATCGAATGCGTTGATCTGGTTCTTGGGCATTGGCACGCTTTTTGCCACGCTGGCCAGCGCCAATGGCTGTATCAACGACGCATCGCGCGCATGGTTCGCGCTGGGACGGGACAAATATCTGCCCGCTTGGTTCGGGGCCGTGCATCCGCAATACCGCACGCCTTACCGCGCCATCGTGTTCTTGGTTCCGATCGCTTTGATCTTTGCCTTGGGCGCGCCACTGGATCAGGTCATCACCTTCTCGATCTTGTCTGGGCTTTTGGGCTATACGTTCATGCCGCTGAACATCCTGATGTTCCGCAAGAAATGGCCCATGGGCACGATCAAGCGCGGCTATGAACATCCGTTCCACCCCATTCCAGCCATTGTGCTGCTGTCGCTGTGTGGGTTCACCTTCTTTGCGGTGTTCCTTGGCTATGGCACGCAACTGGTCGCGATGATTGGGTTTTACATCGTGGTGTCGCTGTGGTTCCACTTCTGGCGCTATCGCTTTGTGAATCGCGGTGCGCAGTTCACCATGCCTTGGCCAAAACCGCAGGGCTATTGATCTGAAGTAACAAACGCTGGCCCGCCCCTGTGCGGTGGTGGGCCAGCACCTTGAAAGTGCCCGATGACCTTATACAGCCTTCTTGTTGCAGCTATTGGCGCCACGGCGCTGTGGCTGGCTTGGGCCACGCGGCAGGCCCACAAAGCGCGAACGCTGGCCCGTGCCAGTTACTTTCGCAGTATTGAGCCGCTGTTTGCAAAAACCACAATCCGTATCCAGCCCACAGGCTTTGCGCGGATGACAGCACATACCGATGGATTTGCCTTTGATCTGCAGGCCATTCCCGACAGCCTGACCTTTCGCAAATTACCTGCCCTATGGGTCATGCTGACCCTGCCCGAACCTATGCCCGTGAAGGCCACGCTTGACATCATGGCGCGCCCTGCGGGCAACGAGCCGTTTTCCCATTTCGCCAATCTGCCCCATTCGCTGCCCTGCCCGCCCAGCCTGCCTGATGGCACAGCGCTGCGCAGCGATGATGCGCAAGGCGTGCCGCCGCTAGACCTGATCGCGCCGCATTTTGCAATTTTTGCCGACCCCAAGGTGAAAGAACTGGTGATCTCGCCCAAGGGACTGCGCCTTGTGATCCTTGCGGACGAGGCAGAGCGAGGCCGCTTTTTGATTTTCCGTGATGCCGAAGTTGGCGCATCGCCCCTGCAGCCTGCGCGGCTGACGCCCCTGATGTCGGCCCTGATCGCGCTGCACCACACATTGACAAAGGACGCCCAATGACTGCACCGAAAACCCCGCCGCAGCCCTATCTTGTGCTTGCTATTGCCACGCTATTGCCGGGCATGGGCCAAGTGTTGAACCGCCAGCCCATGCGCGGGCTGATCTTCGTGTTCTTTGCAGTGCTTTTGGGGGCCTTTACCCTGAAAACCGCCGCGCCTGATGTGTCTTTCGTTGGCAAAACGTCGGGGGCTTTGTTCGTTTGGGCAATGGCGATGATGGATGCCTATCGCACCGCCCGCCTGCGCCGCGCCATTTGGGAACGCGATACAAAGCGAAGCTGACAGCGGCCTAGCGGCCCCCTCCTGCCCTCGCAGGCGTGCTCGGGCGTTCGGCGGGAAAACAGTCCACTGGACTGTTTTCTGATCCGCCCCCTCCTGCCCTCGCAGGCGTGCTCGGGCGTTCGGCGGGAAAACAGTCCACTGGACTGTTTTCTGATCCGCCTCACCCCTGCGGATAAGAGATGACCGACAGGTAGCGCGCGGGCAGTTTCACCAGCAATTCTGGCCCATGCGGGGCATCCGCGTCAAAAAACAGCGAATCGCCGGGCTTTAGGGGATAAACAGTATCGCCGTGGCGATAATCCACCTCGCCCTCTAACATATACAGCAATTCCAAACCTTCGTGCTGAAAGGCAGGGAAGGTGTCGCTTTCGGTGGTCAGGGTGATCAGATAAGGCTCGACCACAACACCCGACGAATTCGATCCGATATGTCCCAGTAAATTGTATTGATGCCCCGCCCGCGTGCCGCGCCGTTCAATTTCAAGATGCGCGCCAGCTTTGACATGCTGCGCCTCGCGGCGTTCTTCATAGCTGCGAAAAAAGGCCGTCACAGGCACAGAAAACGCATGGGACAGCACCTGCAACGTGGTCAGGCTGGGCGAGGTGTTGCCGTTTTCAATTTTGGACAGCATGCCAATGGACAGGCCCGTTACCGCCGCAAGATCGGCCACTGTGATGCCCTGCTGGCGGCGAAAATTGCGCACTTCGCGGCCAATGGCGGCCTCGAGATTGCGTTCGGATATCTCGCGCACGCGGTGCGGATCTTGGTCAAACGCGGGCTTTGTGCGCGGCAAGGCATCTCGGTTGGGCAAGTCACTCATCAAGGGGCCTCATTAACCTTATGGCTGAATTCATACGGGCGTTTTTCTTATAAGGAAACATCCTATTCATCAAGCACGGGCCCTTCGGGGCATTGCAGGTGACATTGTCGCAGGATGGGCCACAAGATCAGCCACAGCATCGCCGCGCCTTGCTTTGGCCAAGGGCAAAGCAAGGCGGGCAGTGCGGCGGGCTTAGATCACTGACTTTGCAGTCACTTCTAACGCGTGCAACAGGCCTTGGGCCGAAGAGCGCGGGCCATAAAGCACCACCGCGCTTGCTGACCGCCGGATCAGGTAAACCCCCAGATGTTCAATCACAGTGCGGCTGGCAAAACCATCGGGCAAGCTGGACAGATCAAGATTGGTCAACCTTTCAAACAGCGCGGCCAAAGGCGCACCCGTCACGTCAAAGCGCACCCAAGCATCGGTCTGTTCGGTGATCGACGCCGCCTCGCCAAAAGCAGGCTTCAGATGGGCGACTATATCTTCGTGGCTGGCAAAATCAGCCTCGACAAACCACATCTCTGGCGTGGCCCAAAAGGCGCTGAACACTGGCCCTGCCGCATGGGTTGAGGCGCTGGGCAAGGGCAGGCCCAACTTGTGCGCCGCAGCGGCAAAAGCCGCATCTTGCCCGCGCCGCAGCGCAAGCGAGGCCAGCACCACATCACAGCGTTCGGTGATCTGATAGGGGCCAATGGCCACCACCTGCGCCTCCTCGTGCCCCAAGGCGGTTAGGCTTTTCCATGTATTAGCCACGAAGACGCTCCCCCTCAGGATCAAAGAAATGCGGGCTGACAATTTCGACGATGGTATCGGTCTTGGTCAAAAAGTTCACCGCGCGCATTTTGCGGCCTATCTTTTGATCGCCCGCTTTCAGATAGCCCAGCGCAATATCGCAGCCCAAATGCGGGCTGAAGACCTTGGATGTCAGCCAACCCCCATCTGATGCCAATTCCACAGGCGCGCCGATTTCCATGAAATGGCTGCCCGCAGAAATTGACCCCTTGGGATCAACAGGCTTGACCCCCACCAGACGATAGCCATCGTCGCGGTTCATGCCTTCGCGCTGGCTAAGCACCATGCCGATGGAGTCTTTCTTTTTCGACACCATCTTGCCAAGGCCCATGTTCAGCGCGGTCGATTGGCCATTCAATTCGCCCCCTGCCACATGGCCCTTTTCAATGCGCATCACGCCCAAGGCTTCGGTGCCATAGACAATGGCATCAAATTCGGCCCCAGCCGCCATCAACTTGCGGATCATGGCATCGCCATAGCGCGTGGGCACGGCGATTTCATAGGCAAGCTCGCCCGAGAATGAGATGCGAAACAGCCGCCCGCGCAAGCCCCCAATGGTGATATTGCCCGCCCCCATATAGGGAAAGGCGGCATCGGAAATATCCTGATCCACAATCTTTTGCAAAAGCCGCCGCGCGTTTGGCCCTGCCACCGAAAACTGCGCCCATGCTTCGGTGGTCGAGATGATTTGCACATCCAGATCAGGCCACAGCACTTGGCGGCAATATTCCAGATGGCGGAACACGGTCACCGCATTGGCGGTGGTGGTGGTCATCACGTATTCGTGCGGCCCCATCCGCGCCGTGGTGCCATCGTCAAACACAATGCCATCTTCGCGCAGCATCAACCCATAGCGGCATTTGCCCACGGCCAATGTGCTGAATGTATTGGCATAGACCTTGTCCAAGAAAGCCCCTGCATCGGTGCCTTGAATGTCGATCTTGCCCAGCGTGGTGACATCGCAAATCCCGACCGAGCGGCGCGTGGCCAAAACCTCGCGGTCAACGCTTTCGCGCCACGTCGTCTCGCCCGCCTTTGGCACCCATTGCGTGCGCAGCCAATTGCCCACCTCGACAAAGACCGCGCCTTGCTCGGCGGCCCATTTATGCGATGGGGTCAGGCGAAAGGGTTTGAATTCGCGCCCGCGCGAGCGCCCTGCCAGCGCGCCCATGGCCACGGGCGTATAGGGGGGGCGGTAAATCGTGGTGCCTGTGGCTGGAATGGACTGGCCTGTCAATTCGGCCATGATGGCAATGCCAAGGACATTGCCCGTCTTGCCCTGATCGGTGGCCATGCCCAGCGTGGTATAGCGTTTCAGATGCTCGACGGCTGTAAAGTTTTCCTGATGGGCCAGTTTGACATCTTTGACTGTCACGTCGTTTTGCTGGTCAATCCACGCGCGCCCTTTCCCCTCGTGCACATACCAAAGCGGGCTGATGGCAATGGGCGCGTCTTCGGCGCGGGGCAACTCGCCTGCCGTGGCGGCCTTGCCCAAATCTGCCAGCGCAGCCAGCGCCTGCGCCTGACCCGTGGCCAGCGCGCCATGGGTCGAAAGCGCCCCACTGGCCGCCCCTGCCGCCGTCAGCCCTGCAGGGCCCCCTGCACCCGGAACAAAGGCCGCAATATCGCTGCGCCATTCTGGGCGCGAGCGGTGGTGCGAGGTGATATTGACATTGGGGTTCCAGCCGCCCGACACGCCCAAAGCAGAGCAAGAGATCGTCTCGGTCGCGCCACTGGCCAGCCGCACAGTGACCGAGCGCAGCCCCAAGCGGCCCGATGAATCGATCACCTGCGCGCCTTGCAGATGGCGTATTCCCGCCAGCAGATCGCCGCCTTGGCGGCTGTCGATCACCGCGGCCACATCCACGCCCTTGGCCTGCAAGTCGCGCGCGGTGCGCAGCCCGTCATCGTTGTTGGTAAAGATCGCCACACGATCGCCCGCCGCCACGCCCCAGCGATTGGCATAGGCGCGCACAGCCCCTGCCAGCATGATGCCCGGCCTGTCGTTGTTTTCAAAGGCAATCGGGCGTTCGGTTGCCCCACCTGCCAAAATCGCCCGCTTGGAATAAATGCGCCACAAGGTCTGGCGCGGCTTGCCCGCCGCAGGCACGGCAAGGTGATCGGACACACGTTCAACCGCGGAATAAATGCCGTGGTCAAAGGCCCCGACGATGGTGGTGCGCAGCATCAGCCGCACATGGGGCATCGACATCAGCTCGGCCACGGCCGCGCTGGCCCAATCGGCCCCAGCCATGCCGCCCACCTCATAGGTTTCGGCATTCAGCCGCCCACCCATTCGAAAATCTTCATCGGCCAAAATCACCCGCGCGCCTGCGCGGCCCGCCGTCAGAGCCGCCATCAACCCCGCTGGCCCCGCCCCGATGACAAGAATATCGCAATGCAAAAAGCCCTTGTCATATTCGTCAGGGTCTTCTTCTTTGCTTAGCGCGCCAAGCCCCGCCGCGCGGCGGATGATCGGCTCGTATATCTTTTCCCAAAAGGCCGCAGGCCACATGAAGGTTTTGTAATAAAAACCCGCCGTGAAAAAGCTGTTCAGCCTGTCATTGATCGCCATGGAATCAAAGCGCAGGCTTGGCCAAGCGTTCTGGCTTGTGGCATGCAGGCCGTCGAACAATTCGGCCACTGTTGCGCGCGTGTTCGGCTCTTGCCGCGCGCCAGTGCGCAGATGCACCAGCGCGTTCGGCTCTTCCGACCCTGCCGACAACGGCCCGCGCGGGCGGTGATATTTAAAGCTGCGCCCCATCAGCCGCACACCATTGGCAAGCAGCGCCGAGGCCAGCGTATCACCCGCATGGCCCAGATAGCTGCGCCCATCAAAGGTGAAGTGCAAACTGGTGCTGCGGTCAATCTGGCCGCCCGAAATACGATTGGATTGCTTCATTTGCTGCGCCCCTGCGCCTTGGCCACATCGCGGGCCAATTCCACCTTTAAAATCTCGTGCGTGAGAGTGTTGCGCGTGACCACAAGCCAAGACCGATCGCCCTGTTCGTGATACCACAATTCGCGGTGCGCCCCTGCGGGGTTGTCGCGGTTATACAGATAATCGTGAAACGCCTCGATCCCTGCGGTCATGCCATCGGGGCGATTTATCAGATTGGCATCGCCCAGATAGACGAATTCCTGCGCATCGCGCGGGCCAAGGATGGGGTGATTGATGATCATGCGAGTATTCCTTTTCGCATTTTCGAACCGCAAAATCGGTTCCCACTTGTGCTGAAAATGCTCATCTTGCCCTCAATGCAGGTTTGGCTGGGCGCCTTGGCCCTTTTCGTCAATCATCAACCCTTTGAGAAAGCGGTCAAAGCGGTAGGCGGTCGCGGTTTTATGCGGCTCGTCTTTTGCCAAAAGATGGGCAAAGCACCAGCCGCTGGCAGGGGTTGCCTTGAACCCGCCATAGCACCAGCCGCCGTTGAAATAGAGCCCCTCGATATGGGTCTTGTCGATGATGGGCGAGCCGTCCATCGACATATCCATAATCCCGCCCCATGTGCGCAGCAAACGCGCGCGGCCAATGGCGGGCATCAGCGCCATGCCGCCTTCGGCGACATCTTCGATCACGGGCAGGTTGCCGCGCTGGGCGTAAGAGTTATAGCCATCAATATCGCCGCCAAAGACCAAACCGCCCTTGTCAGATTGGCTGACATAGAAATGCCCCGCGCCAAAGGTCATCACCCCGTTGATAAAGGGCTTGAGCCCTTCGGAAACAAAGGCTTGCAACACATGGCTTTCGATCGGCAAACGCATGCCTGCATGGGCCATCACCTTAGAGGACGAGCCCGCCACCGCAACGCCCACTTTCCCTGCCCCAATAAACCCGCGCGAGGTTTCCACCCCACGAATGCGCCCGTTTTCAATGCGCATCCCCGTGACTTCGCAGTTTTGGATCAGATCGACACCGCGCATATCGGCCCCGCGCGCATAGCCCCATGCCACCGCATCATGGCGCACCGTGCCGCCGCGCCGCTGCATCAAAGCCCCTTTGATCGGAAAGCGCGCATTGTCAAAATTCAAAAACGGATACAGCGCGCGCACCTGATCGCGGCTGAGCATTTCGGCATCTGCGCCGTTTAAAATCATGCCATTGCCGCGCCGCGTAAAGGCATCGCGCTGCGCATCGGTGTGGATTAGGTTGATGATCCCGCGCTGGCTGACCATGGCGTTATAGTTAAAGTCCTGCTCTAACCCTTCCCATAATTTCAGCGAAAATTCGTAAAACGGCTCGTTGCCATCCAGCAGATAATTTGATCGGATGATCGTGGTGTTGCGGCCCACATTGCCGCCGCCCAGATAGCCTTTTTCCAACACCGCAATACGGGCCTGCTTGAACTCTTTGGCCAGATAATAGGCCGTGGCCAAACCATGGCCGCCACCGCCGACGATGATGTAATCATAGGCGGGCTGTGGTTCTGGATCACGCCAGACAGGCTTCCAGCCCTTATGCCCTGTCAATGCCTCGGCAATGACGCGAAACCCCGAATAACGCATAAACGGCCCTCCTGCTCTGGCGCTAAGCTAGGGCGAAGTCGTGCAAAAGCACGCATCATTTTCGCCACGACTTTCGCGGTTTTCGCCATGAACTGCTGCGGCGCGCAGAAAGCCGCGCCGATAGGCTTGGCAAATCCTGTGGCCTTAGCGGCGCGCTGGCGCTGTCTGTGCAGGCGGGCCTAGCGTTGCGCCACGCGGCCAAAGGCGGCGCTGGCGGCAAAGATCACTGCGGCGATGGTGATGATCGATGGGCCTGCAGGCGTGTCTTGCCACAGCGAAAGGGCCAGCCCGCCAAGGCAGGCCTGCGCGCCGATAAAGGCGGCGATGGTGGCCATCGCCTCGGGGGTGCGCGACAGCGCGCGAGCGGCGGCGGCGGGGATAATCAGCATCGCCGCGATCAGCAGCGCGCCCACGATTTTCAGCGCCACGGCCACAACAACCGCCAGCGCAACTGTCAGGGCAAGACGCTCGACCGCGGGGTTAATACCGCTGGCATGGGCCAAATCTTCGGACAAGGTCGCAGTCAGCAGCCGCTGCCAGCGCCAGATCAACAGCGCCAAAACCAGCGCCGCGCCGCCCCAGATAAACATCAAATCAGCGCGCGAGACTGCCAGAATATCGCCAAACAAATAGCTGGACAGATCGGCCCGCACCGATGGCACATAGGAAATGGCAACGAGGCCAAAGGCCAGCGCCGAATGGGCCAGCACGCCCAAGGTCGTGTCCATTGCCCAACCTTTGCTGGCAAGGGTCGACACTGTTGCCGCCATAGCCAGCGCCACAATCAGCGTGCCAATGCCAATGGGCAGATGCAGCGCCAGCGCCATGGCCACGCCCAAAATCGCCGCATGCGATGTTGCATCACCAAAATAGGCCATGCGCCGCCAGACCACAAAACTGCCCAAAGGCCCTGTGGCCAGTGCAAGGCCAATGCCTGCAAGGGCGGCGCGGACAAGAAAATCATCAAGCATGGTTATGGCCATAATGCGGATCAGAAGGGCTGCGACCAAAGGCATCTTTGCTGGGGCCAGCGGGGCCAGCGGGCCCAGACGCGCCATCATGCACATGGTCATGGGCGTGTTGATACAGCGCCAGCGCCCCTTGGGTGCCAAGACCAAACAGCGCGCGATATTCAGGGGCCGATGACACAACATGCGGCGCGCCTTGGCAGCAGATATGGCCATTCAGGCAAATCACGCGGTCAGAGGCGGCCATGACCACATGCAAATCATGGCTGACCATCAGCACCGCCGCGCCCGTCTCAAGCCGCAACTCTTCGACCAAACGATAAAAGGCCGCCTCGCCCTGTTGATCCAAACCTTGGGTCGGCTCGTCCAACAGCAAAATCTGCGGGTCGGTCAGCAGGGCGCGGGCCAACATCGCGCGCTGCATCTGCCCGCCAGACAGGGCCGCGAGTTGCGCGCCCTCCATTTTGGCCAAACCCACGCGCGATAGCGCAGCGCGGGCCGCCTTATCGGGGATGGTCTGCGGCAGCGATAAAAACCTGCGCACTGTCATGGGCATGGCGCGGTCGATGGCCAGTTTCTGCGGCACATAGCCAAGGCGCAAATCTGGCGCGCGCTGCACCTGCCCGCCTGACAGCGGCACGATGCCCAGCATCGCGCGCAAAAGAGTGGACTTGCCCGACCCGTTTGGCCCGATCAGCGTGACAATCTCGCCTTGGTCAACCGACAGTGACACATCGGTCAGCACAGGGGCTGCGCCAAAACTGACGGAAATATGCTGCGCAGAAATCAGGCTCATGCTGCGGCCTTATCGGGGGTGGTTTGGCAACTGGGGCACAGGCCCAGCGCCTCGATCGTGGCGGATTCGATGGCGAAACCTTGGGCGGATGCGGCATTATCCAGCGCGCTGCGCGAAGGGGCGGCGGGCGCCTCGGAGATGGCGTTGCAGGCACGGCAAATCAGAAATGCGGCGGTGTGGCTTTCGCCCATATGCATGCAGGCTGTGAACGAGTTTAGGCGGCGGATGCGGTGGGCAAGGCCGTGTTCTTCTAGAAAATCCAGCGCGCGATAGGCCACGGGGGGCTGCGCGCCAAAGCCTTCGGCGGCAAGGCGCGAGAGCACCTCATAGGCGCCCAGCGCGCGGTGACCTTCGAGCAGTATTTCCAAAGTGCGGCGGCGAACAGGGGTCAAGCGCAGGCCCTTGGTGGCCAAAATCTCTTGCGCGCGCGCAAGACCATCGCTGGCGCAATCAGCATGGTCATGGGTTGCAAAGGCCAAATCGGGGGCGGCGCAACTGGGGCAATGGTCGTGGGGCATGATCCGCTTTGCGCCTCTTGTAATGTTACGATATAACATATAGATCGTGGCGAAACGAAAGGAAAGGCCACACGTGATGCGTTATATCATATCATCCATCCTGTCCATGCTGCCCCTTTCGGCCATGGCCGATGCACCGCGCGTGATCACCGATATTCCGCCTGTGTACGGGCTGGTCGCCTCTGTGATGGGCACATTGGGCCAGCCCGTTTTGCTGCTGGAAAAGGGTGCGGATGAACATGATTTCCAACTGCGCCCCAGCCAGATGGCCGATATTGCCGATGCGGATATCGCAATTTGGATTGGCCCAGAGCTGACGCCATGGTTGCAACGGGCGCTGGACGGGGCGCAGCGCGATTTGGTATCGTTGCCCTTGCTGGATGTTGACGGGACGACGCGACTAAAGTTTGCCGCTAAAGATCAGCCTAGCGATGAGCAGGGGCATGACCACGCTCACGACCATGAAAATGACGGTGACCATGACCATGGCCATGACCATGACCATGACCACAGCGGCACAGACCCGCATGCATGGCTGAACCCCCAAAATGCCGCGCCGTGGCTGGACGCGATTGCCGCGGCCCTATCGGCCAAAGACAGCACGAATGCAGCGGCCTATGCCGCAAATGCCGCTGCCGCAAAGGCCCAGATTGCAGCGCTGGACGCCGAAATTGCGGCGGCGCTTGCTCCCGTCAAGGATAAGGGTTTTGTGGCCTATCACGACGCCTACCAATATTTTACAACCCATTATGGCCTGCGCTATATGGGCGCAGTCGCCATGGGGGATGCCAGCGCGGCAGGGGCGGCACATCTGCGCGCGGTGCAAGACACAGTTGCACAAGACGTGGTCTGTGTGTTTCCCGAAGTGCAGCATGACGCAGACCTGCTGTTGCAATTGACCGAGGGCACGTCGGTGCGGGCGGGCGCAGCGCTTGACCCTGTGGGCGCGCTGCTTGACCCTGCGGCCAGCAGCTATTTGGATGTGCTGCGCAATTTGACCAATGCGCTGACGGGATGTCTTTCGGGCGCTTGACCTTTTTGCATTAGCCCGTCACTTTGCCGCTAAATCGATTTAGAGGCAAAGATGGCGCAGATCACAGAGTTTGGCAGAACCGCTGCAGGCGGGTTGGTGCAGCGGGTTATGCTGCGCAGCGAAACCATGCAGGTGGCAGTGCTGACGCTGGGGGCAACGCTGCAATCGGTGCGGCTGGATGGGGTTGCCCATGACCTAACCATCGCCGCCCAAAGCGTGGCCGACGCCGAAGGGGCAATGTGCTATTACGGCAGTTTGATCGCCCCCGTCGTCAACCGACTGACAGGGGCCACAGCACAAGTGGGCACAAAAACCGCCCAGTTTGACAAGAACTTTTTGGGCAAACATGTGCTGCATTCGGGGCCATCGGGTGCGCAGCATCAGCTTTGGACGATTGCCGAGGTCAGCGACAGCGCGCT
Source organism: Rhodobacter sp. (assembly GCA_027490955.1). Lineage (GTDB taxonomy): Bacteria > Pseudomonadota > Alphaproteobacteria > Rhodobacterales > Rhodobacteraceae > Cypionkella. The sequence goes on from JAIXXB010000010.1 coordinate 116,730, forward strand.
GACCTTGTCGCTGCATTTGCCCGATGGGATGGGCGGCTTTGCGGGCAACCGCGATGTGGCAGCGCGCTTCACGCTGATCGGGGCGCGGCTCCAGATGGATGTCACAGTGAAAACCGATGCCACAACCTTGTGGAACGTGGCCAATCACAGCTATTGGAACCTTGACGGCAGGGCCGATTATGCGGGCCACACAATTCAATTGGCCGCAGATCATTACCTGCCCACGGATGACGAGTTTATCCCGACGGGCGAGATTGCCGATGTGACAGGCACGGATTTTGATTTTCGTCATCTGCGCCGCATTGCGCCGCATCACCCGCCGCTGGACAACAGCTTTTGCCTTGGCCGCACGCAAGAGCCCCTGCGCGAGGTGCTGATGCTGCGCGGGGCAAGCGGCGTAACCTTGCGCCTATCTACCACCGAAGCTGCGGTGCAGCTTTATGATTGCCGCCATGACCGCTTTGCCGCCCTTGCCATCGAGGCGCAGAATTGGCCCGATGCGCCGCATCACGCAGGATTTCCAAGTATAGAACTTGGCGCGGGGCAAAGCCGCACCCAAACCACAGCATGGCATTTTTCCAAGGAATAATCATGGCGCAAGAGTATTCGGCACAAACAAATCGCTGGGCGATTGCGGCCTATTTCACAGTGAACGGATTTGTCATGGGGGCATGGGCGCCGCAAATCCCGCTGCTGCTGACCCGCCATACCATCAGCGAAAGCGTGCTGGGCCTGTTGATCCTTTGCCTAGGGCTGGGGGCTGTGGGGGCGATGCTCTATGCAGGGCGTTTGATTGCTGCCTATGGCTCGGCCCGCGTGGCCACGGGTTTTGCGCTGGCCGCAACCCCCATGCTGGCGCTGGTTGTGCATGCGCAAACCCTGTGGCTGCTGGCCCCGCTGATGGCGCTGATGGGGGCGGTTGTTGGCTGTATGGATGTCTCGATGAATGCCAATGCTGTGGTCGTCGAACGCCGCCTTGGCCGCGCAATTATGTCCTCGAGCCACGGGTTTTGGAGCCTTGGCGGCTTTATCGGTGGCGCGGGCGGCGCGTGGTTGATCGCCCATATCGGGGCCGAGCGCCAATCGCTGATCGTGGCGGGGGTGTCGCTGTTGCTGATCGTGGGCGCGATGCGCTTTGTGATGCAAGACGCGCCGCAGCCCAGCGCCGACACAGGTGCGCCGCAGCCCAAAGCGCGGCTGATCACCCGCGATTTGGGGCTGTGGATCTTGGGGGCCATGGCGCTGTTTTCGATGGTGCCTGAAGGCGCGGTTTTGGACTGGGCGGCGATTTATCTGTCAAAGGAATTGGGCGCGGGAGTGTTCACCTCGGGCCTTGGCTTTGCCTTTTTCGCGGGAACCATGGCGGTGATGCGCTTTGCAGGGGATTCTGTGCGCAACCGCTATGGCGCGGTCAAAACGCTGCGCGTGTCGGCGGCATTGGGCGCATTGGGGCTGGCGATGGGGGGGCTGTCGCCCACCGCGCCACTGGCGATTTTGGGCTTTGCCATTGCGGGGCTGGGCGTGGCCAATATGGTACCGATTTTGTTTTCGGCCGCAGGCAATCGTCCGGGCCTGCCCACAGGCGTGGGCATATCCACAGTGACGATGGTGGGCTATACGGGGATTTTGGTTGCCCCTGCCACGATTGGCTTTGTCGCAGATCATATCGGCTATCGCGCGACCTATCTGACATTGGCGATTGTGCTGGGCATTGTGGGGCTGATGGCCGCGCGTGTGTCCGCGGCGGATGATTTGCAGCGGGGCTAACGCACCCCGCTGCAGGCAAGGGCGTTATGCGCCCAAAAAGTCAACCTTGCCGATATCCACGCCATTGCTGCGCAGAATATTGTAGGCCGTGGTCATGTGGAAAAAGAAATTCGGGATCGCATAGCCGCTGTAATATTGCACGGCGGGAAAGGTCAGTTCGCGCGGGCCAGCTTTGATGGTGATCGTGCGGGCCTCGGCCCCATCATAGGCGTCTTCGGGGATGGTTTTCAGAAAATCGATGGTTTTCTGGATACGTGCGCGCAATTCCTCTAACGTGGTTTCCGTATCGGCAAAGCTGGGCACATCAATGCCTGCCAAGCGCGCAGAGGCCCCTTTGGCATGATCGGTGGCAATCATCACTTGGCGCGCCATGGGGAACATATCGGCGACAAGGCGCAGGTTTGGAAGCACCTCTGGCTTAAGGCGCTTTGCCTCGGCAAAGGTTTCGGCCTTGGCTAGGCAGTTCGACAGCGCGGTCAGCGAATGGATGAAAAAGGGAACAGGGTTTTGCATATAGCACCTTTGCGGTTGAAGTTGCCGCATAGGACGGCAGATTGCGGGGGCGCGCAAGGGTTGCGGGCGCGTTGCGGTGGGAATAGGGTTCAATAGATGGTGATAAGGTGCTGCGGATGAATGATGACCCTTTGGCCCTGTATCAGCGCCGCGCCCTGCCTGAAGAGTTTCGCATCATTTTGGCCCAATATCCGCGCGCGGATTGGGCCGCGCATCCCAACTTCAACGGGCTTGCCGCCTTTTGGCTGGATCGGCATTTGAATTTTCGCGCGATGATGGCGCAGATGCAGCAAGACACTGCGCTGCGGCTGGACGAGCAGATTGCCGCGCCCGATTATGGCGGGCGGCTGGCACGGCTTGGCCAGCGGTTTCTGGGCGAATTGGAGGGCCACCACGCGATCGAAGATACCGCCTATTTTCCGCAGCTGGCCCGATTAGAGCCGCGCATCGCACGCGGGTTTGACATTTTGGACGCAGATCACCATGCGCTGCATGATCTGATTGACCGCTTTGCTGCGGGCGCAAATGATGTGCTGCGCGCGCCATCAGACCGCGCCCAGCGCGAAAAACTGGCCAATTTTGGCACAGTTCTGGCGCAGTTCGATCAGATGCTGGGCCAGCATCTGAGCGATGAAGAAGACCTTGTTGTGCCCGTAGTGCTAAAGCACCGCGTGGATTAGACGCCCCGTGATACCTGCAGCGCCAAAAGGGCCTGCAAAGCCGCCTCGGCACGGGCGGCGGGCACAAAGACATGGTCATGGTGAAAGCCTGCGACCATGTTGCAGGCAATGCCCTGCTGCGCCAAAGCCTGCGCGACCGCGGCTGTCAATCCCACCCCATCGAGCGCCGAATAAACCGCAAGCGTGATGCAGCGCATCGGCTGGCTGGTGTCAAACCCATGCGCGGCCGCGGCGGCAAGGGGCAAGATCAGCGACAGCCCCTCTGCCTCGCGCAGCGTGGCAATCGCCAAGGCTGGGGCGGGGCTGGCTGGGTCAGAGATTGTCGCAAACACATAATCCTCGGGCAAAAGCACGGGGGCCATGCCCGCAATCATGCCCTGCCGATCCGAAACGGGATTTTCCCCCATAAACCGCCCCCTGATGGATGAAAGGGTGAAAGGACGCGCGCCTAGGCCCCCAAACACCAGCGCATCACAGCCTTTTGCGCATGCAGGCGATTTTCAGCCTCGTCAAACACCACCGAATGGGGGCCATCCATGACGGCCGATGTCACCTCGTCATTACGATGCGCGGGCAGGCAATGCATGAACAAAGCGTCAGGTTTGGCGCGGGCCATCAGCGATTCGTTCACCTGATAGCCGCGGAGTTGATTGTGGCGGCGTTCTTTGGCAGATTCGGGATCATGCATGGACACCCATGTATCCGTGACCACCAAATCCGCGCCTTGCACCGCAATGGCAGGGTCGCGTTCGATCAGCACTTGGCTGCCCTTTTGACGGGCGAATTCGATAAAAGCCGCTTCAGGATCCAAAGGCTGCGGCCCTGTAAAGGTAAAGTCAAAGCCAAACTGGCCAGCCGCATGCAAGAATGATGCGCAGACATTATTCCCGTCGCCTGCCCAAACCACCTTTTTCCCCGCAATCGGGCCGCGATGCTCTTCATATGTCATCACATCTGCCATGATCTGGCAGGGATGCGTGCGGTTGGTCAGGCCGTTGATGACGGGCACTGTGGCATGTTCGGCCATTTCCAGCAGCGTCGCCTCTTCAAAGGTGCGGATCATGATCAGATCGACATAGCGCGAGAGGACGCGGGCGGTATCGGCAATCGTCTCGCCATGGCCAAGTTGCATTTCTTTGCCCGACAACACCATGGTCTGCCCGCCCATTTGCCGCACACCCACGTCAAAGGAAACGCGGGTGCGGGTAGAGGGTTTTTCGAAAATCAACGCGACCATGCGGCCTGCAAGGGGTTGTTCCTCGTCAGGGGCGCCTTTGTGGCGACCCGCCCGTGCGGCCTTCATCGCATGGGCCGAATTGATCATGCTGCGCAAATCATTCGCGCCAGTTTGATGGATATCTAGGAAATGCTTCATGGGTTCGGCCTGCTTAATCGAGAGTTGGGGGCTGTCTGCCCCCAAACGCGTTTGGCATGCCAAACGCGACCCCCGAGGATATTTGGAAAAAGAAGAAGATCATTGCGCTTGCAGTGCTGTGGCGGCGCGGTCTAGGCGGGCAAGCGCCTCGGCTATGTCTGCGTCGTCAATGTTCAGGGCGGGCAAAAGGCGCAGAACATTGTCGGCGGCGGGCACAGTCAGAAGGTTCTGCGCATAGGCAGCTTTGACCACGTCGGTGTTTGGGGCCACGCATTTGAGGCCCAAGATCAGGCCTTGGCCGCGCTGGGCTTCGAAGATGTTCGGATGGCGCGCGCAGAGGCTTGCCAGCCCTTGGGCAAAGAGCGCGCCTTTGCGGGCCACCTCGGCCAGAAATGAATCTTGCCCAACGATACCCAGCACCGCCGCCCCTACAGCACAGCCCAAAGGGTTGCCGCCATAGGTCGAGCCGTGAGTGCCAGCTGTCATGCCACTGGCGGCATTTTCCGTGGCCAGCACCGCGCCAAGGGGAAAGCCGCCACCAATGCCTTTGGCCACCATCATGATGTCGGGGGTGATGCCCGCCCATTCATGCGCAAACAGGCGGCCCGTGCGGCCCATGCCGCATTGCACCTCGTCAAATATCAGCAAAGTGCCTGTGGCATCGCAGATATCGCGCAGCCCTTTGAGGCATTGATCGGGAACAGTGCGAATACCCCCTTCGCCCTGCACAGGTTCAATCATCACGGCGCAGGTTTGATCAGAGATGGCGGCGCGAATAGCGTCATGATCGGCCCATTTGATTTGGGTAAATCCGGGCATCAAAGGGCCAAAACCTTTGGTCATTTTTTCAGACCCAGCGGCGGCAATCGCCCCTGTGGATCGGCCATGAAACGCGCCTTCAAAGGTGATGATCTGCGTGCGCTGCGCTGCGCCTTTGTCATGGTGATATTTGCGCGCCATTTTGATGGCAAGTTCGGCCGCTTCGGTGCCAGAATTGGTGAAAAACACCGTATCGGCAAAGGTTTGATCGACCAGCATTTGGGCCAGCTTTTCCTGCTGCGGGATGCGGTACAGGTTGGAGACATGCCACAGTTGCCCCGCCTGCGCGGTCAGCGCTGCGACCAGTGCAGGATGGGCATGGCCCAGCGCATTCACCGCGATGCCCGCGCCCAGATCCAGATATCGCCCCCCGTCTGATGCCACAAGCCAAGAGCCTGCGCCCGAAACAAATTCAAGCGGGGCGCGGTTATAGGTGGGCAAAACGGGGGTAATCATAGCGGGTTCTTTCGCAAAGAAAGCCTAGGCCTAGCCAAGGCGCATGGATTGGTCAACGGGGAAAGGCGCGCGAGGGGTGGCGCAGGGCGCGCAAAAGCAAAGGTCAGAGCGGCTGACGTCGGCGCAGGGGCGAATAAGGGGCGCAGTCACAGATCATGCCGCCTTTTATCCAAGCCATCATCACCTGTCTAGCCCATCAGCTTTGCGGCGAGTTGGCTTTGCCGCGCAATCACCCGCGCCAAATCCAGCGTCGCCATCTGGCCCGCGCGCACCACGCGCCGCCCTTCAACGAAAAGATCACGCACGCGGGTAGGGCCGCACAGGATCAAGGCCGCGACAGGGTCCCACGCGCCAGCCGCCTCGATCCCCGAGACATCCCACAGCGCGATATCGGCACGTTTGCCCACAGCAATTGATCCGCAATCGCTGCGCCCCAAAACCTGCGCACCGCCCAAAGTGGCCAGTTCCAATGCTGCGCGGGCAGAAAAAGCATCCGCCCCCAGCGTCACACGCTGCAAAAGCAGGGCCTGCCGCGCCTCGGCGATCAGATTGCCCGCATCATTGCTGGCTGACCCGTCCACGCCAAGGCCGACCTTCACCCCCGCATCGCGCATCGCCCGCAAGGGGGCCACGCCCGAGCCAAGGCGGCAGTTGGAACAGGGGCAATGCGCAACACCCGTGCCTGTGCGGGCAAACAGGTCAATCTCGGCACTGTCCAGTTTCACGCAATGCGCGTGCCAAACATCGGCCCCTGTCCAACCCAAATCTTCGGCATATTGGCCAGGCCGGCAGCCAAACTGCGCCAGCGAATAGGCGATATCTTCGTCATTTTCGGCCAGATGCGTGTGCAGCATCACACCCTTGTCGCGCGCCAGCAGCGCCGCATCGCGCATCAAGTCACGCGATACAGAAAAGGGCGAGCAGGGCGCAATCCCCACCCGCACCATCGCGCCATCAGCATCATTGTGATAGGCATCAATCACGCGGATGCAGTCATTCAAAATTGCATCCTCTTGCTCGACCAAACTGTCAGGGGGCAGACCGCCCGCGCTTTGCCCTATGCTCATCGCCCCGCGCGTGGGGTGAAACCGCAGACCCACCTCGCCCGCAGCCGCAATCGTGTCATCCAGCCGCGCGCCATTGGGAAACAGATACAGATGGTCAGATGTCAGCGTGCATCCCGACAGCGCCAGTTCGGCAAGCCCAACTTGGGCAGAAACAAACATCTCCTCTGGCCCAAAACGCGCCCATATCGGGTATAGGGTTTTCAGCCAGCCAAACAGCAGCGCATCTTGGCCCGCAGGCACGGCGCGGGTCAGGGTTTGATACAGATGATGGTGCGTATTCACCAAACCTGGGGTCACAACACAGCCGCGCGCGGCCACCACCTCGCCCGCTGTGGCCAAGCCCTGCCCAACTGCGGCTATCACCCCATCACGGATCAGCACATCACCGCCCGCAATCTCGCGCCGCGCGCCGTCCATGGTCACAACCACATCCGCGCCCTTGATCAGAATCTCTTGCATATCGCCTCCGCCTTGCCCGTTCGGAGGATGACATTCACCTGACAGAAGCGGGCCAAGGACTCAGGTGCGCGGGCAGAATAGCAAAACTATTTCCGCCCGAAAGCCCTTTCATATTGCGGCCAATATCATGGGGGCAGCCCTGTTACGCCCCGCGTTGCAGGCAAGGGGGCTGGGCCCGATCCGTTATCCGTTCAGCAGGGCCATTGCCTGCGCGTGAATATCGCGGTTGGCGGCGGCAAGTATCTGCCCGCCGTCATGGGCAGGGCCGCCTTGCCAATTGGTCACCACACCGCCTGCGGCCGTGATGACAGCAATGGGGGCCTGCACGTCATAGGGTTGCAAACCCGCCTCGATCACCAGATCAATCTGCCCCGCTGCGATCAGCGCATAGGCATAGCAATCTGTGCCATAGCGGGTCAGCTTGGCCTGTGCCGCCACACGGCGAAAGGCGGCAGCTTCGGCGGGTGTGCCCACTTCGGGAAAGGTGGAAAACAAAATCGCATCAGCCAGCGCGCGGGCGGGGCGGGTTTTCAAGGGCCGCTGGCCCAAGGGGCCATGTGTCACCGCACGGCCAAGCCCACCTTCAAAACGCTCGCCAATAAAGGGTTGGTCGATAATGCCGTAAATCGGCCCCTCAGCGCTGCGCAGCGAAATCAACACACCCCATGTCGGCGCACCAGCAAGATAGCTGCGCGTGCCGTCAATGGGGTCAAGCACCCATGTCAGGCCCGATGTCCCCGCCTTTGGCCCAAACTCTTCGCCCAAAATCGCATCATCAGGGCGGCGGGTGGCCAAAATCTCGCGCATCCGCTGTTCGGACAGGCGATCTGCAATTGTCACAGGGTCAAATCGCCCAATCTCTTTGTTATCCGCCGCCAAGCCTTCGCTGCGAAAATGCTGCAACGTGGCCACGCGCGCGGCGTCAGCCAAGGCATGGGCTGTGGCAAAGATATCATCGCATTCGGCCGCAGTCAGCATAGCATGCCCCAAATAAAAACCCCTGCACGCCGCATAGGCTGCAGGGGCGAATGGGTCAAGCGATAGCTGCGCGATCAGGCCGCTTCGGACAAAACGCGCGCAAGGTCAAACAGACGGCGGCGCTGCGCTTCGGGAATGGAATAGTACGAGCGCACCAAATCCATGGCTTCTTTATCTGCCATGATATCAGCCTGCGCAGGTGCAGGCGCGCTACCTTCGCTGAGACCTTCAAAAAAGAAGGAAATCTCAACACCCAAGGTTTCTGCGATATCCCACAGACGCGATGCAGAAACGCGGTTCATGCCCGTCTCATATTTCTGAATCTGTTGGAATTTAATGCCAACTTTATCGGCAAGTTGCTGCTGCGTCATGCCGATCATCCAGCGACGATGGCGTATACGTTTTCCAACATGTATATCGACAGGGTGCTTCATTTGGTTTCCGTTGCTAAATTTCTTTACAACCCTAGCGCCGTGAAATCACATTTTTCTATATGCGCTTACGCATTACAAAACTAAACTAAAGTTTCAATTAAATATACTTTGGTATAGTATTTTGCCGGTGTTTGTATGCAAACCAGCTAAAATGCAAGCAATCACGTTGGAACAGCTTACCCAAGGGATCAATCTACCCATGGGTGTTTACGTTACGTCAACTGCTTTGTGCCCAAGGAAATGCGTCGGAAAAGCCGACAAATGCCTGATTTTTTGGCAGTTTACAAACAACCCCACCAAAAGGCATTAGGCGGGAACCGGTTCTGCAGGTAAAATGTGGCAGTGTTGCGCGCCTTGCTTTGCATGATTCGCTGCGAAGGCAGGCGAAGCACACAGGCGCAAGATCAATGTGGGGTTGAATGTAATGAAGGCGTGGCAAATCAATGCCCTAAACGCAGCCCTGACCTGTGTTCAGGTGCCAATTCCCCAGCCCGCCACGGGTGAGGTGCTTATCAAAGTTGCCGCCTGCGCGCTAAATCACGCAGACCTTCTTATTCAATCGGGCCGCTATCAAGAACGGCCCAGTTTTCCCGTGACTTTGGGTATAGAGATTGCGGGCACAGTGCAGGCGCTGGGCCGCGATACACAAGGCCCTGCCATCGGCACACGGGTGGCCGCCTTTATCGGCACAGGCGGCTTGGCCGAAGCAGCCATTGCCCCCGTGGGCCAAGTGATTGCACTGCCAGATCAGGTGGATCACAGCACAGGCGCAGCCTTTCAAATCGCCTATGGCACATCACATTTGGCACTGGGACATAAGGCGCGGCTTCAGGCGGGCGAGACGCTTTTGGTTTTGGGCGCGGCAGGTGGGGTGGGCCTGACTGCGGTGGAAATAGGCAAACATATGGGCGCAAGGGTGATTGCGGTGGCGCGCGGCGCAGACCGCCTTGCCGTGGCGCAGGCGGCAGGGGCCGATATGCTGATCGACAGCGCAGCAGAGCCGAATCTGAAGGGCGCGCTGCGTGCGGCAGGCGGGGTGGACGTGGTGTATGATGCCGTGGGCGGGCCAGATTTTATGGCCGCCCTCTCGGCCACACGCCCCGAAGGCAGGCTGCTGACGATTGGGTTTGCAGGCGGCGAGGTGCCGCAGATTCCTGCAAACCTGCTGTTGGTGAAAAACCTATCGGTCATGGGCCTGTATTGGGGCGGCTATCTGAAATTTGCGCCGCAGGTTCTGGCCGACAGCCTTGCGCAGGTTTTGGCATGGATCGCGGCGGGCGATTTGCGCCCGCATATCGCGCATCATCTGCCCTTTGACCGCGCAGCCGAAGGGTTAGACCTGCTGCAACGCCGCGCCAGCACTGGCAAAGTGGTGATCACGCTGCCGTAGCGGTCATCTTTTGCGCCGCGCGCAGGCGATATGCCTGCCGTATCATCCCTGCCAGCGCGGTGATGGCTGGTGAATGCACGGGATCGGCCACGTACAGATTGACCTTGACCGCCCCCAAATCGGGCAATGCGCCGCCATGATTGATGCGCTCTACCGCTTGGGGTTCAGAACCGACCAGCACAGTATGCACCGCCAAATCTGCCGAAACCGATGCCTCGACCGCGCGGGTGCTGCTGCCATCGACCGCCATTTCCCATGGGATGCCCCGCGCATCCAGCGCCGCCTGCACACCCGCGCGGAAATAACAGCGCTGCTCGAAGGCAAGGCGCAAGGGCCGCGCGCGCCATGCCGACCCGCCCACAGCCCCAATCCACACAAGGGGCAATTCGGCCACAGTCTGACCACCAGGATCAACTGTGGCCTCGGTGGTCAGGATCAAATCGCATTCCCCTTGGGCAAATTGTTCCTTCAGCGTTTTGGTAAAGGACGAATTCAGCCGCACCCGCATTTTGGGATATTCTGCGTTAAACGCCTTTAGCACGGGGGGAATCGCGGGGTAGACAATGTCATGCGGCACACCAAGGATAATCTCGCCTTCCGCTTCGGGCGTGGTCAGGCGGGTGAAGACCTCGTCATTCAATGCCAGCATTTTGCGCGCATAGCCGATCAGCTGCTCTCCTGCTGCGGTGGGGGCCAATTTGCGCGTGCTGCGATCAAGCAAGGGCAGACCAAGAATATCCTCTAACCGCTTGATCTGCATGGAAACTGCCGATTGCGTCAGGTTCAAAAAACCAGCCGCGCGGGTCACGCCGCCCGCATCAATAATCGCCACAAATGACCGCAGGGAGGCCAGATCGAGATTGCGCATATATCACAAACCTTGATGATAAGTTTCAATAACATTCGTTTTCGGAATATGCACAGATATGGTAGAAAGATCAAGTTCGGTGATGCTGGCAGCCGCCATCATCACGCAAACCGATGAAACGTACCATTAAGGAAACACCATGTTCGCCGCACTTGGCCACAGCGCCACCCGCCCTTCGATCCTGTCCTCGCTGCTGGGGGCTTTGCCCTATTTGCGCGTTGCCCCATCTGTTGCCGCATCGCGCGCGCGCCTTGCAGAAATGGATGACGCCATGTTGGCCGATATCGGCCTGACACGCGGTCAGGCGCAGATCGAGGCAGCACGCCCCATTTGGGATGTCCCAGCCAATTGGCGCGCCTAGGTTTTCTGGATTTTTTCTGAATATTGGCACTTGAATTGTAGGTTTGTGATGCCAATATCGACGCCATACGGCGCATTTTCGCGCCACCCACCCTAGCGGAGGCTTTTATGGCTGACTATCAGACGATCCGGACAATCGGCGCGGGCGCCCGGACCGCCGAGATTGATGTTGGGCTGCGCGCCCATATGAACAAAGTTTACGGGCTGATGTCCGTGGGCATGCTGCTGACGGCAGCTGTCGCTTGGGGCGTTGGCACGAATGAAACAATGCTGAACGCGATTTTCGCAACCCCGTTGAAATGGGTGGTGATGTTCGCGCCGCTGATCATGGTGTTCGCCTTTGGCGCGCTGATCAATCGCTTGTCGGTGGCAGCGGCTCAGCTGTTCTTTTACGCCTATGCTTCGCTGATGGGCCTGTCGCTGTCCTTCATCTTTGCGGTCTATACGGGTACTTCTATTGCCACGACCTTCTTGGTCACCGCCATCGCCTTTGCGGGGCTTAGCCTGTATGGCTATACCACCAAGCGCGACTTGTCGGGCATGGGCACCTTCCTGATGATGGGCCTGATCGGGCTTGTCGTGGCGTCCATCGTGAATATCTTCCTTGCCTCGTCCGCGCTGGCCTTTGCGGTGTCGGTGATTGGCGTGCTGATTTTCGCGGGCCTGACCGCTTATGACACGCAGTCGATCAAGAATGAATACATCGAACATGCCGCGCATGGGGATGAGGCATGGCTGGGTAAGTCGGCCATCATGGGCGCGCTGCGCCTGTACATGGACTTTATCAACATGTTCATGTTCCTGCTGCAATTCTTGGGCAACCGCGAATAAGCAGGGAAAGCCTTCTGCGATCTTGGGCCACAGGGAAACCTGTGGCCCTTGTCATTTGCGCTTGGCGTTCCTTCAAACCCCTAGGTCACCTGCGCTAAGGGACCTGACACCCAAGGACGGCGCAGAGAATAGCCTTCAGCATCGACGCCCGAAACTATCCCATTCAGGAAGTCTAATGGCTGACTGAATGATCGCGGGTCGCGATCATTCAGCCCCGCGCTCCAACCCCTTTGACATTCCTGGAAGGCGCGGCACAACGGGTTGCAAAATCGCCCGTTGCGCAGGGGTGACCCTGTCGAGCAGCGCCTGCGAATACCGATAGCCATAGCGCGTGTTACCCCACCCTGGGCCGTAGCGATAAATCACCACCCGCCGCTCACCCGGGTTGATGCGCCGTGTCGCCCCATGCGAGATCGCATCGGAAAACAGCAAGGCCGATCCCGCCTTGAGAGTGACTTCGATCGCACCTTCAACCGTCTCATCCTCTAGCTTGCAGCGGTCGGCGTAGGACTGGCGAAACACGGGATGGGCAAAGCTGCTTTTGTGGCTGCCGGGGATCACCCTTGTGCCGCCATCGCCAGGGTTGATATCCGTCAAGGCCACCAAAATATTGACCTGCCCGCATTGCCAGCGGCCATCGGCATAGCCGTATTGATTGCGAACCGCCCGTTCATGCCCGCCCGAATGCATCGGGAAAAATCCACCCGTGCGGCGGATAGAGGCAAAACATTCGTCGATGAACAAACCTTGGATCCATGTCTGATCCTCACCGCAATGGCGCCGCATTCGGTCAATCCATGCGGGATGGTCAATCAAATCTTCAAAGGCTTTGCCCGCGTGAACGATGTTTTGCAATTCCATCCCAGCGCGGTCATTGTTATCTAGCCGCTGCACATCTCCCCACCATTCGCGAAAGCCAAGGTCTTGCGGAAAGGCATCAAAGGCTGCGTTCAACGCCGCCAAATGGGAAGGATCAATCACATTTTCCAGAACCAAAAAACCGTTCAAATCGAACATGTAATCTTGCAAATCATGGTCTGCCATCTTTCCCTCCATCACGGATGACAAGGGCAAGATAAACACCAAGGCCTGAAAAAGCAAAAACCGCGCCGAGGGCGCGGTTTCAATAAAGCGAACAGAAGCGATCTTACTTGATCTTGCCTTCTTTGTATTCGACATGCTCGCGCTTGACGGGGTCGTATTTCTTGACAACCATTTTGTCCGTCATGGTGCGTGCGTTTTTCTTGGTCACATAAAAGTGCCCCGTGCCTGCCGTCGAGTTCAGACGGATCTTGATCGTCGCCGGTTTGGCCATGGTACGTCTCCTGCAGCCCAAGGCTAGGCCTTGGTGAAATCCTTGAAGCCCGCCTTTTAGCCAAGGCACGGCCAGAGTCAACAGGGAAACGCCGTAAAAGTTGGTGGTTCGGGTGCCTGTGACCTTCCACCGATCTTTCATCCAGTCATAACTGGAGTCCTTTGGTCATTTACGCCTATTTGCGCGGGTTGAGCAATCGCCCGGCGCGCGGAGCCCTCATCGCGTGCAGCGGGTCGGGCGATTGCGGTGGTCAGGTGCAGGGCGAAGCCTGCGGGGGTCTGGTAGCCGAGGGCCGAGTGCGGCCGCGCGGTGTTGTAGTCGTTGACCCAGGCCGCGATCAGATCGCGGGCATGGGCGAGGTTGCGGAACAGCGTCTCGTTCAGAAACTCGTCCCGCATTCTGCCGTTGAAGCTTTC
>JAIXXB010000030.1 GCA_027490955.1 Rhodobacter sp.
CGGAATTCGCCGAAATACTTGGTGATAGCCGCCGTCAGCGTCGTCTTGCCGTGGTCAACGTGACCAATCGTGCCGATGTTAACGTGCGGTTTGGTCCGTTCAAACTTTGCCTTTGCCATAATGGCCTCCTGTTTTGCGTCGATGTGGCGGCAAGCCGCCCTACAATTGTGGTAGGGCGAGGGGCAAGCCCCCCGCCACACCGGTTAAGCGTATTTCTTTTGAATCTCGTCCGAGATGTTCTGCGGAACGGCATCGTAATGGTCGAACTCCATCGAGAACACCGCACGGCCCGAGGTCATCGAACGCAGAGTGTTGATGTAGCCGAACATATTGGCCAATGGCACCATCGAAGAAATCACATTGGCATTGCCGCGGCTGTCTTGGCCCGTCACCATACCACGGCGAGAGGTCAAATCGCCAATCACGCCACCCGTGTATTCTTCGGGCGTCACAACTTCGACTTTCATGATCGGTTCCAGCAGCTTTGCGCCCGCCTTTTTCAGGCCATCGCGCATAGCGGCGCGGGTGGCAATTTCAAAGGCCAGAACGCTGGAGTCAACATCGTGGAACGCGCCGTCCAGCAAAGCCACTTTGAAATCGATCACGGGGAAGCCAGCCAATGGGCCCGAATCCATCACCGATTTGATGCCCTTTTCCACGCCCGGGATATATTCTTTCGGAACGGCACCGCCCACGATGCGCGATTCGAACGAATAACCTTCGCCCGGCTGGGTTGGGGTGATCTCTAGCTTGACGCGCGCAAATTGACCCGTGCCACCCGTTTGCTTTTTGTGGGTATAGTCAATTTCCGTCGCAACCGAGATGGTTTCGCGGTATGCCACCTGCGGCGCACCGATATTCGCCTCGACTTTGAATTCGCGGCGCATACGATCCACCAAGATGTCCAAGTGCAATTCGCCCATACCCTTCATGATGGTTTGGCCCGATTCGATATCGGTTTCCACGCGGAAGGACGGATCTTCAGCAGCCAGACGTGCCAGCGCGATGCCCATTTTCTCTTGGTCAGCTTTGGTTTTCGGCTCGACTGCGATTTCGATCACGGGCACGGGGAAGGTCATGGTTTCCAAAACCACGGGCGCTGCTGGATCGCACAGCGTGTCGCCAGTTGTGGTTTCTTTCAGACCGCCCAGCGCGATGATGTCACCTGCAAACGCTTCGGAGATTTCCTCGCGTTCGATGGCGTGCATCATCATCATGCGGCCAACGCGTTCTTTACGCTGCTTGGTCGCATTCAGCATGCCGTCACCCTTGGCCAATTTGCCCGAATAGATACGGGTAAAGGTCAAGCTGCCCACAAAGGGGTCGTTCATGATCTTGAACGCCAGCGCCGAGAAGGGCTGGTTATCATCTGCCGAGCGCGAGATGTTGCGGGTTTCGGTCTCGTCACCGGGGGCAAAACCCTCGTAGGCAGGCACGTCCAGCGGGCTGGGCAGATAGTCGATCACAGCGTTCAGCAGAGGCTGCACGCCTTTGTTTTTAAAGGCAGAGCCTGCCAGCACAGGGATAAAGTCAATCGCCAGCGTGCCCTTGCGGATCAGCTTGCGCAGTTCTTCTGGCGAAGGTTCTTTGCCATCAAGATAGGCTTCCATCGCGGCATCATCTTGGCCCACTGCGGTTTCCAGCAGATTCAAGCGCCATTCGTCGGCCATGTCTTTCAGACCTGCACGGATGGGCTGGCGCACCCAAGATGCGCCCAGATCTTCGCCCTCGTAAACCCATTCTTCCATGGTCACAAGATCGATGATGCCTTCCAGCTTGTCCTCTGCGCCGATGGGCAAAGCCACGGGAACAGCATTTGCGCCCGTGCGGTCTTTGATCATTTTCACGCAGTTAAAGTAATCAGCGCCGGTTTTGTCCATTTTGTTGACAAAAACAATGCGCGGCACCTTGTAGCGGTCAGCCTGACGCCACACGGTTTCGGTCTGGGGTTCAACGCCAGCGTTGCCGTCCAGCAGAACAACAGCGCCGTCCAGAACAGCCAGCGAGCGTTCAACTTCAATGGTAAAGTCCACGTGGCCGGGGGTGTCGATGATGTTAAAGCGGTGCTTTTCATCGGCAGGGCCAACTTCGCCTGCATTGATCGTGCGGTTCCAGAAAGTGGTGGTCGCAGCCGAGGTGATCGTGATGCCACGCTCTTGCTCTTGCTCCATCCAGTCCATCGTCGCCGCGCCATCATGCACTTCGCCGATTTTGTGCGATTTGCCTGTATAGTACAAAATACGCTCGGACGTGGTGGTTTTGCCTGCGTCGATATGGGCAATAATACCAAAATTGCGGTAGCGCGTCAGTGGGAATTCGCGTGCCATAATGACCCCTTACCAGCGATAGTGGCTGAATGCTTTGTTTGCATCGGCCATTTTATGGGTGTCTTCCCGCTTTTTCACTGCGGTGCCACGGTTGTTCACAGCATCGGCCAATTCGGCGGCCAAACGCTCTTCCATGGTGTTCTCGTTGCGCTTGCGGGCCGCGATGATCAGCCAACGAATGGCCAAGGCTTCGCGGCGCTCGGTGCGCACTTCGACGGGAACTTGGTAGGTTGCACCACCGACGCGGCGCGAGCGCACTTCGACGGAAGGTTTCACATTTTCCAGCGCCTCATGGAAAGCCGAGATCGGCTCGCGCTTAAGACGGGTTTCAACGCGCGACAGCGCGCCATAAACAATCGATTCTGCGACGGACTTTTTGCCATCCAGCATCAGGTTGTTCATAAACTTGGTCAGAACCTTATCGCCATATTTGGCATCAGGCAGAATTTCGCGCTTTTCAGCGGCGTGACGACGAGACATGTTTTGATTCCCTTACTTCGGACGCTTCGCGCCATATTTCGAACGACGCTGACGACGCTCTTTGACGCCTTGGGTATCCAAAACGCCGCGAAGGATGTGATAGCGCACACCTGGCAAATCCTTGACGCGGCCGCCGCGGATCAGAACAACGGAGTGTTCTTGCAAGTTGTGCTTTTCACCTGGGATGTAGGAAATCACCTCAAACCCGTTGGTCAGGCGCACTTTGGCAACCTTACGCATAGCCGAGTTTGGTTTTTTCGGGGTGGTCGTGTAGACACGGGTGCAAACACCACGCTTTTGCGGGCAAGATTCCAAGTGCTGCGACTTGGACTTGCGAACCACAGGCGAGCGCGGCTTGCGGATCAGCTGTTGAATAGTTGGCATTCAAGTTCCTCGTTTTGCCCCACACAGGGGCTGTCAATACTCGCACCCAAGCGGGGTGCTCCTCTTCTCGACGCCTTTCTGTGCGAATCACAAAAAGATAAAACCGCATTCGTCCCTTGGCAGGGCCGATACGGTGGAATTCCAGAGGATCGGGGCAAAAATCACCCGGATCGTGACCACATCAAGCATTTATTTCCCAGTGCCACCCAATAAAGACTGGCTTGGATGACGCGGCTGATAGTGGGGATTGGGCCAGTTGTCAACACTTGGCCAAGGGCAAGCCTAGGGGCGCGGCGGTAAATTCTGCACCTGTGGCCAGTAGCGCGCGACCAAGGCTGCAACCAAAGCGGTGAACAATGCGCCAAGGATGGCATCCGAAACAAAATGCCCCCCCGTCAGAACGCGGTGGACAAAAACATAGGTGAAAATCACCGCCAAAGCGCCATAAAGGCTGTATTGCCAGCGCTGGCTGAGGCGGTTTTGATGATGCTGGATCAGCACGATGCAGGCCAGACAAAACATCGTCGTGCCCGACACTTCGCCTGACACGAAACTGCAATCAAAATCGCATTGCCCGCTCAGCTGGCCGATGGGGGTGTAAAACTTATCTCCGCCAAAGCTTAGGATGTCGCGCGGGCGGGCGCGTTCGGAAAAGCCTTTCAGCAGCACATTGACCAATAGGCCCGGCCCCAGCAGAAAGCCCCATAGAATCACATTCCAGTCACGAATGGGCAACAGCCGCTGGGGCCAAGCGTAATGATAGGCCAGTGACAGGGCGAACACCGCCATAATCACCATCAGCAGGGACAAGTTCCAAAAGGCCATGCGCAGCCCATTGATCAGCGGGCTGCCGTGCAGCAGAAAAGCGCCGTCAACGAAATATAGCTTGGCCAAAGTCAAATCCACTTGCGGAAAGGTCGTGAAGATCACAATCACCCCCATCGAGGCCGCGACCAACACAGGAATTGCAAGGGAATGGGTCAGCCAGCGCATGTTATTCCACATTGGGAGAGGCTTGCACCGCCGCGCCGCGCGCAGAATGCCAAAGCGTGTAAATCCCCGAAACCACAACCATGCCAGCGCCGATCAGCGCCGCCATATCGGGCAGGCTATCAAAGAACAGCCAGCCAAACAACAGCGCCCAGACCAGCGCCGTATATCTGAACGGCGCGATGACGGCGATATCGCCCACCCGCATCATGCTGACCACTGTGATGTAACCCACCACAAGGGCAGCGGTAGCAGCCGCAATTTGCATAGCGGCCAGTGGGGTGACAGGCACAACGCCTTGGATCATCGCCCCCACCGCGCCCAGACCTGTGACCGCCAGCGCGGCCCAAATCGCCACAGTTGTGGCAGGCAAATCGCGCGCCACATGCCGCGTAGACAAATCCCGCACCACAACGCAGGCCACCGATACCAGCCCCAACACCGACCAGCGGTCAAACCCCGCCATGCCGGGCTTGATGATCAGCATCACGCCCGCAAATCCAAAGGCAATGGCCAGCCAAACGGCAAGGCTGATCTTTTCGCGGTAAAGCAGCGCCGCCGCCAATGTGACCGCCAGTGGCAGGGCCTGCATAATCGCCGAAAGCGTGGCCAGCGGCATGTGAACAAGGGCGGTCAGAAAGGTGACAGTCGCCAGAATCTCGGCCCCTGTGCGCAAAGGCAGCACCTGCATATCGCGCCCCGTGGGCCACAGGTGCAAATGCCCTTCGCGCGCATAGCCAATGGCCAGCAGCGCCGCGCTGGCCCCTATTCCACGCAGAAAGATCGCTTGGAATAGCGGCATGTCTTGGCTGACGGCTTTCATAAAGCTGTCGTTGACCACAAAGGCCAGCATGGCGATGCACATCAACATCACACCGCGCATATTATTCGACATAGGTTGTATTCTTTCGCGCCATCTCAAGAAAAAGGCCCCTTGGTTTCCCAAGGGGCCGCTGTGTTCAGGCCATCGCCTTAGCTTTGTTCGCCGTCAAAGGCATCCGCCGCCACGGGCGCAGCCAAGGCTGCAGCCGCTTCGGCATCGCTGCGGCGCGCGTCGATGACAATCGTATCGCGGTCGGTTGCGATTTTCTTGACATTGCGCGTCGCCCCGCCCGTGCCCGCTGGAATAAGGCGGCCCACGATGACGTTTTCTTTCAGGCCGACCAGCTTATCGCGTTTGCCCTGAACCGAAGCTTCGGTCAGAACGCGGGTCGTTTCTTGGAACGAGGCCGCCGAGATGAAGCTGCGCGTTTGCAAGCTGGCCTTGGTGATGCCCAGCAGGATCGGTTCTGCCACCGCAGGGCGCATGCCATGGATATGGGCCTTGTGGTTGGCTTCGTCCAATTCGTGCTTGTCGACATTTTCGCCCTTCAGCAAAGTTGTCTCGCCACTGTCCAGCACTTCGAACTTTTGCAGCATTTGGCGCACGATCACTTCGATATGCTTGTCGTTGATCTTCACGCCTTGCAAACGATACACGTCTTGCACTTCGTCGATCATATAGTTGGCCAAAGCCTCTACGCCCAAGATGCGCAAGATGTCATGCGGCGCGGGGTTGCCGTCCATGATGTAATCGCCCTTTTGGACAAAATCACCTTCCTGAACAGGAATATGCTTGCCCTTGGGGATCATGTATTCAACCGCTTGCAGCGTTTCATCCACGGGTTCGACTGTGATGCGGCGCTTGTTCTTGTAGTCTTTGCCAAAGCGCACATAACCATCCATTTCGGCAATGATCGCGTGATCTTTTGGACGGCGCGCTTCGAACAATTCGGCCACGCGGGGCAGACCCCCCGTGATATCCTTGGTCTTGGCACCTTCGCGCGGAATACGGGCCACAACATCGCCAGGGCGCAGGTCTTGGCCTTCTTCTACCGACAAAATCGCATCCACCGACATGGGGTAAGTGATCGGGTTGCCCGCATCATTGCGCACAGGCTCGCCCGTGGCTGGGTTCATCACAATGACTTCGGGTTTCAGATCGCCGCCCTTAGGGGCCGAGCGCCAGTCCGACACGATCTTTTGTGTCATGCCTGTGGCCTCGTCGGTGTCCTCGCGCAGCGAGATACCTGCAATCATGTCCTTAAACTTGGCCACACCTGCCTTTTCGGCGATGATGGGCAAAGTATAGGGGTCCCATTCGAACAGCTTATCGCCGCGCTTGGCCTGCGCGCCATCTTTGACATGCAGTTTTGCGCCATAGGTCAGTTTATGCACAGCGCGTTCTTGGCCCGCATCATCGATGATCGCCAGCGACATGTTGCGGCCAATCACAATCTGCTCGCCCGCCGCGTTTGACAGCGTGTTGGGGTTGCGCAGTTCGATGCGGCCTTCTTGGCTAGCCTCAAGGAAGGATTGCTGCCCGCCCTGCGCCACGCCGCCAATATGGAAGGTGCGCATGGTCAGTTGCGTGCCCGGCTCGCCGATGGACTGCGCGGCGATGATGCCGACAGCCTCGCCGATGTTCACCAGCGTGCCGCGTGCCAAATCGCGGCCATAGCACAGCGCGCAAACGCCTTCTTCTGCATCGCAGGTCAGCGGGCTGCGGATACGGGCCGATGCCACGTTCGCCTGATGGATCAGGTCTGCGCGACGCTCGTCAATCAGCTCGCCGCGGCCAACGATCACCTCGGTCGTGCCCGGAACGCAGATATCCTCGGCCGCGACACGGCCCAGAACACGTTCGGACAATGGCGCAGATTCCACACCATCTTTTACAGCCACATCGGCGGTGATGCCGCGTTCTGTGCCGCAATCATGCAAACGAATGATGCAATCTTGTGCCACGTCCACCAAACGGCGGGTGAGGTAACCCGAGTTCGCCGTTTTCAGCGCCGTATCAGCAAGGCCCTTACGCGCGCCGTGGGTCGAGTTGAAGTATTCAAGAACGGTCAGACCTTCTTTGAAGTTCGAGATGATCGGCGTTTCAATAATCTCGCCCGAAGGCTTGGCCATCAGACCGCGCATCCCCCCCAGTTGCTTCATCTGCGTGACAGACCCGCGCGCACCCGAATGCGACATCATGTAAACCGAATTGGGTTCCATTTCGGCGCCATGCGCGTCTTTTTTAACAGCCGAAATGGTCGACATCATGGCTTCGGTCACTTTGTCGTTGCACTTTGACCAGCTGTCGATGACCTTGTTATACTTTTCGCCCTGCGTGATCAGGCCGTCCATATACTGCTGTTCATAGGCTTTCACCTGATCGCGGGCTTCGTCCACGATTTCCCATTTGGTATCTGGGATCAGCATGTCATCTTTGCCAAAGGAAATGCCCGCGCGGAACGCCTCGCGGAAGCCGTATGTCATGATCTGATCGCAGAAAATGACCGATTCCTTTTGGCCGCAATAGCGGTAAACAGTGTCGATCACTGTTTGCACGTCTTTCTTGCGCAGCAGGCGGTTGACCAGATCAAACGGCGCTTTGGCGTTCAGCGGCAACAAGTTGCCCAAACGCAGACGGCCAGGTGTGGTGTCAAACCGCTTCCAGACGATATTGCCATGCTCGTCCACTTGGCGCAGACGGGCCTGAATTTTGGCGTGCAGATGCACCTCGCCTGCGGCAAGGGCATGTTCCACCTCGTCAATATCGGCAAATTTCATGCCTTCGCCGACCATGCCCTTACGCTCCATCGTGGCGTAATAGAGGCCCAAGACCATATCTTGCGATGGCACGATAATAGGCGCGCCGTTGGCGGGCGAAAGCACGTTATTCGTGGACATCATCAAAACCCGCGCCTCTAGCTGGGCTTCCAGCGATAGCGGCACGTGAACGGCCATTTGGTCGCCGTCAAAATCGGCGTTAAAGGCCGAGCAGACCAGCGGGTGCAACTGAATGGCCTTGCCTTCGATCAGGATCGGCTCGAACGCCTGAATCCCGAGGCGGTGCAGCGTTGGCGCGCGGTTCAGCAGCACGGGATGTTCGCGGATCACCTCGTCCAAGATATCCCACACTTCGGGACGCTCTTTTTCCACCAGCTTTTTCGCCTGTTTGACGGTGCTGGACAGGCCCTTGGCCTCTAGACGGCTGTAGATGAACGGCTTGAACAGATCCAGCGCCATCTTTTTGGGCAAACCGCACTGGTGCAGTTTCAATTCTGGGCCCGTCACAATAACCGAGCGGCCCGAGAAATCGACGCGCTTGCCCAAAAGGTTCTGGCGGAAACGGCCCTGCTTGCCTTTCAGCATGTCGGACAGCGATTTCAGCGGGCGCTTGTTGGTGCCTGTGATCACGCGGCCACGGCGGCCATTGTCAAACAGCGCATCCACAGCCTCTTGCAACATGCGCTTTTCGTTGCGCACGATGATATCGGGCGCGCGCAGTTCGATCAGGCGCTTTAGGCGGTTGTTGCGGTTTATGACGCGACGATACAGATCGTTCAAATCCGATGTCGCAAAGCGGCCCCCATCCAGCGGCACCAAGGGGCGCAGTTCTGGTGGAATCACGGGAAGAACAGTCAGCACCATCCATTCGGGGCGGTTGCCTGATTCGACAAAGCTTTCCACAATCTTCAAACGCTTGATGATTTTCTTGGGCTTCAATTCGCCCGTGGCTTCTTTCAAATCGGCGCGCAACTGTTCGGCAAGGCTGTCCAGATCGATGGCGGCCAGCATTTCGCGGATCGCTTCTGCGCCGATATTGGCGGTGAACGCATCTGCGCCATATTGGTCTTGCGCATCCAGATAGTCTTCTTCGGTCATCAACTGACCATAGGTCAGATCGGTCAGACCTGGTTCGATCACCACATAGTTTTCGAAATACAAGATGCGTTCCAAATCGCGCAGCGTCATATCCAGCATCAGGCCGATACGGCTGGGCAGCGATTTCAGGAACCAAATATGCGCTACGGGCGATGCCAGTTCGATATGGCCCATCCGTTCGCGGCGCACCTTTTGCAAGGTGACTTCGACGCCGCATTTTTCGCAGACAACGCCGCGATATTTCATGCGTTTGTATTTGCCGCACAGGCATTCGTAATCTTTGATAGGGCCAAAGATACGGGCGCAGAACAGGCCATCGCGTTCGGGTTTGAACGTGCGATAGTTGATGGTTTCTGGCTTTTTAATCTCGCCGAACGACCACGACAAAATCCGTTCGGGCGAGGCAAGGGATACCTTGATCTCGTCAAAGGTTTTGACGGGGGCAACGGGGTTAAACGGGTTGTTGGTCAGTTCCTGGTTCATGTCCAAATCCTACAAAATTGGGGCGCGGGGAAGGGTGGCAGATCGTGGCGGGCGCGCGCTGGCGCGCCTGCCGCTAAATCCGCTATTCCTCCTCCGCATCCAGGAGTTCCATATTCAGGCCAAGGCCGCGCACTTCTTTGACCAAGACGTTAAACGATTCGGGCACGCCCGCCTCGAAATTGTCTTCGCCTTTGACGATGCTTTCATAAACCTTGGTGCGGCCTGCCACATCGTCTGATTTGACGGTAAGCATTTCTTGCAAGGTGTATGCGGCGCCGTAAGCTTCCAGTGCCCAAACCTCCATCTCGCCCAGACGCTGGCCCCCGAATTGGGCCTTACCGCCCAAGGGTTGCTGCGTGACAAGGCTGTAGGGGCCAGTCGAACGTGCGTGCAGCTTATCATCCACCAAGTGGTGAAGTTTCAGCATATATTTCACGCCCACTGTGACCTTGCGGGCGAATTGCTCGCCCGTGCGGCCATCGAATACCACCGATTGACCCGAAGTGTCGAACCCTGCGCGTTTGAGCGCATCGTTCACATCCGATTCCTTGGCCCCGTCGAAAACGGGGGTGGCAATTGGAACGCCCTTGGTCACATTGCCTGCCAGTTCAAGGAAATCATCCTCGTCGCGGCCCGCAAATTCGGCCTCATAGGTCTCGTCGCCATAGGCAAAGCGCACGGCTTCGCGCACGGGGGTCATATCCCCCGAACGGCGATATTCTTTCAGCGCCTCGTCGATTTTCAGGCCCAAACCGCGCGCGGCCCAGCCCATGTGCGTTTCCAGAATCTGGCCCACGTTCATACGGCTTGGCACGCCCAGCGGGTTCAGCACCAGATCAACCGCCGTACCATCGGCCAAGAAGGGCATGTCTTCCACAGGCACAACTTTGGACACAACGCCCTTGTTGCCGTGGCGGCCTGCCATCTTGTCGCCCGGTTGCAGCTTGCGCTTCACCGCCACGAACACCTTGACCATTTTCATCACGCCGGGGGGCAGATCATCGCCACGGCGCACCTTTTCGACCTTGTCGTCAAAGCGGTTATCCAAGGCGCGCTTTTGCGCCTCGTATTGGTCGTGCAGGGCTTCGACATCTTTGGCATCGCTTTCGTTTTCCAAAGCCAACTGCCAATACTGGCCGCGCGACAGCGTGCCCAGCAATTCTTCGTCGATCTTCGCGCCAGCTTTCACGCCTTTGGGGCCTTTGACAGCCACTTTGCCCAAGATCAGCGTTTTCAGACGCGAGTAGATGTTGCGTTCCAAAATGGTCAACTCGTCATCGCGGTCGCGGGCAAGACGTTCAACTTCCTCGCGCTCGATCTGCAGCGCGCGCTCGTCCTTGTCCACGCCGTGGCGGTTGAACACGCGCACTTCGACCACTGTGCCAAATGCCCCGGGGGGCAGGCGCAGCGAGGTGTCGCGCACATCAGATGCTTTTTCGCCAAAGATCGCACGCAGCAGTTTTTCTTCGGGGGTCATTGGGGATTCGCCCTTTGGCGTGATCTTACCCACCAGAATATCGCCCGGAATCACATCTGCGCCGATATAGACAATGCCCGCTTCGTCCAGATTGCGCAGCGCCTCTTCGCCCACGTTTGGAATGTCGCGGGTGATTTCCTCTGGCCCCAGTTTCGTATCGCGCGCGGCGACTTCGTATTCTTCGATATGGATCGAAGTGAACACGTCATCCTTCAGAATGCGTTCCGAAATCAGGATCGAATCTTCATAGTTATAGCCATTCCACGGCATGAAGGCGACGACCACGTTGCGGCCAAGGGCCAATTCACCCATGTCGGTGCAAGGGCCATCAGCCACGACTTCGCCGCGCAGAACCGTATCGCCGACCTTCACCAGCGGGCGCTGGTTGATGCAGGACGATTGGTTAGACCGCTTGAATTTGCGCAAACGATAGATGTCTACGCCCGGCTCGCCCGGCTCTAGCATTTCGGTCGCGCGCACAACGATACGGCTTGCGTCCACTTGGTCAATCACGCCCGCGCGGCGGGCCATAATCGCCGCCCCCGAATCGCGGGCCACCACAGCCTCGATCCCCGTACCGACGAAAGGCGCATCGGCTTGCAGCAAAGGCACGGCCTGACGCTGCATGTTCGATCCCATCAGCGCGCGGTTCGCGTCGTCATTTTCCAAGAACGGAATAAGCGAGGCTGCAACCGAGACCAACTGCTTTGGCGATACGTCGATCAGATCGATCGCCTCTGGCGGGTTCAACATGAATTCGCCCGCTTTGCGCGAGGAAATCAGATCATCGGTAAAGCGACCTTCGGCATCTTGCGCCGCGTTGGCCTGTGCAACGGTGTGGCGCATTTCTTCGGTGGCCGACATATAGACAACCTCGTCGGTCACCTTATTGTCGATCACTTTGCGATAGGGTGTTTCGATAAAGCCGTATTTGTTCACGCGCGCAAAGGTGGCCAAGCTGTTGATCAGACCGATGTTTTGACCTTCGGGTGTTTCAATGGGGCACATGCGGCCATAATGGGTTGGATGCACGTCACGCACCTCGAACCCTGCGCGTTCGCGCGTCAAACCACCAGGCCCAAGCGCCGACAGACGGCGTTTGTGCGTCACTTCGGACAGCGGGTTGGTTTGGTCCATGAATTGCGACAACTGGCTGCTGCCGAAGAATTCACGCACCGCTGCCGCCGCTGGTTTGGCGTTGATCAAGTCTTGCGGCATGATCGTGTCGATTTCCACCGAGGACATGCGTTCCTTGATCGCGCGTTCCATGCGCAACAGGCCGACGCGATACTGATTTTCCATCAATTCGCCCACCGAGCGAACGCGGCGGTTGCCAAGATGGTCGATATCGTCAATCTCGCCCTTGCCATCGCGCAATTCGGTCAGCGCCTTGATACAGGCCACGATGTCATCGCGGTCCAGCGTGCGCTGGCTGTCAGGTTTGGACAAATCCAAACGCATGTTCATTTTCACGCGGCCCACGGCCGACAGATCATAGCGTTCGCTATCAAAGAACATCGTATCGAACAACTGGCTGGCCGCCTCAACTGTTGGCGGCTCGCCTGGACGCATGACGCGGTAGATGTCCATCAGCGCGGTGTCGCGGCCCATGTTTTTATCGGCGGCCATCGTGTTGCGGATATAGGGGCCAACGTTGATGTTATCGATGTCCAGCACGGGGATATCGGTGATGCCCTGATCCAGCAACACCTTCAGCGTGCCGCCTTTAATCTCGCCATCGCGGTCGTATTCCAGCGTCAGCTCATCGCCCGCTTCAACCCAAATCTCGCCCGTCTCTTCGTTGATGATATCTTTGGCGACATAACGGCCAAGGATATGATCGAAAGGAACCAGCAATTCGGTCACTTTGCCCGATTTGATCAGCTCATTCGCCATGCGCGGGGTCATTTTATCGCCCGCTTTGCAAATCACTTCGCCCGTGGCTGCATCGATGATGTCATAGCTGGGGCGCGTGCCGCGAATCCGTTCAGGGAAGAACTTGGTCACCCAGCCTTTGTTTTTCTGATGCTTAAAGCTGATGGTTTCATAATAGGCATTCATAATGCCTTCCTGATCCATGCCCAGCGCATAAAGCAGCGTGGTTACAGGCAGTTTGCGGCGGCGGTCGATGCGGGCAAAAACATTGTCCTTGGCATCAAATTCAAAATCCAGCCAGCTGCCGCGATAGGGGATAATGCGGCAGGCAAACAGCAATTTGCCCGAAGAATGGGTCTTGCCACGATCATGGTCAAAGAACACACCGGGGCTGCGGTGCATCTGGCTGACGATCACACGTTCGGTGCCGTTCACAATGAAGGTGCCGTTCGTGGTCATCAGGGGCATTTCGCCCATGAACACTTCTTGTTCTTTGATGTCTTTCACGCTGCGCGCGCCCGTGGTTTCATCGACATCAAACACGATCAAACGCAGCGTCACCTTCAGCGGTGCGGCATAGGTCATGTCGCGCTGCTGGCACTCATCCACGTCATATTTCGGCTTTTCCAGTTCGTATTTCACGAACTCTAGCACGGCGGTTTCGTTGAAATCCTTAATCGGGAACACCGATTGGAACGTGCCCTGCAGGCCCTCGCCGTCCAGCGGACGGTCACTGTCGCCCGAGCGCAGGAACAAATCGTAAGAGGATTTTTGAACCTCGATCAAGTTCGGCATATCCAGAACTTCACGGATTTTGCCGAAATAGCGGCGAACCCGCTTTTGGCCAACGTATGCTTGCGCCATGCTCGTCGTAACCTTTCATCTTTCGCCGGAGCGCGCCCAGTTGGGGGCCGTGCGCGCGCCGAGTGGCGATGGGGCGTTGGTTCCATTCATGCCCCCCGTCCCAGTGGGAGGCTCCCGAACCGATACGCACCTAAGACGGGGCTTTCGCAAAAGCCCCCGCTTAGACGCGCTAGGCTGGGCCTAATTTCTTAGGCCCAGCCAGCACATTCATGCCCCAAAAGTTGCCCGAAATCGGGTTTCCTTTGGGGAACGAATTACTTCAGTTCCACCTTGGCGCCAGCGGCTTCCAAGGTTTTCTTCAGGTTTTCTGCATCGGCTTTCGACACAGCTTCTTTCACTTTGCCGCCAGCTTCGACCAAGTCTTTGGCTTCTTTCAGGCCCAGACCGGTGATGGTGCGCACTTCTTTGATCACGTTGATCTTGTTTGCGCCTGCATCCAGCAGAACCACGTCGAATTCGGTCTGCTCTTCAACAGCCGCCGCTGGGCCAGCCGCTGGGCCAGCAGCCATCATCACAGCGCCACCAGCAGCAGGCTCAATGCCATACTTGTCTTTCAGGATGGTTTTCAGTTCTTGCGCCTGCAGCAGGGTCAAACCTACGATCTCTTCGGCGAGTTTGTTCAGATCAGCCATTTTATGTTCCGTTCAGTTAAGATTGTTTCCAACGAGGCAGGATTACCCTGCGCGAGGTAAAGATCAGGCAGCGGCCTTTTCTTCGATGGTTTTCAGAATGCTTGCGATATTCGAAGCAGGCGCGCCAATGGCCCCAGCAATGCTTGCAGCAGGTGCCCCGATCATGCCGACGATCTGAGCGATCAGCTCTTCACGCGATGGCATCGAAGCAACGGCTTTCACACCAGCTTGGTCCAAAATCGTCTCGCCCATAGCACCGCCAAGGATGACAAACTTGTCATTTGCCTTAGCATAGGCTTCAGAGACCTTCGCAGCTGCGACTGGGTCTTCTGTATAGGCCAGAACAGTCATCCCCGTCAGCAGGTCACCCATCTTAACGCCGGGCTTCCCTTCAAGGGCGATCTTGGCGAGCTTGTTCTTGGCAACGCGAACGGATCCGCCAACTTCGCGCATTTTTGCGCGCAGATCCTGCATCTGTGCAACCGTCATCCCCGCGTAGTGTGCAACCACTACAACGCCAGAGCTTGCGAAGATCTGGCCGAGTTCGTCGACCACTTTCTCTTTTTGGGCTCTATCCACAGTTTCACTCCAAGTTTGGGGGTTTTCGCCCCCGGCTCAATTTAACCCACCTTGCGGCGGGCGGTCGGGTCCGTGTCAGGTTCCCAAGGCCAAGACCACCCAAGGGTGGTGTCAATCTCGTTCCCCATCTCAGGCAGGAAAATTAAGGCATTGCGCCACCCACCGTCTCGGACAGGATGGGGCGGTGTGCCGCCCCAACCATCCCTTCCCCAAAGGGTCAGGAATTTCTAATTCCGCCTTAGTTGGCGGTGGCCGAAGCCAAATCCAACGAAACGCCTGGCCCCATGGTGGAAGACAGCGATACCTTTTTCAAATATGCGCCCTTGGCACCCGATGGCTTGGCTTTCGATACGGCGTCCACAAAGGCGCGAACATTCTGCGCCAGTTTCTCGTCGGAAAAGCTGACCTTGCCAATACCTGCGTGAATCACGCCAGCTTTTTCCACTTTGAACTGCACTTCGCCGCCCTTTGCAGCCTCGACTGCGGCTTTCACGTCCATCGTCACTGTGCCAACCTTGGGGTTTGGCATCAGGTTACGCGGGCCCAGCACCTTACCCAAACGGCCCACAAGTGGCATCATGTCAGGGGTGGCGATGCAGCGGTCAAACTCGATCTTGCCCGACAGAATCGTTTCCATCAGGTCTTCTGCGCCGACAATATCTGCGCCTGCGGCCTTGGCCTCGTCAGCCTTGGCTGCGCGGGCAAATACGGCCACGCGCACAGTTTTACCCGTGCCATTTGGCAAGGCCACAACGCCGCGCACCATCTGGTCAGCATGGCGTGGGTCAACGCCCAAATTCATCGCAATTTCCAGCGTCTCGTCAAACTTAGCCGAAGCTGTGCTTTTGATCAGCGCCACGGCTTCCTCAACCGAAATCAGGGTCTTGCCTTCGAAAGCCTTTTGCGCGGCGGCAGTGCGTTTTGCAATTTTTGCCATGATCTTAGCCCTTCACTTCAATGCCGCAAGACTTTGCCGAACCCATGATGACCTGCATCGCCGCTTCCACGGTGTTTGCATTGAGGTCTTTCATTTTGGTTTCAGCAATCGTGCGGATTTGCGCCAAGGAAACCGAGCCAGCAACGGCATGGCCAGGCTTGACCGAACCCTTTGCGCGGTTGCGCTTGCCCACGGGGGGCAGGCCAGCCGCCTTTTTCAAAAGATACGATGCAGGTGCGGTCTTCAGCTCTAGGCTAAACGACTTGTCCTGATAATAGGTGATAATCACAGGCGTTGGTGTGCCCGGTTCAATATCAGCCGTCTTTGCGTTGAACTGCTTTACAAATTCCATGATGTTCAGCCCGCGCTGACCCAATGCTGGGCCAACTGGCGGCGAAGGGTTCGCCTGCTGCGCTTTCACTTGCAGCTTTAGGCTGCCCATAATCTTCTTGGCCATAGGCCTTCTCCTTTTATCACAGCGCGCGGCACCATGCAGCGCGCAGTTTAGTGGTTCGGTCTGCGGGTGCTGATCAGGTCAGTCCGCGCGCCTCCCACAACATGCACTTAGGTTTCTTTCGAGACCTGAGTGAATTCCAATTCCACAGGCGTGGCCCGCCCAAAGATCGAGACGGACACTTTCAGGCGGCTGTGCGCCTCGTCCACATCTTCGACCATGCCGTCAAAGCCTTCGAATGGGCCATCGGTGACCTTCACCTTTTCGCCCACATCAAAGCGGATCAGATTGCGCGGCGCTTCTTGACCTTCTTCGACGCGGTTCAAAATCTGGTTCACTTCGGCATCGCGCATCGGCATCGGGCGGCCTTGTGGGCCCAGAAACCCTGTCACGCGGTTGATCGAGGAAATCAGATGATAGCCTTTGTTGGTCATCTCCATCCGCACCAAGACGTAGCCTGGCATAAAGCGGCGCTCAGAGGTCACTTTTTTGCCACGGCGCACTTCCAGTACTTCTTCGGTTGGCACCAAGACTTCTTCGATTTCGTCACCAAGGTTTGCTTCGGCAACGGCTGTTCTGATCTGCTCGGCCACTTTCTTTTCGAAATTCGAAAGAACGCTTACCGAATACCAACGCTTGGCCATGCCTTCATCCACCTCTGTGCCCAGACGCCATGCGCCTGAAAGTTCTTTTAATTCAACGACTTGCGCCGCCTTACCAGAACAAAAAACAGCGCGCATGACGAATCATCGCGCGCCGTTTGTTCTGTGATTTGGGCGCGTGTAACGCTATGCGCCTAAAATGACAAGAGAAAACCGCGCATAGGTTGCGCTAAACGCCAGTGACGATCAGCGTCAGCGCATAGCGGATCGCGACATCGACAAGGCTGAAAAACGTCGCCGTCAGGGCGGCCATGATGAAAACCATGATTGTGGTCAGCAGCACCTCGCGGCGCGTGGGCCAAACCACCTTGGCCACTTCGGCGCGCACTTGCTGCATGAATTGGAATGGATTGGTGATTGCCATGATCTGCCTGCCTTTTGTCAATTAAGGCCCACTTACCCCACAGGCCCGCGTAATTCAAGCCGCGCTTGGGGGAAAGGCTGGCAGGAGTTGGGGGACTCGAACCCACGACCCTCGGTTTTGGAGACCGATGCTCTACCAACTGAGCTAAACTCCTGTGCCTGAAGGGCAGTTACGGCAGGGCGCGGGGGAAATCAAGGGGGCGCAGGCAAAAGATGCGCGAATATGAACCCCGCCCCACTCCAAGCCCGCCGCCATGCCCACCGCAGATGCAAAAGGCGCAGCCCAAGGGGGCCGCGCCTTTCACTTTTGTCTTGTCGCTGCTTATGCGATAATTTTCGACACCACGCCAGCGCCGACGGTGCGGCCGCCTTCGCGGATTGCAAAGCGCAGGTTTTCTTCCATGGCGATGGGGGCGATCAGTTCGACGTTGAACTTCAGGTTATCGCCGGGCATCACCATTTCCGTGCCTGCAGGCAG
>JAIXXB010000016.1 GCA_027490955.1 Rhodobacter sp.
CGCGCCATTTGTTCGTCCGTAAGCCAGTAAAGATCACTCATTTGACACCCCCAAGGTGACACAAATGAATCAGTGAAAACTGGCCATGACAAGAACTTTAATGGGTTCTGACCCTAGAACGGCCTCTTGGGGAAAAAACTCGCAACTGGGCACTTGTTTCAGGGCGGCGGCGTGAAACACCGCGTCCATACCCACGATGGCGCGGTCGACTGCACCGCGATCTCGAATATCGCCGATGAAATAGCGCACGCGATCATCGCGCAGATCGTTTCGCAGCGCGTCTTGCTTTTCTTCATCGCGGCTGAGAACGCGAACCTCCTCTACGCCATCATCCAGCAACCCGCGCAGCATTGTTTTGCCAAATGACCCAGTGCCGCCAGTGATCAGCACTCGCGTGGGTTTTTGCTTTGCTGCGGGCATCTCGCATCTCCAAAAGGATGGCCAAGCCAATCTTACCGGCTCGGTCCCATTCCTGCCCAATTGTGTCAAGCCCTATTTTCCTGTGCACAGCGTTTAGCTGTCGCAAGATGTTAATCGCCATGGTTGTTTTTTGGCCCTCACCCCAAAATCCGCGGCAAACGCAAGCCATTCGCGCGCGCGCAGGCCACGGCATCGGCATAGCCTGCATCGGCGTGGCGCCAGACGCCGCTGGCGGGGTCGTTCCACAGAACGCGTTCCAGCCGTTTGGCGGCCTCTGTCGTGCCATCGGCGACGATCACCACACCAGCGTGTTGCGAATATCCCATCCCCACCCCGCCCCCATGGTGGATAGACACCCATGTCGCCCCTGATGCGGTATTGACCAGAGCGTTCAGCAGAGGCCAGTCAGATACGGCATCGGATCCATCCAGCATGGCTTCGGTCTCGCGGTTGGGGCTGGCGACTGAGCCACTGTCCAGATGGTCGCGGCCAATCACGACAGGGGCCGACAATTCGCCCGATGCCACCATCTCGTTAAAGGCAAGTCCTGCGCGGTGCCGGTCCCCAAGCCCGATCCAGCAGATGCGCGCGGGCAGGCCCTGAAAGGCAATGCGCGCCTGTGCCATATCCAGCCAATTGTGCAGATGCGTGTTGTTGGGGAAAAGCTCTTTCATCTTTTGGTCGGTTTTGTAAATGTCTTGCGGGTCACCCGATAGGGCCACCCAGCGGAAGGGGCCAATGCCACGGCAAAACAGCGGGCGTATATAGGCGGGCACAAAGCCTGGAAAGGCGAAGGCGTTTTCCAGCCCTTCATCCTGCGCCACTTGGCGGATGTTATTGCCATAGTCCAGCGTGGGCACGCCCGCATTCCAAAAATCGACCATGGCCGCCACATGGGTCTTCATGCTGGCGCGCGCCGCACGCTCTACGCTCTTTGGGTCGCTTTCGCGGCGCGATTTCCATTCGGCCATGCTCCAGCCTTGGGGAAGATAGCCGTTCAGCGGATCATGGGCCGATGTTTGGTCAGTGACGATATCGGGGCGCACGCCGCGCCTGTAGAGTTCAGGAAAGATATCGGCAGCATTGCCCAAAAGGCCCACCGATTTTGCTTCGCCCGCCTTTGTCCAGCGGTCAATCATGGCCAAAGCCGTATCAAGGCTATCGGTTTTTTCATCAACATAGCGGGTGCGCAGGCGAAAATCGATGCTGTCGGGGTTACATTCCACCGCAAGGCAGCAGGCCCCTGCCATGACCGCGGCTAAGGGTTGTGCCCCGCCCATGCCGCCAAGGCCGCCTGTCAAAATCCAGCGCCCTTTTAGGTTGCCGCCGTAATGTTGGCGGCCCGCCTCGACAAAGGTTTCATAAGTGCCTTGCACAATGCCTTGGGTGCCGATGTAAATCCAGCTGCCCGCCGTCATCTGGCCATACATGGCCAGCCCCTTTTTATCCAACTCGTTAAAGTGATCCCATGTTGCCCAATGCGGCACGAGGTTGGAATTGGCAATTAAAACGCGGGGTGCGTCGGCGTGGGTTTTGATGATGGCAATGGGTTTGCCCGATTGGACAACCAGTGTTTCATCATTTTCCAAATCTTTCAAACTGGCGATGATGCTATCGAAATCCGCCCAAGTGCGCGCGGCACGGCCAATGCCGCCATAGACCACCAGCTCGGCAGGATTTTCTGCCACATCTGGGTGCAGGTTGTTCATCAGCATCCGCATCGCCGCCTCGGTCTGCCAAGATTTTGCAGTGATCTGCGGGCCAGTGGGGGGCAGGATGACGCGGGTATTGTGGCGCGGATGTGTCATTGCGGTCTCCAATTTTGCAAATCGGTCAAGATGGCGCGCAGATGTTCGCGCAGGGCTGTGGCGCGGGCGGGCTGCATCGCCCAAGGCGGCGTCTCGCTGATATGGGTGGCTTGCGCCAATTCCATTTGAATGGCGTGAACACCGCGCAGAGGCTGGCCATAATGGCGCGTTGTCCAGCCGCCTTTGAAGCGGCCATTCAGCACGTTGGTATAGGCAGTTGCTGCGCGAACGCGGGCATGAACCATCGCCTCAATGGCGGGGGCGCAGGACGCGCCATCAAAGGTGCCGATGTTGAAATCGGGCAGGGTGCCGTCAAACAGAAATGGGATTTTGCTGCGGATGGAATGGCAGTCATACAAAATGGCAAAGCCGTGCTGTGCCTTTACCCGCGCAATCTCGGCGGCAAGGGCTGCGTGATAGGGCGCGTGATACAGCGCGATGCGGCGGGCAATCTCGCCTGCATCTGGCGCATACCCCTGCTTGTAAATCGCCTGCCCGTCAAAATCAGTCAATGGACACAGCCCCGTGGTGTTTTGTCCAGGATATAGGCTGATCCCGCTGGGATCGCGGTTCACGTCGATGACATAGCGGTGAATGGGCGTGCGCACAAAGCTCGCCCCGTCCACCAGACCCGCGTATAGCTTTTCGATATGCCAATCGGTATCGGCCATGGCGCGGCCAACCTCGCTTAGCGCGTCATAGCAATCGCTTGGGATATCCGTGCCTGTATGGGGCAGGCCAAGGATTAATGGGCTGGTGCCGCGCGTCACCTCGATCATAGCGCCAATTCCACGCCAGCGGCGCGCACCAAAGCGCCCGATGCGATCAAATCTGCAGCCGCCTGCAAATCGGGGGCCAAATAGCGGTCTTGGCCAAGGCTGGCCACCTGCGCGCGCAGGGCGGCCAAGGCTGCGCGCAGCGGTGGGGCGGTGTGCAAGGGCGCGCGCTGGTCTATGCCTTGGCCTGCGCACATCGCCTCGATCCCCAAGATCATGTTCACATTGGCCACCATACGCCCAAGCCGCCGCGCGCCGTGGGCCGCCATCGAGACGTGATCTTCTTGGTTGGCCGATGTAGGTGTGCTGTCGGTGCTACAAGGGTTTGCCAGATGTTTGTTTTCGCTCATCAGCGCAGCAGATGTCACCTCGGCGATCATCAGGCCAGAGTTGAGGCCGGGTGCGGGGGTTAGAAAGGGCGGCAGATCAAAGGACAGCGTAGGATCAACCATCAACGCGATGCGGCGTTGGGCGATGGCCCCAATTTCGGCCACGGCAATGGCGATTTGGTCGGCGGCAAAGGCAACAGGTTCGGCATGAAAATTCCCCCCTGATAGGATTTCACCTGTTTCCACAATAACCAGCGGATTGTCGGTGACAGCATTCGCCTCTATCTCCAAGGTGCGGGCAGCACAGCGCAAAAGGTCAACCGCGGCGCCCGTGACTTGGGGTTGGCAGCGGATGCAATAGGGGTCTTGCACGCGGGTATCCCCGACACGGTGGCTTTCGCGGATGGCACTGCCATCAAGTAGGGCCGTCATGGCGCGGGCCACATCGATTTGCCCCGCATGGCCGCGCAGGGCGTGGATGGCGGGATTCAGCGGCGCGGTTGACCCCATGATGGCATCGGTGGACATGGCCGATGTGACAATCGCAGCCTTGGCCGCATCCCATGCGCCAAACAGCCCCACCAGTGCGGCGGCGGTGGAAAACTGCGTGCCATTGATCAGCGCCAAGCCCTCCTTTGGGCCCAGCACAACAGGGGTAAGCCCCGCCTGTGCCAGCGCGGCCCCGCCGCCCGTACGGGTGCCAGCGAAAAATGCTTCACCCTCGCCAATCATCACGGCG
The DNA here is from genome assembly GCA_027490955.1 of Rhodobacter sp. GTDB lineage: Bacteria > Pseudomonadota > Alphaproteobacteria > Rhodobacterales > Rhodobacteraceae > Cypionkella. The sequence continues at coordinate 4,073 of JAIXXB010000016.1, forward strand.
GCCATATGGGCCAATGGGGCCAAATCGCCCGATGCGCCAACTGATCCTTGCACGGGGATTACGGGGGTGACCCCGCGCGCAATCATCCCTTCGATCAGAGCGCAAATCTGCCAGCGCACCCCCGATGCCCCGCGCCCCAGTGACAGCAGTTTCAGCGCCATCATCATGCGGGTTGTGGCAGGCTCTAGCGCCTCGCCCACGCCGCAGCAATGCGACAAGATCAAATTGCGCTGCAGGGTTTGCGTATCATTGGGCGCGATGCGCACCGAGGCCAGTTTGCCAAAACCCGTGTTCACGCCATAGACGGGCGCATCGCCTTTTGCGGCGGCGGCGATTATCGCGGCCGAGGCGTCGATCCGCGCCCGCGCGGCAGGATCAAGGCATATTGGCCCATCGCCTTGCCAAATCGCGCGCAATTGGGCCAAGGGGGTGGCGGCGGGGGTTAGGGTTATGGTCACAAAACACCTCCGAAAATACGGGCGTGAAGGGGGGTGACGGCAATGCCATAGGCCAGTTCCGCGGGCGAAGTCACATCCCAAATGGCCAAATCGGCGCGCATGTTTGCTGCGATCTGGCCGCAATCCGTCAGCCCCAATGCACGGGCGGCATGGCGGGTTGTGCCTGCCAAGGCCTCGGCTGGGGTAAGGCGAAACAGGGTGCAGGCCATGTTCATCGCCAGCAGGATCGAGCCGAGTGGCGATGAACCAGGGTTCCAGTCGGTGGCCACGGCCATGGGCACACCGTGCGCGCGAAAGGCCGCAATCGGGGGAATTTGCGTTTCGCGGATGGTGTAAAAGGCACCGGGCAGCAACACGGCCACTGTGCCTGCGGCGGCAAGGGCTGCGGCATCATCGGCGCTGGCATATTCGACATGGTCGGCAGAAAGGGCGCGGTATTGTGCGGCCAGCGCCGTGCCGCCAAAGGCGCTGAGTTGTTCGGCATGCAGTTTCACAGGCAGGCCCAGCGCGCGGGCCACATCAAAGACGCGGGCAATTTGCGCGGGGGTAAAGCCGATCCCTTCGCAAAACCCGTCCACCGCATCCACCAGCCCTTGGGCATGGGCCGCGCGCAGGGCGGGGATGCAGATGGTGTCGATGTAACTGTCAGCCGCCATGCAATCTGGCACAGCATGCGCGCCCAGAAATGTGGTCAAAACACGCACAGCCCGCGCGGCCCCCAATGCACGGGCCGTGCGCAGCATTTTCAATTCTGTGTCAAGATCCAGACCATAGCCTGACTTCACCTCGACCACGCCCACCCCTTGGGCGATCAGCGCATCAAGGCGGGGCAGGGCCGCGGCCAAAAGCGCCGCCTCGCTGGCCGTGCGGGTGGCCGTGACGGTTGAGATTATTCCGCCGCCTGCGCGGGCAATCTCTTCATAGGTTGCACCAGTCAAGCGCATTTCAAATTCGCCCGCGCGGTTGCCGCCATAGACAAGATGCGTGTGGCAATCGATCAGCGCAGGCGTGATGGTGCGCGGGCCAAAATCGCGGCGGGGCAGGGCGGCATAAGAGGCGGGCAGCGCCTCTAATGGCCCAACCCACGCCATCTGTGCGCCGTCCACGACAATCGCGCCGCCCATGATCAGGCCATACCCTTCGGCCTTTGTCATAGTGGCGATGCGATCTGCGGTGATGACATAGGCGTTCATCGGGCCTCCCAATCGGCGCTTGCATTGCGCGGTGCTTTGAATGAATATGTGTGCACATAAAATGTCAATGACGAATTCAGGAGATTTGACATGCGCCCTGCTGCCACGATCATCCACGCATCTTCGGCCCTCACATCGCAAGGCTGGCAGCGCGATGTCGAGCTGGAAATCGGGGCCGATGGGGCCATTGCCCGCATTGGCCCGCAACTGGGCCGCGCCGATCATCGCGCCGCGCTATTGTTGCCCGCGCCGCTAAATTTGCACTCGCACGCCTTTCAACGCGCCATGGCAGGGCTGACCGAGGCGCGCGGGCCAGATGCGGGCGACAGTTTCTGGACATGGCGGCGGCTGATGTTTCGGTTCTTGCAGCAGCTTTCGCCCGATGACGTGCAGGCCATCGCTGCGCAGGTCTATATGGAAATGCTTGAGGCGGGCTTTGGTGCGGTGGCGGAATTTCACTATCTGCATCACGATCTTGGCGGCGCGCCTTATAGCGATCTGGCGGAAATGTCGGGGCGGATTGTTGCGGGTGCAGATCAGGCGGGCATTGGGCTAACGCTGCTGCCCGTTCTGTATCAATACGGCGGCTGCGATAGGCGCGCGCTGCAAGGCGGGCAAGCGCGCTTTGGCAGTGACGTTGACCAATTTTTGCGCCTGCATCAGGGCGCATCCCGCGCGCTGGGCACGGCCCCAGCCGATTACCGCATCGGGATTGCCCCTCATTCCCTGCGCGCTGTTGCGCCCGAAGCTTTGCGCGCGATTGTAGCGGCGGCGGGAGATGGCCCAATCCACATGCACCTTGCCGAACAGGTGGCCGAGGTGGACGAAGTGCTGGCCCATTTGGGCGCGCGGCCAGCCGAATGGCTGCTGGCCAATCACGATATAGGCCCGCGCTGGTGCTTGATCCATTGCACGCAAATGACCGAGGGCGAGACCCGCGCGCTGGCGGCCACGGGGGCTGTGGCGGGGCTATGCCCACTGACCGAAGCCAGCCTTGGGGACGGGATTTTCAACGGCAAAACCTATCTTGGGGCGCAGGGAAGGTTTGGCTTCGGTTCGGACAGCAATATACAGATTTCCTTGTTTGAAGAGGCAAAGGCACTGGAAAACTCGCAGCGCTTAGCCAGCCGCGCGCGGGCCGTCTTGGCCAACGATAACAAGTCTACGGGCCGTGTTTTGTTTGATGGGGCGGTTGCAGGCGGCGCGCAGGCGGGTGGGCGAGGACGCGGCGCGCTAGAGGCGGGCGCGCCCGCTGATCTGATCTTGCTGGATGAGGACAACGCCTATCTTTGCAATCGGCAGGGCGATATGGCGCTGGATACGTTGATTTTTGGGGGCGGCGGGCAAAGCTGCATCACGGATGTGTTCAGCGCGGGGCGGCATATGGTGCGCGGTGGGCGGCATATTCACCGCGATACGATCGAGGCGGCCTATAAGCGCTGTCTGCGCAAATTGCGGACAGATTTATGACTGCCGCCCCCCGCCTGTCATGGACAGATGTGCGCAATGTGATCCGCGCACGCATTGTGGCGCGCGATTACGCGCTGGGCGCGCGCCTGCCCCGCGATGAGGATATTGCACAGGAATTGGGCTGCACCCGCACAACCGTGCACCGTGCCATGCAAGATCTTGCCGCCGCGGGCCTGATCGACCGCAAACGCAAAGGCGGCACCCATGTGCTGGCCGATCCGATCACCCGTGCCACGATTGATATTCCTGTCACCCGCAGCGAAGTCGAGGCGCTGGGCCGCGCCTATGCTCACCGCATGATATCGACCCATCGCGCGCCAAGCCCTGCGCCGATCATGGCCCGCTTTGGTGCGGCGCAACCGCGCGAAATGCTGCAGATCACTGCGCTGCATCTGGCCGATGCGCGCCCCTATATGCTAGAGGATCGCTGGGTTGATCTGGCCACCTGCCCCGAGATTATGACCGTGGATTTTGCGCAGATCAGCGCGAATGAATGGCTGGTGCGTCACAAACCCTATACCCGCGTCGAGATGCGCTTTTTTGCCATCAATGCCGATGCGGGCATTGCGGCCCAATTGGGCTGCAATGTGGGCCAAGCGCTGTTGACACTAGAGCGGACGACATGGCTGGAAGCTGCGCCCATCACCACAGTGCAGGCCACCGCCGCGCCAGGCTATGTGCTTGCCAGCAAAAGCTAGGCCGCCGCCAGATCAGCCCTGTGGCTTGACCAATTGCGCGCCTGCTTTTGGCCCAAAGGCCAGATTGATCCAGTTGCCTGCAAAAATCACCGCCCCGCCCGCAATGACAAAGGGATCAACAGCCTCGCCATAGGCCAGCGCGCCCACAAGCGCGATTAAGGGCAGGCGGATGAAATCTATCGGAAAGATAAAGCTGGCAGGGGCCAGCGAAAGGGCCGTTGTCAGGCTTAGGTGGGCGCTGACGCCAGTCAAGCCAATTAAGGCCAACCAAGGCAGGGTCTGCGCGTTGGGCAAGGTGATATCGCCATCATATCCCGCAATAATCAGGCCAAAGGTCAGTTGCATCACTGTCAGCCAAAACAGAATCGAGACGATAGTTTCAGCGCGGGTCAGCGATTTGGTCATCAGCGCCGTTGCGGCAAAAAACACCCCGCAGGCGATGGCCGCCATGGTGCCTGCGTTCAGCGTGTCAAAATCGGGGCGGGTGACGATTAGGATACCAGCAAAGCCCAAGGTTGCCGCGATCAGACGCGGGGCGGTCAGCTTTTCGCCAAAAACCAGTGGCGATAGCAGAATGATCCAAATCGGCGATGTGAATTCCAATGCGAAAACCTGCGCCAAGGGCACCGTCATCATCGCGTAAAACCACAGATTCTGCCCCGTAAAATGCAGCACATTGCGCAAGAAATGGCGCTGGATGCGGTTGGCGCGAATATCGCCCAGTCGCCCCAGAACTGCTGCGCCCACCACGACCAAAACCATGCTGATGGCCGAGCGGTAGGTCATCACCTCGAACGTATCATAACGGTCACCGAGCGCGCGCACGGCGATGGCCATGATGGAAAAAGATGCGATTGACCCCAGCATCCACAGCACTGCGGCCACAGGGCGGATCGGCGCGTCTGTTTGCGCGGCCAAGGTCATGGCAAATCCGCCAGTGCGGCGGGTTTTGGCCCGCCATAGGCCCAATCGAGCAACTCAACCGTATGCAGCACGGGTGCGCCCGCCGCCGCCCCAATTTGCATCATGCAGCCGATATTGCCTGCCGCGATCACCTGCGGCGTTGTCGCCATCAGGCTGGCCACTTTGCGCGCTTGCAATTGCGCGCTGATGTCGGGTTGCATCAGGTTATAAGTGCCTGCCGAGCCGCAGCACAAATGGCTGTCCTGCGGCTCTAGCACAGTAAATCCTGCGCGCGCGAGCAGATCCTTTGGCGCGGTTTTGATCTGTTGGCCGTGTTGCAGGCTGCAGGCGGCATGATAGGCCACGCGGATGTTTTTGGGCTCAGATGCGGGCAGATCAATTTGCGCCAAAAACTCGGTCACATCGCGGGCCAAGGCGGCAATCTTGGCCGCATCTTGCGCCAAATCGGTGCGCGCAAACATATGGCCATAATCCTTAACAGTGGTGCCGCAGCCCGATGTGTTGATGATCACTGCATCCAGCCCTGCGCCCTGAACCTCGCGCGTCCAAGCGGCGATATTGGCGCGGGCGGATCTGCGGGCCATATCCTCTTTGCCCATGTGATGGGTCAGCGCGCCGCAGCACCCTGCGCCGCGCGCCACGACCACCTCGCAGCCAAGGCGGCGCAGCAGGCGGATCGTGGCATCGTTGATATCGGTGTTCAGCGCCTTTTGTGCGCAGCCTGTCAACAGGGCCACGCGGTGGCGGCGCGCGCTGATTGCTGGAAAGACTTGCGGCGCATCATTGGGGCTGGGCGCGGGCAGGCGGGCAGGGGCCATGGCCAGCATCGCGCGCAGCCGCGCATCGGGCAGCCAACGCGCCAAGGGCCGCACGAATATTGCGGCCCGCAGCGCCAGACGAAAGCGCGCAGGATAGGGGATAACCCGCGCCAGAACCGCGCGCAATATCCGATCAAACCACGGGCGAGAATAGGTTTTTTCTACATGCACCCGTGCAGTGTCGATCAGATGCATATAGTCCACCCCGCTGGGGCAGGTGGTGGTGCAGGCAAGGCAAGAGAGGCAGCGATCAATATGTAAGGCGGTTTTGGCATCGGCAGCGCGGCCGCTTTCCAACATATCTTTAATCAGATAAATCCGCCCGCGCGGGCTGTCCAACTCGTCACCCAAAACCTGATAACTGGGGCAGGTGGCCGTGCACAGCCCGCAATGCACACAGGCGCGCAGAATCTTATTCGCCTCGGCGATGGTTGGGTCAGCCAGTTGTTGGGGGGTGAAAAAGGTTTGCATCAGAATACACCTTGGGCAAAGCGGCCAAATGGATCGAACTGGGCCTTGAGTGCCGATGACAGGGCGCTGACCTGATCCGATTGTCGGGCAAAGGGGGCGGCCCCTGCGCCGCGCAGTTTAATCGCCGCGCCGCGCCCTTGCAGGGCTTTGCGCAAGTTGCCATCCAAACCCGCAGGTAAGGTCAGCCAAACCAGACCGCCGCCCCAATCATAGACCACATCGCGCTGCCCATCACCGCCCGAATCCGCCAGAAGGGTCGCCACAATCTCTGCCGCATCGCTTGGCAGAACTGACAGCCGCCAAATATCGCCCGCGCGCCCGTGCAGCGGCGACACATCGCGGATATCTGCCCAAATGGCAGCGCTTTGCGCGCCCTCGGCCAAAGTGGCATCGAACAGCGCGCGCAGCCGACCAGCGCGATAGGCTACCGATCCTGCCATGCCCTCTAGCCTGATATAGCTGCGCCCACCCGCCCGCGCTGCGCCCGAAACATCATAGGGTGATCCCAGCGCGCGGCGCAATGCTATCAGCCCTGCCCTGTCATCTAGACCATCCAGCACCAGCGTCACTTCGGCCTCGGGGATGGATTGCACCTTCAGCGACACTTCGCTGAGAACTGCCAGCGTGCCGAAACTGCCTGCCATCAGTTTGACCAGATCATAGCCTGTGACGTTTTTCATCACCCGCCCGCCGCTGGAAATGGCCACGCCCTGCCCATCAACACAGCGTATGCCCAGCATCGCATCGCGCGCGGCCCCGCTTTGCACGCGGCGCGGGCCGCTGGCGTTGGCGGCTGCAATTCCGCCGATCGTGGAAACGCCATCCCGCCCCAAAAGGGCGCGAAAATCTGGCGGCTCGAACCCAAGGCGCTGCCTCTCGCCCGCCAGCAGGCTGTTTATCTGCGCAAGAGGCGTGCCTGCCTGAACCACCAAAGTCAGTGCGGCAGGCTCGTACAGGTTAACCCCCGACAGGCCCGAAATATCCAGCACCTCGCCCGCCACGTCGCCAATCATGCGCGTGCCGCCGCCCTTTGGCAGCAGCGGCCCTGTGGCGGATGCCACCGCTTCGGCCAATTCGGCCTCGCTGCGCGGCGAGATCATGCGGCCTGCCCCCGCCGCGCGGCGCTGGCGGCCAAGGGAAACACTTTGGCGGGGTTCAAAAGCCAATGCGGATCAAAGACATCCTTGACGCGCATCTGCGCCTCTAGGTCTGCGGGGGTGAACTGAACGGGCATCAGATCACGCTTTTCCAGCCCAATGCCATGTTCGCCCGACAGGCATCCCCCCACCTGAACGCAAAGTTTCAAAATCTCGGCCCCCAGCGCCTCGCATTTGGCCAGATCACCGTCTTTGTTTGCGTTATACAAGATCAGCGGGTGCATATTGCCATCACCTGCGTGAAAGACATTGCCGACATCCAGCCCATATTCTACCGACAACTCGCCAATGCGGCGCAGCACATAAGACAGTTGCGAGACGGGGATCGTGCCATCAAGGCACATATAATCGCCCAATTGCCCCATTGCGCCAAAGGCGCTTTTGCGGCCCAGCCATATGCGTTTGGCCTGCGCCTCATCGGCGGCTTCGGTGAATAGGATGGGGTCGTGCCGCGCGGCTATGGCGCGGATACGGGCAAGCTGTTCATCAATTTCCGCTGGGCTGCCTTCGACTTCGATGATCAGCAGCGCCTCGCAATCGGGATAGCCTGCATTGGCAAATGCCTCGGTTGCGCGAATGCAGGGGCGATCCATAAATTCAATGGCCACAGGTAGAATACCCGCGCGGATGATGTCTGCAACGCAAGCGCCCGCGACTTCGCTAGAGCCAAAGGCAACAAGCACGGGCCGCGCCCCTTCGGGTTTTGGCAAAATGCGCAGCCACGCCTCGGTCACCACACCAAGTTGGCCTTCGGATCCGCAGACCACCCCCAAAAGATCAAGGCCAAACCCATCGCCCCAAGGGCCGCCCAGCGTTGTGATGGTGCCATCCATCATAACCATGGTCACGCCCAAAAGGTTGTTGGTGGTCACCCCATATTTCAGGCAATGCGCACCGCCACTGTTCATGGCAATATTTCCCGCAATGGCGCAGGCCAGTTGGCTGGACGGATCGGGGGCATAGAAAAACCCCTGCGCCTCGACTGCGCCGCTGACCGATAGGTTGGTGCGCCCCGCCTGCACGTGGATATAGCGGTTCTCGTAATCGGTGTGCAGCACAGCGTTCATCCGCGCCACGCCCAGCACCACGCAATCGGCAGAAGGCATGGCCCCCCCTGCCAGCGATGTGCCCGAGCCGCGCGGCACAACAGGCACGCCCAGCCGATGGCAGATGCGCAAGGCGGCAGCCACCTCTTGCGTGCTGCGCGGCAAAACCACCGCCAAAGGCGCGCAGCGATAGGCCGATAGCGCGTCACATTCATAAACGCGCGTCTCCATCGGATCATCGATCACGCAGCCCTCTGGCAAGGCCGCGCGCAACTGCGCCACGATCTGCGCGCGGTGCGACAAAATCATACTATTGGGGCGCGGCATTTCCATGGTTGTTCTCCCATAACTGGCCCAATGTGTGGCGCAGAACCACAGATGGTGCAACGGGTTGGGATGGGAATTTCGCGCAAACAGGGATCACCCTATACGCCTGATCGCCCAAACTTGCGCGGATCGGGCCAAAAATCCATGTGGAGGGTGCAGGTGTGCGATATTGCGCGCCTTTGGCGGAGCGCTGGCGACATTTTGCCTGCCAAAGTCACGCGTGGCAAATACAACTGCAGGCAGGGCAAACTGCCCACAGTTACAGCGCCTTATGCAGCTTTTCTGGCCAAGGCACAGCATTTGCCGCCAGTTTCGGATGCTGGGCCAGAAAACTGCTGCGCCATTGCCCATCCAGCACCAAGATATCGCCCAAGTCGCGCCCTGCGGGGCTGGCCAAGGCAGGCTTGCCAATCACCCGCGCGGGGGCGGAAATGGCCATATCCAGCGCCGTGGCGGGCGGCACGCCAACATGGGTGATCAGCCGCGCCAAACCTTCGGCCATGGTCACATGCGCCCCCGCAAGCGAACCTTCGGCATTCACCAAACGCCCCCCTTCCAGATGCAATTCTTGGCCATAAAGCGTGAACCGATCTGAGCCGCCCACAGTGGACATCGCATCCGAGACCAAAAACATCCGCCCCGCCGCAGGGCGCGCGCGAATGGCCAGCGCGATCATCTCATCGGCAACATGATGCCCGTCGCAGATGATACCCGCATAGGCCAGCGAATTGATGCAGGCCCCCGTTACGCCAGCGGCGCGGTTCAGCATGGGCGACATCGCGTTAAACAAATGTGTAAAGCAGCTTGCCCCCGCAGCGAGCAGCGCGCGCACCTCTTCGGCGCGGGCATCGGAATGCCCGATGGATACAACCGCCCCCGTGGCCACGATCTGCGCCACTTGCGCGGGGGTCACCGCCTCGGGCGCGAGGGTGATTTTCACAAATATCCCTGCCGCGCGCAGGCGCTGGATATGGGCCATCGTGCGGGCTTCAAAGGGGCGGATATACTGGGCCAAATGCGTGCCGCGCCGCGCAATCGACAAATGCGGCCCTTCGATATGCAGTCCCAAAACGCCCTGCATGCCCTGCGCGGCCAGCGCGGCATCCACCGCGCGATCCAGCACTTCGGGCGCGTCTGTGATGACTGTTGGCAAAATACCCACTGTGCCAAAGCGGCGATGCGCTGCAGCCATGCGCGCGATGGCCCCCGCGCTTTGATCATTGTTCAACAGCGCATCCCCGCCGCCATTGACCTGCAAATCCAAAAACCCTGCGCAGATCGTGCCCGCCACCTCGATCACCTTTGCCTCGGCTGACAGATTGGCGCGCCGCATGATTTTGCCCGTGCGCCCGCCCGTGATGGCCAGCGCCATATCGGCATGCAAATCTTTGCCGTCAAACAGCGCGTCGGGGGCAATCCAGATGGGGGCGACTGGGCTGGCGCACATGGCGATGTCCTAGATCGGTTGCAAAAGTGGCGCGGACGAAAAGAAATAGGGACGAAGGGCAGATTGCACGCGGCCAAGGGCCAGCGCATAGGGCAGGCTTTGCGATGATTGGCGGGCAGATGCAAGCTCGCTTTGGGTGAAGTGATGCACGATGGCACTATCGTCTAGGCTTAGGCTGCCCAAGTCAGCAAACAGGGCGGCCACCGCGGCCACGGCCTGTGGATGGGGCCAGTAATACCGAATGCGGTCGGCCAGACCCAGATGCAGCAAGCTGGCCAAATTGTCCGCATCGGCAGGATAATGGCCTTGCCAATGCTTTGGCTCGGCCTGCATCAACTCTTCCATCACCTTTGGCAGACTAGGGCCATGCTGGCCGCCCTGCTGCGCGCGCATCTTGTCCAGCGCATACAGCGCCTCGCGCCACGCAAAAGTCAGCGCAGGGCCAACCTTTTGAAAGGCAAATCCCAGCGCGGCAAGGCGGGGATAGGCTGCGGGATGTTGATAATCGGTCGAATGGGCCTCTAGGCAGATATGGGGGTCATCTTGCAAAGCAGACAGCAGATTGGGGTCACGCTGCATGGGCAGATGATGCACATGCTGGGGCGAGAATTCGACACCGGGCTGCACGACCAGCCCGCCGATTTGCGCCCATGCGGCGCCGATGCCTGCTGCCTCGAAGGCGGCTTTATGCGCGGCTAAGGTCGCCTTGGCTGCGGCAGGGGTCGTGGCGGGGATGTCGCCATCTTCATCGGCCCGCGCGCCGCCCGGTGGGGGCACTTCGGTGCCGATGACAAAGATCAATTCGTCGGGGTTTGGGGCCGCGCGCAGGGCCACGGCGGCCAAATCGGCGCTGCGCGCGGCGGTCAGCGCATCGGGCAATTGCGCCGCCTCGCCTGAGCAGCCTTCGGAACAATCCAGATGCAGTTTGCCAAAGCCCGCCGATGCATAGCTGGCCACCAAATCGCGCGCCTTTTCCATCGCCGCAGCAGCGGGGCGCGCGCGCCATGCCTGCGGGCCAAGGTGATCGCCGCCAAACAGGATATCGCGCGGTGCGTGGCCCACGCTTTGCGCTATGCCGTTGACGAAATTTATAAAATCTGGCGGCCTCATGCCCGTGTAGCCGCCATCTTGGTTCACTTGGTTCGATGTTGCCTCGATCACGATGGGCGCAGATAGGGATTTGGCCAGCCGCAACGACGCCTCGATCACCGCAGGGTGGGCCGAGCAGACCGACGGGATCGCCGCATGATGCCCTGCGCGATTTTCGGCGATGATGCGGCGCAAAACTTGGCTCATGCTTGCCCCTCGCGCCATGCGGCATAGGCCGCCCCCCGCGCGCCAGATGCATCGCCGCCCTGTGCCAAACGGATGGGTGGTATGGCGAAATCTTTCAGCGTTGCAAGCTGCAATGCGCGCGCAAGATCATCCGCCAGATCAGGGGCGTTTGAAAGCCCGCCACCAATTACAATCACCGCAGGATCGATGGAAAAGCACAGGGTGATCAAGAAATCGCACGCTAGTTCCAGCCAAATGGCCCATGCCTTTTGCAGTCCCGCATCGCTGGCACGCCCTGCGATCACATCTTCGGGCATGTGCATATGCCCTGTCACATGGGCTGCAATACGGGCAAGTCCGGGTGCAGATAGCAACGTTTCGGTGCAGCCCATGCGCCCGCATCCGCAGGGCAAGACGGGCAGGCCATGTGCGATCATGGGGCCAGCGGGCAGGGGGAAATGGCCAAATTCGCCCCCCAGCCCTGCAAAAGCAGGCATGATTTGCCCGCTGGTCACCACCCCCCCCGCGAGCCCCGTGCCAAAGATCAGCGCAAGTGCAGGGTCAAAGCCCTGCGCCGCACCAAAACGCGCCTCGGAAAGGGCCAGCGCGCGGCAATCGTTGATCCATGAAATTGGCCGTCCAGCGGCGCGGGCGATATCGGCAGGAAAGGGCCGCCCTGACGCGGCCAAATTGGCCGTCAAGGCAAGGCCCGTGGCAGGATTAATCAGACCAGCGGCAGAAACCCCGACAGGCAGGCCCGCCCGCGATTGCCCCTCGCACCACGCCACAGCCTGCGCCATGGCCTGCACCAAATCGTCATATGATTTTGGGGTGGGCCAGCGCTGGCGCGTTGTCATTTTCCATGCAGCATCAAAGACTTGCGCCTCGATCTTCGTGCCGCCCAGATCAATGCCTGCCGCACTCATCGCGCCACCACAGGGTATAACCGCACATTTGCCACAACGCGCGTCAAGGTGCCTTTGCCTGCAAAGGGGTCATCTACATTCAGCCCCAAACTATCCGACCAAACGGCCGCCAAAACTTGGGCCAGCGCCACATATAAAGGGGCCGCCCATGCATCTGTATGCGGGCGCGGCAGGGCTGGTAGATGCAGGGTACTGGTGGGGAATTGCTGGGCAAGCTCGCCCGCAAGGTCGCGCTCATAGGCTGCTGTATGGGCATCTTGGGAAGCTAGCAGCCAAATATCCGTGCCGCCATCGACAAAGCTTTTTGGCCCATGACGAAAGCCGAGGGCAGAGTCCCACAGCGCGGGGATTTGCCCTGCCGACAGTTCCATCACCTTTAGCGCGGCCTCACGCGCAGCAAAGGTCAGCGCGCCCGATCCCAAAAACACCGCGCGCTGTGGGCGGCGCATGGTTTGGGCGCGGGCGGTGTATTGGGGCAACAGCGCATCTAAATCATCAGCCAGCGCGGCCCAGCGGGCAGGGCCCATTTGGGCGGGCAAGGCCATATCCAGCAGGCTTAGCGCCGTCAGCAGCATGGTGGAAAAGCTGGAGGTCATGGCAAAGCCCGCATCATGGCAGGCCTCTGGCAGCACGATCACGTTGCAGCCTGCGCGCCGCGCCATGTGGGATGCTGCATTACAGGTGATGTTCAGGCGCGGCCAATCTGGGACAAGCGCATCCATTGCATCCAAAAGGCCAATCGATTCCGCCGAATTTCCCGATCTGCCAAAGGAAATCACCAGCCGCTTGCCGCCGCGCAAATGCGCATGCGGGCGCGCAACGATATCGGTGCTGGCACAGGCGCGCAGCGATGGGCCGTCTTGCCCTGCGAGACCCGATGCAACCACCTCGCCAATAAAGGCCGAAGAGCCCGCCCCGCAAAGCCAAATCTCATCGACCCCCTGCGCTGCGATCCACGCGCGAAGCCCCGCAATATCCAGTTCCGCGCCCCAACTGCGCCAAATGGCAGGCTGGGCGTTTATCTCTTGCCATGTGGCGGTTTGGGGCAGGGCGGTCATCGGGTTTGCGTCACTTTGGCAAGGGTGGCAGGTTGGTCTGGGTTCAGCCCTAGGGCAAGGGCACAGTGCAGGGCAAGCGGATATGTCAGGCACAAAAGCGCCGCCGCTGCCGCCGCTGGCGTCAGGCCGCGCGCACCCACATCAGAAGGGCGCAGGCGAAATACAGTGCCCCCTGCCGCGGTAAATCGCGCCTCGGCCGTGTTCAGACTGTCTTGCACGGTGTCTTGTTCTGTATCCAGAATGATAATCAACAAAGGGTTGGTGACCAATTGCAAAGGGCCGTGCAGCACCTCGCTGCTGGAATAGGCCTCGGCATGTAGGGCGCAGCATTCCTTTAGCTTGAGCGCCAGTTCTTGCGCTGCGCCAAACCCCGTATCGCGGCCAATCACATAGACATGGCGCGCGCGCAGCAAAGCCGCCTGTAGCGCGGCGGATTGGGGCAGGCTGGCCCCCTGCAAGGCTGCAAAACCAGCAGCCGAGGCTTGGGTCCGCGCGGCATAGTTCGGTTGCAAATGCCCCAGCAGCGCCATGCCGCCGCCAATCGCCCCCACGACCGATTTTGTGGCGGGCACTGCCAATTCGGGGCCCGCGCAGATGCGCAAGCTTGCCTCGGCTGCAGCTTCGACGGGGCTGGCTTCGGCATTGACCAGCGCCAAAACCCGCGCGCCCGCCTGCGCCGCGCCCTGTGCCGAGGCGACCAAATCTTGGCTTGCCCCCGATTGGCTGACCACCAGCACCGCCGATCCGCGCAGTTGCACCCCGCCGCCCAGCGAAAAGATGGATGGCGGCAGCGATGTCATCGGCAATCCCGTCTCGCGCATGAATTCGTAAGACAAGATATTTGCGGCCGCATCGGATGACCCGCGCGCCACTGTGTAAAATCCATGCAACTGCCCAAGGCTCGGCAGATCAACCTGTTGCCCGACTGCAGCCGCAAACACCGCAGGGCACTGGGTGATTTCGCGCGCCATATGCTGGCCTGCATGAAGGGCAACCGCGCTCATCCGCGCAAACCATAGGCGTCGAGTTGCGCCCAAGTGTCGGTAAGGTCAATCACTTGGCCGCTTTCGCGTGCGCGATCTAGGGCCAGTGCGGCAATGCCTGCCTCCATCGCATCCAAAATTGACACGGGTAGACCTGCCGATTGCCCCCGCATATAGGCCGCGATATCGCGGCACATCATGGCATCTGCGCCGTAATGCGCGCCTTTGGCGGCCGCGCCAGTGGTGTAATCATGGTCGGCCAGCCTGCGCCCATCGCGCGCAGTCACCCGCAGAAATCCGCGCACAAAATCCCCTTCGGCCATGCCGCGCGCGCCCATCACGCAAAAGCGGCGATGTTCGTCTGGGGCGTTCAGATTGGTGTGAAAGGCAAGGCTGCTGCCCGTTTCATATTGCAAAATCGCCGTTTGAAAATCGATGATATCGCCATCTGAACGGAATGGATCATCGGTGGCCTGCCACACTGATTTTTTGACATGAAAAATGTCAGCTTCGGCGTTGCTGGCAGGGGCATGGGCAGGCACAAAGCTTTTGCGCCCCCCGAATGAGGCCACGCGCGCTGGGCGCGATGCGGTGATCATGTTGTAAATGTCCAAATCGTGGCAGCATTTTTCCAGCATAAACCCGCCCGTCAGGTTCGTTTTTCGCCGCCAATCGCGCATAAAGAACGCGCCGTGATAGGGGGCGATATGTTCGTTCGCTTCAAGGCTCACTATTTCGCCCAACTGACCATCGGCCATGGCGCGGCGCAGATCGACCATATGCTGCGAATAGCGCAGAACCAGTCCCACCATGGCGCGCCCCGCCCCGCCATGCAGCGACAAAAGGCGGGCAAGTTCCAGCGTTTCTTCGATAGAAATCACCACGGGCTTTTCCGTGAAAATCTGCACCCCTGCCTCTAGCCCAAGGCGGATTTGCTCTAGGTGAAAGACATTGGGGGAAAAGACGCAGTAAAGGTCGGGCTTTGCATCCGATAGCATCGCCTCGACGCTGTCATAGCGCGGAATATCCCCGCCCAGCATGTCCAGATGGGTGGGGAAAGGGTCATAAAACCCAACCACCTTTGCCTCGGGCATTTCGGCCAGAAGGGTGCTGAGCACATGGCCTGCGCGCAGACCCATTCCTGCTGTGACAATCCGCATTTCGTCTATCCTTAGAATTAAGCCGCGAGGGCAGGGGCGGCAAGGCGGCGCATCACGCGGCCGGCATTGTCAAATACATGGGCGTCTTGGGGGGCAAAGGTCAGGCCAATATCCTCGCCTTCGCGCACAGGGCTGTCGCCCGCCAGCGCCGCGCAAATCTTTTGCCCCGTTTGAGTTGCTCCATAGGAAATGGCAGTGCCGCCCAAACGTTCCAGCACGCGCAGTTTCATCGAAAGCCCTTTGCCAAGACGCAGGTTTTCGGGGCGGATTCCTACCTCTACCGCATCGCCCTTTTGCGCCGTACCAAAGTCGACTGGCAGGGTCATGCGTGCGCCACCTGCAATGTCAACTGTCAGCCCATCTTTGTCTGTGCCCACAACTGTGGCAGGCAAAAGGTTCATATTGGGCTGGCCGATAAAGGTGGCAACAAAGCGGGTTGCGGGGTGGTGATACAGTTCCATCGGCGTGCCAAACTGTTCAATGCGGCCTTTATTCAGCACAACAATGCGGTGCGCCATCGTCATGGCTTCGATTTGGTCATGCGTAACAAAGATCATCGTGGCATCAAGGTCGCGTTGCAGGGCAGAAAGTTCGACCCGCATCTCGCCGCGCAGGGCGGCATCAAGGTTCGACAAAGGCTCGTCAAATAAGAAAACTTTGGGATTGCGGACGATGGATCGCCCAATGGCCACACGCTGGCGCTGCCCGCCAGACAGTTGGCCGGGTTTCAACTGCAACTTGTCATTCAATTGCAAGATTTCTGCGGCGCGTCCCACTTTTTGGCGCACCTCAGCCTCGGGCAGGCGGGCAACGCGCAGGGGAAAGGCGATGTTTTCGAAAACCGTCAAATGCGGATACAGGGCATAGGATTGAAACACCATGGAAATGCCGCGATCGACAGGCGCTGCCTGCGATACATCGACGCCGTCAATCAAGATGCGCCCTGCGCTGGCCTCTTCCAAACCTGCGATAATGCGCAAAAGCGTGGACTTGCCGCAGCCCGACGGGCCAACAAACACCACAAATTCGCGGTCGCGCACCGCCAAATCAATGCCATGCAGCACCTGCGCTGTGCCGAAGGATTTGGTCAATGCGGAAAGTTCCAGCGTGGCCATAGTGACAACCTATCAATGAAAGGAAAGGGGCGCGGTATTCCGCGCCCCCCAAAGCTTAGCGCACCGCGGCCAGTTCTTCGCCAGCGGTTGTGACCAATTCATCAACCGAACCTTCGCCCAGCATGATGCCCTGCACCATGTTGGTAAAGACCGCTTGCAGCGATTTGAAATCTTCGACCATAGGCTCTGGCCCACCCGTCGAGATGCCTGCCACAAACACTGGCCATGGGTCTGCCTTATAGTAGACATCGCTCATGCCCATTTTTTCGTAATCCAAGATCGGCGTCAGGCCCCAAGTGCTGTCAAGGTCATACTGCGCCTCGCCCGAGGTCAGCGCCTTGGCCAGTTTGGTTGCCAGTTCTTCATGGCCGGTGCCCTTGAACACGGCGATCGAGTCCGTGATCAGGATCGTGCCCGAATCCCCAGATGGGCCGTGCGGAATTGGCACGATCAACTGGTTTGGCACTTTTTCAGCATGTTGCCCTTTGCCCCATGGCCCTGTGACATACATGGCGATTTGGCCATCGTTGAACAGGTCCTTCATCTGGTCGCGTTCCCATTCCGTGGGGCCAGACTGCATATAGGGCAACAAGTCTGCATATAGTTGCAGCGTTTCGCGGGTGGCTTGGCTGTCCAAAGCGGGCGCGCCGCTTTCGTCGAATACAAGACCATCGTTGGAATACAGGAAATCAAGGAACATATGCATGGTGTTGTCAAAATCCTTGCCCGCAATGCCAATGCCAGCGGCATCGGTGTTGTCGGTCACGGTTTTGGCCAATGCCACCAGATCGGCCCATGTGGCGGGCGCTTTGCATTCAGCGCCAGCGGCTTCGACCACGGTGCAGTTGATATACAGCGCTTTGGTCGAAAAGGCGTGTGGAATGCCCCAATACTGCCCACCAGTAGACACGGTCGACAAAACGCCGGGCTGATAGAGGGCCTCTTCTTCGGGCGAGAAGGTGACTGGGACGATCAAATCATTCTTGGCCAACTGGCGCAGCGTGCGCGAGCCCATATAGGCAATCGAAGGCGGATCACCAGCCGCAGCCAACTGCATCGATTTATCTTGGCACGTGCCCCATTCCACGGCCTCCATATTCACGGTCACGCCCGCATTTTCCGCGATGAACGTGTCGATAACCTTTTGGTCGGCAGGGCGCACTTCGCCGCCGCACATGATAAAATGCAGCTCTTCGGCCTGTGCAGACAGGGCCGTGCCTGCCAGCAGGGCCGCTGCCATGGTTAGTGTCTTTACAGATGTCATCATAGTCTCCCTTATGTTGGATGTCTGACTGTCACTCTTTCACCGCGCCCGCTGTCAGACCAGCGACGAGGTATTTCTGCAGGAACAGGAAGAACACCAGAACGGGCAGCACGCCTGTTAGGGCTGCGGCCATCATCTCGTTCCATGTTGTGTCCTGATACCCGATAAATTCAAACAAGCCCGCAGGCAGGGGCTGCAATTCGCGCACGTTGTTGAAAGTGATCGCGAACAGAAATTGCTGCGCATAGGCCCCGATGAAAACCGAGGTTGACACCACGATCATGCCTGGAACTGCCAGCGGAATGACCACGCGGCGCAGGGTGTATAGGCGCGATGCGCCATCGACATAGGCGGCCTCTTCCAATTCGCGCGGGATCTTTTCAAGGTAGCTGCGCAGCAACCAAATGCCCGTGGGGATCAAAAAGGCCACGCCCGGAATGATCATGGCCCAATAGGTATTCAACAGGCTAAGCTGGCGCAGCACGCGATACAGCGGGATAAGCAGCACCGCGCCCGTGAACATATTCACCGCCAAAAACCCGCCCAAGGACAGGGACTTGAACGGGAATTCCAGCCGCGCATAGGCATAGGCACCCGGTATCACCACAACCATAGTCGCCACAGTCACGCAGAGCGCGATAAAGACCGAATTGAAGATATACCGCCCCAGCAGCGGCACTGTGACCCACATATCGCGGTAGGCTTGCCACGAAAAATCCTCGGACCACCACGTGAAATCGGCGGTCATCAGATGCGACATGGGCCGTAGGCTGACGCGAAACATTTCGATAAAGGGCATCAGGATGAACAGCAAAAAGATAAAGGTGGCGATATAAAGCCCGATCTTTTGCCAGATATTCAGACGATCAATCATCATCTATTTCGCCCCATAATGGCGGTTCACGCGGTTGAGAAAATACAAATAAGCCAACGAGAACAGCGCCAGCAGCGCCACGATCACCACCGCGCGCGCGGCCCCCTCGCCAAAGCGCTGGCTGGAAATGGCCACTTTATAGGTATCGATAATCAGCGTGGTCGTGGCCCCGCGCGGCCCGCCTTCGGTGAGGATCCAGATGATTTCAAAGCTGTTGAATGTCCAAATCGCCGAAAGCAGCGCCATCGACACGATCACAGGCATGATCTGCGGAATGGTGATGCGGCGAAAGCGATACCAGCGCCTTGCGCCATCAACCCATGCCGCCTCGTATAAATCGCGGCTCACGCCTTGCATTGCAGCCAAAAAGAACAGCGTCACCATCGGCGTGCCAACCCAGACATCGGTGACAACGGCCGAATAAAACGCGCTTGTTTTGGTCGCCAACAGCGCGACGCGATCCTGAATGATGCCAAATTCCTGCAACAGGCCCGAAATCAGGCCGAAATAGCCATTATACATCCATTTCCAGCCAATCACACCAATGGCTACGGGGATGACCCACGGCGGCATCACCAAAATGCGAAACAGCGCCTTGCCCGGAAGGGCGGCGTTCAGCAAGGATGCGCCAATCAGGCCCATGACCAATTTCAGGCTGACGGACAGGAACATCCAATAGAAGGTGCGCCCGACTGTGTCATAGAATTTGGGGCTGGACAGCAGTTCGGCATAATTGGCAAGGCCAATGTATTCCTCGCCGCCGAGCGTGGCATTGGTAAAGGAAAGGCGAATGGTTTCAGCCAAAGGCCATGCCACAATCACGCCAATGAACAGCAGCGCGGGCGAGATCAGCAGCCATGCAAAGGCAGCTTCCGACAGGCCCGACCTTGCCATTATCGGCGCGGATTGTCCTGTGTTTGCCATGCTGCACTTCCCCCAATCCTGCGCGAATCGCAGTGCTGGGGTAAAGATACCAAAATCAAATTGTAATGCTACCAATATAATACCAAATACGCAAAAAATTGGTAAATGGGCAAGATTCCCCTTGTTTTAGGCCAGAAAATCATTCCAATAGACGTCAGGCGCATATATTGGTAATGTGAAAATAATACCAATTCGGGGGCGATAATGCAGGATCATTTGGCGATATATCGTCCCAAGGCATGGCTGCGCGCAGGGCAGGGGCCGCGGTATGAACAGTTATATCGGCATTTGCTGGCGGCGATCACCTCGGGCGAGATGGCCGCGCAATCGCAACTGCCGCCCGAGCGCGAGCTTGCCGAAATTGCCGAGGTGAGCCGTGTGACGGTGCGCAAAGCGGTGGCGCAACTTGTCGAAGACAGCCTGCTGGAACAGAGGCGCGGGGCGGGCACTTTTGTGCGCGCCCCGCGCCCCAAAATGGAACATTCCCTTTCGGCGCTGATGTCTTTCACCGAATATATGCGCCAGCGCGGCAAAACCTCGACCAGCCGCATCTTGCAGCGCGGCATTGTCCCGCCCAGCCCAGACGAGCAAATCGCACTTGGATTGCCAGGCAGCGAGACCCTCTCGCGGGTGGAACGCTTGCGCTTTGCCGATGATGTGCCGATGGCGTTGGAACGATCATCCCTGCCGCGCGACATTCTGCCTGATCCTGATATGGTCGATGTCTCGCTGTATGACGTGCTGCGCGCCCGCGCCTTGGCCCCGACCCGCGCTGTGCAACGGATCACGGCGGTGAATTTGGGCGGTGATGATGCGCGGCTTTTGAACCTTGTCGACGGGGCGGCGGTGCTGCGCATTGATCGCACGGCCTATTTGCCATCGGGGCGGCCGATTGAGTTTACGCGCGGTCTATATCGATCAGACATCTATGATTTTATTGCAGAATTACGTTTGGATGCATCATGAACCTAAGCTTTTCCGCCCGCATTGAGGGCGCGCAGATTCTTTGTGACATTGGCAGTGATACGGCGCTGGTTGGCCCTGTTTTGTGTTTTTCCCTCATCGCAGCGCCGCGTGTTGTGTCGGGGGGCGTGTTGCAACGCCGCCTTGCAGGTTATGGCGAGGTGGCCCTGCCCGATATTGCGGCAGGGCAGAACCACCGCCTTGTGCTGGCCTATGATAACCCTGACTATAGCCCAAAGAACCGCGCTTGGCTGCCGCTGGGGGCCTATCTGCGGGTGGGCAAAACCGCCCATACTTTGCCTGCGGGGTTTGACTTGGGCGTGCATTTGGCCCCTTTGCCCGCTGCTGCGCCTTTGCCTGCGCAAACCCTGCCGCTGATCCCGCCGCCACAAGATTGGCAGCCATCAGGTGGAGAATGGGAGTTTTCTGCCCTGCGCCCCGATCCTGCCTATGACGGGGCGGATGCTTTGGCGCGCCGCATGGGCCTTGCGCCCCTGACGCAGCCAGATGGGCAGGCGGCGCATCCAGTTATCGACCCCAGTTTGCCCAGCGAAGGTTACCGGCTGACCATATCGCAATCTGGCCTGACGATTGCCGTGGGTGGCACAGCGGGGGCGCATTACGCTGCGATTACCCTACTGACGCTGCGCAGCTTGATGGGCGGCAAACTGCCCTGCGGCACAATCACAGATGCGCCCCGCTTTGGTTGGCGCGGCCAGCATTTGGACTGCGCAAGGCATTTCTTTTCGGTCGATTTCATTTTGCGCCTGTTGGATGTGATGGCGCTGCTCAAGTTGAACCGCCTGCATTGGCATTTCGCTGATGACGAGGCCTTTCGGCTAGAGCTGAACTGTTATCCTGACCTTGCCCGCAAAACATCCCTGCGCGGCGAGGGGCAGTTGATGCCAGCGGTCTTTGGCGGCGGTATCTGTTCGGGTGGCAGCTACAGCCGCGCTGATGTGGCGCGCATCTTGGCCCATGCCGAGGCCCTGCATATTCAGGTTTTGCCTGAAATTGAAATCCCCGCCCATTCCCATGCCCTGATCAAGGCGATACCGGGTCTGCGCGATCCGGGTGATAATGGTGAAGAGATGTCGGTGCAGGGTTACCTTGATAACATCGTCAATCCCGCCATGCCTGCCACTTGGGATATCCTGCCTGCCATCATGGACGAGGTGGCCAGCCTGTTTCCCATGCCCATCGTCCATCTTGGCTGCGATGAGGCCCCCCATGGCGCATGGGCGGGCAGCCCTGCGGTGCGCGCATTGATGGCGCGTGAAGGGCTGGGCACTTGGGCCGATGTGCAGGGCTGGATGATGGAAAAACTGGCCGCGCATTTGGCCGCCCGTGGCATTCGGGCGGCTGCATGGGAAGAGGCAGCCAAGGGTAAGAATGGCGGCATCGGCCATGGCGCGCTTTTGTTCAGTTGGACGGGGCAGGGCCCGGGCGTGGCGGCTGCACGCGCGGGCTATGACGTGGTGATGTGCCCCGCCCCACATGCCTATTTTGATTTGGCCCACAGTGCAGATATCGATGATTGGGGCGCAAGATGGGCTGGCGTTTTGCCTTTGGACAATACGCTGAACTGGGACCCGATTCCCGCAGACAGTCCCGATATTGCCCCGCGTGTTTTGGGGGTGCAGGGCTGTTTTTGGGGCGAGTTCACCACCGCCGATAGCCAAGCCGAGCCGATGATCGCGCCGCGCATTTTTGGTTTGGCCTGCAAAGGGTGGGAGCAGAAGGGCGCCACAACCCCCGCCCAATTGCGCGCGGTGATCCCGCATTACGCGCCGCTTTTCGCCGCGATGAATTGGGCAATGGCCCCGTTTTAGCCCCCAGCTTTTGCAAAGGACAGGGATTTGACGACGGCATAGCAGCTTTGGCCAAGCTCCAACCCCAACGCGGCGCAAGATCGCTGGGTGATGTGCGCATTGATCGTGGCCTGCCCCGCGCGCAGGCTGACCATCACCGCGCCGCCAGGATGGGGGGTGATGCTGCAAATCTTTCCCTGCAGAATGTTCAGCGCTGATAGGCCGCTAGGCCGCTTGCGCGACAGCATCACATCGCTTGATCTGATACGCAGCAAATGCACAGTGCCAAGGGATGCGTCCATTTGCGGCACGAAAATTTGGCCTGCATCGCAAAGCCATTCGGACAGACCATCTGCATGATGGCGGATAAGGCGCGCGGGCAGCATGGTACTGGCCTGCGCGCCCATCACATCGCTGCGGCCAAAGATTTCCTCGACAGGGCCCACGCCAATGACGCGCCCGTTTGCCATGGCAACAACTGTGGTGGCCAAGTGCGCCACTTCGCTGACTGAATGGCTGACATAGATCATTGGAACCAAGGCCGCATCGCGCAGGGCTGCGAAATAGGGCAAAATCTCGGCGCGGCGGGTTTCGTCCAGCGCGGCCAAAGGCTCGTCTGCAAGGATCATGTCAGGGGCGGCCAGCAGCGCGCGGCCAATGGCCACGCGGGCGGCCTCTCCACCTGACAATGTCGCAGGACGGCGGCGCAGCAAATGCCCAATGCCCAAAAGATCGCACACATCTTGCAGGCTGGGGCCGCGGCGATGCCTGCCTGCAAACCAACGCCCGAAGGTGAGGTTTTGCTGCACGCTTAGGTGCGGAAACAGCCGCGCATCTTGGAAGATCACGCCTAGGCGGCGGCGGTGCGGGGGCAGATTCACCCGCGCGGCGCTGTCAAACAACGGGCGCGCTGCGCAGATGATATGTCCCTGATCTGGGCGGATCAGGCCAGCTATGGCATTGATGATAGATGATTTTCCGCAACCCGATGGGCCGAATAATGCCGTTACGCCCTTAGGCGCGGCAAAATCAACATCCAGCATAAACGCGCCCAGTTGCGCCTTGATTGCCACCTGCAGTGTCATGCCCCGCGCACCCATGCTGATGCACGCCGCGCCACCCATTCCGATGCAATCAGCGCGGCCATGGCAATCAGAACCGACAACACCACCAACCGCAGCGCGCCTTGGCCGCCATCGGGCGATTGCAAAAACACATAGATTGCCGAAGGGATGGTTTGCGTTTGCGCGGGAATTGCCCCGACAAAGGTGATGGTCGCGCCAAATTCGCCCAAAGCCTTGGCAAAGCCAAGGATCGCGCCCGCGATAATCCCAGGCAGGGCAAGGGGCAGGGTTATGGTGACAAAAACCCAAATAGGGGCCGCGCCCAAACTGGCTGCGCTGTTAAGCGTGCGCTGGTCAATCGCCTCGATCGACAGGCGGATGGCGCGCACTGTCAGCGGAAAGGCCATGACGGCGGCGGCCAGTGCCGCGCCTGTCCAGTGAAACGACAGCACAATGCCAAAACTTTGTTCCAGCCAAGCGCCGAACACTCCGCGCCGCCCAAATGCGCGCAGCAGGATATAGCCTGTTACCACAGGTGGCAGGATCAAAGGCAGATGCACAACCCCGTTCAGCACGGATTTGCCCCAAAAGGACCAGCGCGCCAGCGCATAGGCCGTCAGCACCGCCACTGGCAGGCTGGCGATGGTCGCCCAAGCGGCCACCCGCAGCGACAGGCGCACGGCCTGCCATTCCTCTGGGCCAAGCCAGTTTGCGGCGGCGGTCATTTCAAAACCACAAAACCTGCTTCTTGCCACAGGCTTGCCGCCTGATCCGATGACAAAAAGGCCAAGAAATCTGCCGCAACATCGCTGCTGCTGGCCGAGGTGAGTGCCGCAGGGTAGGTTATGGGCGGATGGCTGGCGGCTGGAAAGGTGCCAAGCACCGAAACATCGCGGGCCCCTTTGGCATCGGTGGCATAGACAATGCCCAAAGGTGCCTCGCCCATGCTGACAAAATTCAGCGCACCCGTAACATTTTCGGCCTGCGCCACTTGGGCCTCGATACTGTCCCAAAGACCCAGCGATGTCAGCGCCGCCTTGCCATATTGCCCTGCAGGCACGCTGTCCACCAGCGCCATTGCCAATTTGCCGCCCGCCAGCAATCCTGCCAGATCAAGATTTGCGTTGATGTTCACGGGGGCCGCGCCCGCGCCATGGGCGATCAGCACCAATGAATTGCCCAGAATATCGCGGCGGGTGCTGGCGCGAATATCGCCGCTTTCGGCCAGTTTATCCATCCAATCGCCTGAGGCCGAGATGAAGATATCCGCAGGCGCGCCTTGGGCGATTTGATTGGCCAGCGCCGATGTGCCCGCAAAAGAATAGCTGATGCTATGGCCTGTTTGCCCGCTCCATACCGCGCCCACCGCAGTGAGGGCCGATTTCAGGCTGGCTGCGGCAAAGACCGTGACGGTGCCCGCCAAGGCATGCAGGGGGGCAAGGCAAAGGGCGGCGGCGAAAATCCAGCGGGCAAAGGGCATGAAGAGGGCTTTTGTTAGGGCAGCTAAGAGGCGATGACGGGGCGATTGCGGGACGGAATATGTTTAAGAAAACATATCGCGCAGCCTCGCCCCGCCTGCAAGCGATATTTTCCGCCCTATATATCGGAAAGTTTGCCCGCCAATTCGTCCAGCGCCGCGCTGCCCGCGCCCATGGCGGCATCTTGAACATGGTGATACAGCGCCAACACCCGTTCCCCTTCCGCTGTCAGGGTTGCGCCGCCACCTTTCGCCCCGCCGCGCGCCATGGCCACCAAGGGGGCGGAAAACATCGCATTCATCGCTTGCACCAAATCCCAAGCGCGCTTGTAACTCATCCCCATATCGCGCCCTGCCGCAGCGATCGAGCCTGTGCGCGCGATACCAGCCAGCAAATCCGCCTTGCCCGGGCCAAAAAACCGCCCCTCGTCAAAGACGATGCGGATGCGCAGGCGGGGCGGTGCAGCAGGGGCCATGGCAAAGCAGGCGGCGCTTAGGCGTTTACATCGACAACAACGCGGCCTTTCACCTCGCCTTTCAAAATGGCTGCGCCAAGCGCAGGCACTTCGGCAAGGGTTGCGGGCAGGATCATCGCATCTAATTTGTCCATCGGCAGGCTGGCTGCGATACGCGCCCATGCCCTCTGCCGCGCAGCATAGGGCTGCAACACGCTGTCAATGCCCAGCAGGTTGATGCCGCGCAGCAAAAAGGGGATCACGCTGGCAGGCAGGCCCGCCCCACCTGCAAGACCAACTGCGGCAACCGATGCGCCATATTTCATCTGCCCTAGCACCCGCGCCAACATGGCCCCGCCCACCGCATCCACGCAGCCCGCCCAAGTTTCGGCCTCTAGCGGGCGTTTGACTGTTTCGGCCAAATCCGCGCGCGCGATGATGCGCCCTGCGCCTAAATCGCGCAGATAATCCCCTGTTTCGGGCCGTCCTGTCACCGCCGCCACCTGATAGCCCAAGGCCGCCAGCAGCGCGACAGCGACCGATCCCACACCGCCCGCCGCGCCTGTGACCAGCACTTCGCCCCGATCTGGGGTCAGCCCATGATCTTCCAGCGCTTGGATGGCCAGCATCGCCGTCAACCCAGCCGTGCCCACTGCCATGGCGCGGCGCGGTGTGATCCCCGCAGGCAGCGGCACCAGCCAATCGGCGCGGGCGCGGGCACGGGTGGCATATCCGCCCCAATGCACCTCGCCCACACGCCAACCTGTCAGAACAACGGCATCACCCACGCTAAAGCGCGCATCTTCGCTGGTGCGCACAAACCCTGCATAGTCGATCCCCGCCACATGGGGATAGGTTCGCACCAAACCGCCGCCACTGGGCGACAGGCACAGCCCATCTTTGTAGTTTAGCGTCGAGTAGGCCACATCGATGGTCACCTCGCCTGCAGGCAGGGCGCTGTCGTCAAACTCGCGGATATGGGCGGCGGCGGTGTCATCGGATTTGTCCAAAATAAGGGCGCGGAACATGGGGCCTCCTGTCAAGTTTGGGCAAGGCTATCTTAGGCCTTTTCCTGATGCCAGTGCAAAGCGGGCGGCAAGCCTGCATATCGGCGCAGCTTTGATGGGCCAATGTTTCATCGCAGCACGGGCGCGGCGCGGCGGGTGTTTTGCGCTTGGCGCGCGGTGGGCGCGCAGAACCTGGGCCCGCGCGGCGCTTTGCAATATCCTGCCCCGCCGAATGAGAAGTCCTGCGCGAAAGTGCGCCCCCACACCGCTGCCACGGCGGCCTTCAGGAAAGTTGCCTACACTTTTTCGCAAAATTTATGACCTTTCGGATGATGAGTTTGCGCAATGTGGAAACAATCTGCATCACCCTTTGGCGCGCTGGTCGAGTTTTCGCGGCGCAGATGCGGTAGGAACCCGTTACCATGCGGATTTTTTAATATCTGACATAAATCATTTTTTAGTAAAGTGATGTTGGTGTGCGATCCTGCCACCTGCACTGAAATCCCTCTAAAGTTGAATTTATCCGCAATGTGCGAAATGAGTTCGTCTCGCTTATCGAGATAACGCGAAAGACGGCATTGTAACTATTATGCATAGGAAAGACCTATACGCATCATTGATTCATCCCCTGCGATCGAGAGTGGTGCGGTTATGAAACTGTGCGTGAGTGGTAAATTTGATCAAAAATCTTCAGCGTCAAGCCTGTGGCCAAGCCGCGCGCTACT
Source organism: Rhodobacter sp. (assembly GCA_027490955.1). Classification (GTDB taxonomy): domain Bacteria; phylum Pseudomonadota; class Alphaproteobacteria; order Rhodobacterales; family Rhodobacteraceae; genus Cypionkella. The sequence continues at coordinate 31,163 of JAIXXB010000016.1, forward strand.
GCGGCCCATTTGCGCGCGCCACGTCTTGCGCGCACCACCCCGCGCCTGTGGCGGCTCTTAACAATCTAGAAGCCCCATTTGTGTATCTTCGTCGCATCGTTGCCACCAAAGGAACGCCCTAATGACTGTTTTCTACAATAACCTTGGTATCGGCGGGTTCTTGGACCTGCTGTTCGGGCAAACTGGTTCCTTGACCAAGACCTATACGCTGCCCGCTACGGGCGCGAGTTTTGTGGTGGAAACGAACCTTGAACGGTTCGAGACGCTTGGATTGACGACCAATCCCATCGACAATTGGGACAGCTATAATCTTGTCTCGCAGAACGGCACAGGGGCGACATCCAGCACAGGCAGCACTGTGGGCGGGGGCACGCAAACATGGGGTTTGCAATATGGTAGCCTGCGCATCATCAACCAAGAAGCGCCGCCACTGACGGGTGGATTGCTGGAAAATGATCGGCTGCGTTTTGAGCTTGATACAGGGCCAGGCTCGGCATGGGCCAATTTGACACCGGGCGGATCACTGACGCAAACCATCACCATCAGCGCCCGCGAAAACGGCGGCTTTTTGCTTTTGCCTGATGCGGATGGCGATCTTGCCACCACGAATGACACCTTCACCTTTACCCTGACCTTCCGCAAAGATTCGGGTGTGGCGCCGCCTCCTGCGGGTGGGCCTGTGGATGGCACAGACAGCGCTCAGATCATGGGCATCGGCTTTACCGATGCGCAGGGCGACCAGATTGATGGTGCTGATGGTGTGAATGACACGATCAACGCCAATGCGGGCAACGATTCCGTTCAGGCAGGTTTGGGCAATGACGTCGTCTTTGCAGGTGGCGGCGATGATATTGTCGAAGGTCAGGCGGGCAATGACCAGATTCTGGGCGGCGACGGGCTTGACACGCTGTATGGCGGCGATGGCGACGACACGCTGGACGATCTGGGCGGCACGCCTTCGACCACGGGCCGTGATCTGATGTATGGCGGCGCGGGCAATGACGTCTTCTTTGATGCGGCGGGCAATGACACGCTGTATGGCGGTGATGGCAACGACCGCTTGACGGGTGACAATACGGGCGACGACATCCTTTATGGCGACGCTGGTGAAGATACGCTGGACGGCGGTGTGGGGCGCGATTCCCTATTTGCGGGGATCGGCAATGACGTTTTGGTCGGCGCTGCGGGCAATGATATCATCGTATCGGGGGCGGGCAATGATGCCAGTTTTGGCGGTGATGGGGATGACTTTATTGATGATGCAGGCGGCACCCCTGCAGGCACGGGCGATGATCAGGCCTTTGGCGGTGCGGGCAATGACACTGTCTTTGATTCCTCGGGCAATGACACCATTTTTGGCGGCACGGGCAATGACAGCCTAACTGGCGACAGCACTGGCGATGAGTTGATTTATGGCGACGGCGGTAACGACACTGTCGCAGGTGGCACGGGCAATGATATTTTGTTCGGCGACACCAGCGCAGCGCCAGTCACCACCACAACGCAAACCACCCAAACCTTCCGTTGGAGCAATGTGCCCGACCCGCAGGATGGCGGCCAAATCGATAATACCGACAACATCGGATCGCGCACCATCACGCAAACTTTGGCGGGCACAACGGTCAGTGTCACAACGCCAACCTCGATTGGGTCAGAGTTTTCGACCAATGATGTGGTGACCACCGGCCTTCCTTCGGGCACGAATGACTTTTCCAGCCTAAAATCGATTGTCACAGGCAATCAGGCGGGAACCTATACCATCCAATTCTCGCAATCGGTCAGCAATGTTTCCTTCTCGCTTAGCGATCTTGGCTCGGGTTTGGACTATGTTGACGTGGTCGCCTATGATGCCAATAACGTGCGGATTCCTTTGGATATTATCCAAGGATCGGATCTGATTGTTGACCAATCGGGCGGCATTGATCTGCGCATTCGCGAAGGCGTGCAGCAGACTGACGGATCAAACGATGACACCGCAGCAGCGCTGGTCAATATTCCTGGCCCTGTGGCGCGCATCACCATTGCCCATGTGGGTGTGTCGGGAGATTTGTCTTGGATCTATCTGTCCGACATCAACTTTACGACCACGACAACTACGATCGAGCCCAGCGGTGATGACCAACTTTATGGCGGTATTGGCGATGACACGCTTTTTGGCGGTTTGGGCAATGACACAGTCACTGGCGGCGCGGGCCATGATTCTCTGCAAGGTGATGCGGGCAACGATACCCTTTTTGGGGACAATAACACCAGCGCAACCCCCGGCACACGCAGCTTTACCTACACGAACAATTTCGACGGCGCTGATCCTTTGCTGGGCGCAAGCCAAACCCTATTCGGCGGCGCGCCCGGTGTCACCAATATCCTAAACAGCCCCGATCCAGACGGCGAAAAAGAATTTGTGTTCGTCCAAGGCTTTTCGACAGGGCAAGAAGCCTCGCTTGCGATCAACCCGTCTTTGGTGTCTGGAGAGCGCGTCTCGACCCTGAACCTTAGTTTTGTGACGGATATCGGCTCGCCTTCGGGGCTGGACAATTTCGATGGTATCTCTGCCAGCTTTGGCGATCCGTCCACCTTGCCGGCAAATAGGGAATATGAAAACGGCCTTGGCACGGGTCTGGCCATTCGCATCGACCCGCTGGCAAATGTGGCAGAAATTCGCTGGAATGGCGTTGTCATTGGCAGCGTCACCTCGCCAAATCTGGAAACGCGCGGCGAAGGCACGTTCATTCTGACTGTGTCCAACACGGGCGTCGTCAGTGTCACCTTGCCGACCGATTCCACCCCCGTGTTGACCGCGACCATTCCCAATGGCGAATGGGCCACAGTCAACCAGACGGGTTGGCAATATGTGCTGGCAGGGCGGACAGGTTCCAATTCAGGCTCGGCCTATGTCGATGACGTGCAGATCACTGCAAATATCACAGGCACACCGATTGCGCCTGCCGTGGTGGGCCAAGACACGATCCTTGGCGGCGCGGGCAATGATGTGATTTACGGCGAAGCGGGCAATGACTCGCTTTTGGGTGGTGCTGGGGCGGACACGCTGTATGGCGGCATTGGCAATGACACGTTCAGCGTCAATTCGGGTGCGGCTGCAACCGATGGCGGCGGCGATCGTGTGTTTGGTGGCGCGGAAGGCAGCACAGATAATGACGTTCTTGACCTGCGATATGCGGGCAATGTCACCATCGTTCAATCGGCGGACGCGAATGATGCAGGGGCCTTTAGCGGCACTGTCACCTTCCAAAACGGATCAGTGCTGAATTTTGAAGGCATCGAGACGATTTTGCGCGGGGATGGGATCGTCAATGGCACCGATGGCGCCCAAAATATGGCACCCGGCTTTGTTGATGCGCAGGGCGACATAATCGATGGTGCAGATGGATTTAATGACACCATTTTGGGCGCAGCAGGCGCAGATACGATCAGCGCAGGTCTGGGCAACGATTCCGTCGATGGCGGCAATGACAATGACCAAATCTTTGGCGGCGCGGGCAATGACACGCTGGATGGCGGCACGTCGGATGGCGGCAATGATACTGTCTACGGCGATGCGGGCGATGATCTCTTGTTTGGCGGCACGGGCGGTGCAGATACGCTGTATGGCGGCGATAACAATGACACATTGGGCGGCGGCAATGACCGCGATGTGCTGTATGGCGATGCGGGCAATGACGAGTTGCACGGCGATTTGCCTATGGGCGGCACCTCGCAAGAGGGGGCCGATACCCTATATGGCGGCGACGGCGATGATCTCATCTTCCTGAATTACAACGCCACACAGCGCGGCGGCGAGGCTTATGGCGGCACGGGCAGCGATTTTGTGCAAGGCACGAATTTTGCCGACTATGTCGATGCAGGGCTGGGCGATGATTTTGTCATGTCGGGCAGCGGAAATGACACGCTGCGCGCGCGCGAAGGCAATGATTACATCGATGCGGGCGCGGGCGATGATAACGTTCTGGGCGAAGAGGGCGATGACACGCTGCGCGGGCGTGAAGGCAGTGATTTTCTGGCTGGCGGCGCGGGCAATGACAACATCCTTGGCGAGGATGGCAATGATACGATCTACGGCGACACTGGCAATGATTTCATCGGTGGCGGGGCTGGCGATGACATCATTGGCGATGCGCTGGGCGGGTTTCCCGAAGGCGGCGATGACCATTACTATGGCGACACGGGCAATGACACGCTGCACGGCGGGCTTGGCAATGATACGCTGGTCGGTGGCGCGGGTGCAGACCTGATCTATGGCGGTGACGGCAGTGATCTGATCACGCTCGACAATCCGTTTGTTGCGGGCGAAACACCTGCCACCGATGGCGGGGGCGATACAGTTTACGGCGGCGCGGGCGCAAGTGATCTTGACGTTCTCGACCTGCGCGGCGCAGGCCCCGTCACCATTGTGCAAACTGCCGATCCAGATGATGCAGGCGCGCTGCGCGGCACCGCCACTTTCCAAAATGGCGCGGTTTTGTCTTTTGCAGGGATCGAGTCCATCCTGCGCGACAATGACGGGATAGTGGATGGCACCGCGGGCGGAGATGTCATGACGCCCAGCTCTGGCCCAGGCGGCACGCCTTTTGCCGATACGCAGGGCGATCAGATTGATGGGCCAGATGGTATCGATGACATCATCGCCGCCAGCGGCGGCAATGACACAGTCAATTCTGGCCTTGGCAATGATACCGTCTATGGCGGCGATGGTGATGATGTCTTGGACGATCTGGCGGGCACGCCCAGCACCACAGGCAGTGATTTGGTTTACGGTGGCACGGGCAATGACGACATCCGCGACAGCGCGGGCAATGATACGCTCTATGGCGATGGCGGCAATGATACGGTTATTGGCGATAACATAGGCGATGATCTGATCTATGGTGGCCAAGGCGCCGACTCGTTGGTGGGTGGGGCGGGCAATGACAGGCTAGATGGCGGCGCGGAGAATGACACTGTTGATGGCGGGATCGGCGACGATTCCGTCACAGGTGGCACGGGGGCGGATTCTGTTCTGGGCGGTGATGGATCCGACACGCTAGAGGGCGGCCTTGGTAATGATACCCTCGACGGCGGGGCAGGGGACGATGACATCGTCCTTGGCAGCGCCGATAGTGCCGCAGGCGGCGCAGGGGATGATGTCTTTACGCTCAACCCCGCTGAAATTGGCATCAGCGATGCGATGACCATCGTGGGCGGCGAAGGCGGCGAGGATCTGAGTGATCCAGCCAATGGCGGTGCGGGCGATGTGCTGGATCTATCGATCAGCCTTGATCCTGTGGTGGTGACATTTGGCACCAATGCCGAATCTGGCGCAGTCAATGGGATCGATATTGATGCGGGTGTGGACATCACCTTTTCCGAAATTGAAAAGGTCATCACTACAGATTTAGACGACACCGTTATCGGTGGCGCTGCCACGGGGCCTATTCAGATAGATACAGGCGCGGGCAACGATACCATCGTAACTGGCGCTGGCAATGACACTGTTTTGGCTGGTGATGGGAATGACACGGTTGATGGTGGGATTGGCAATGATCAGATCAGCGGTGGTTCTGGGGCTGACAGTATTTCTGGCGGTGATGGGGACGACACGATTTTCGACGGCCCCGGTGTTGACACGATTTTTGGGGGTGCGGGCAATGATATTGTTGACGATGCGGGTGGGTTCAACTCGTCTTCGGATGCAA
>JAIXXB010000005.1 GCA_027490955.1 Rhodobacter sp.
CCGCGCCATTTGTTCGTCCGTAAGCCAGTAAAGATCACTCATTTGACACCCCCAAGGTGACACAAATGAATCAGTGAAAACTGGCCATGACAAGAACTTTAATGGGTTCTGACCCTAGGCCACCTCGATCAGAACCATACACGTGATAAGCGAATAATCAATTTTTCACGTTATCCTATGGGATCAACGGTGGTGCATGTTCCCGCAAATCTTGTTGAGTATGAAGCTGATCTATGGGCTGTAATCTTTTTGTGTGGTATTGCTCTCATGAACGATAGTTGGGATTATCGCGAATTGGCAAAGCGAGCGCACTGTGACCTTGACTATGTGAAAAGAGCAAAGGCGTTGGTAAACCTACCTGGGTTCAAGAACAAACTTGCCGAAATTCTTGATCGGAAAAAACCACCTAGACAGGTGTTCTAGAATTTAACTGGGCGGATCAGAAAGCGCGACCCGCGGTTTCCCGCCCACAGAGATCAAGGTTGCGCTGGGAGTCTATCAGCGCGCCAACCAGAGGCCAGCGCTGGCAGGTGGCTTTGGCGACCGGCGGTTCAGCGGAGAAGGCGGTACATGATCTGCAGCTCGTGCCTTGGTCATAGATAGGCTGGTGTAAAGCGTTGCGTCCATTTATCCGATAATTATTATTATGTAATATAAACCGATGCCCAAACCCCATCCATCACATCAATACCGCCCCATAACCCCCTGAACCCAAAGAAAAAGGCGCAAGGTTGCCCCTGCGCCTGATCGCGTTCCCAAAAGGCTGATCTTAGCCCTGAACCATCTTCGCCACTTCGGCGGCGAAGTCTTCTTCTTTCTTCTCGATGCCTTCACCGCAGGCCATGCGCACAAATCCTGTGATCGTCACGCCAGCCTCTTTCGCGGCCTCTTCGACTGTCAGGTCAGGATTGATCACAAAGGCTTGGCCCATCAGCGTATTCTCGGCCAAGAATTTCTTCATGCGGCCCGGAATGATGTTGTTTTGAATAACGGCCTCTGGCTTGGGCTTGGCGCTGGCTGCGTTTTCTTCCAGCGCTTTGCTGGTTTGCACGGCGAGTTCACGCTCGACAATCACAGGATCCAGCGCGGCTTCGTTCAGTGCAAGGGGGTTGGTTGCGGCCACATGCATTGCGACTTGCTTGGCGAATGCAGCGTTCGCGCCCGTGATTGCCACCAAAACGCCGATTTTGCCCATGCCATCGGCCGCAGCGTTATGAACATAAGATGCCACATGCTCGCCATCCAAAATCGCCATACGGCGCAGCGACAGGTTTTCGCCGATCGTCGCCACAGCTTCGGCGATGACGATATGCACGGGCTGGCCATTCAGATCTGCCTCGCGCAGCGCCTCGACATTTTCGCAGCGGATCGCGGTTTTGGTCACATTATGCAGCAGCTCTTGGAAGCTGGCATTTTTGCCCACAAAATCGGTTTCCGAGTTGATTTCGACTGCCACGCCGCGTGTGCCAGCCACGGCCACACCAACCAGACCTTCGGCGGCCAAGCGGTCAGCCTTTTTGGCAGCTTTGGCCAGACCCTTGGTGCGCAGCCAATCAACGGCGGCTTCCATATCGCCATTGGTTTCGACCAAGGCTTTTTTCGCATCCATCATGCCTGCGCCAGTGGATTCGCGCAGCTCTTTCACCATTTGTGCGGTGATGCTCATGTTCAGCTCCTGTGAAATAGGTGCGGCGGGGATAGACCCCCGCCGTAAATGTTGCATGACAGTGGGCTTACGCCTCGGCGGGCGCAGCGATGGCTTCTTCGACGGGGGCCATTTCCAGCGCACCCAGATCAACGCCAGCCGCGCCCATTTGCGCCGACATGCCGTCCAGCGCCGCGCGGGCGATCAATTCGCAATACAGGCTGATTGCGCGGGCTGCATCGTCATTGCCAGGGATCACGTAATCCACGCCCTTGGGTGAATTGTTGGTATCGACAACGCCAATGACAGGAATGCCAAGCTTTTGCGCCTCGAGAATGGCCAAATCTTCTTTGCCCACATCAATGATGAAAATCAAATCGGGGGTGCCGCCCATTTCGCGGATACCGCCAAGCGATGCCTGCAGCTTTGCCTGATCGCGTTCCATGCCAAGACGCTCTTTCTTGGTCAGGCCTTCGCCCCCTGCCCCAAGCACCTCGTCAATCATTTTCAGGCGCTGAATGCTGGCGGAAACGGTTTTCCAGTTGGTCAGCGTGCCGCCCAGCCAGCGGTGATTCATATAAAACTGCGCGCAACGCTCGGCTGCTTCGGCGATGGGTTTTTGCGCCTGACGCTTGGTGCCCACGAACAAAATGCGCCCGCCCTTGGCAACGGTATCGCGCACCACTTTCAATGCTTGGTCCAGCATTGGCACGGTTTGCGTCAGATCAAGAATATGGATGCCGTTGCGATCGCCGTAAATATATGGCCCCATTTTGGGGTTCCAACGGGCGGTCTGGTGGCCGTAGTGCACGCCTGCTTCAAGCAATTGGCGCATGGTAAACTCTGGAAGAGCCATGGTATTTTCCTTTCCGGTTTCAATCCTCAGCGGGGCGCTTAGGCAGATGCCCAACCGGAGGAAGCTGTGGGATGTCTCCCCACCTCTCCCAAGCCCCGCTTGTGAAGTGCGGCGCGTATAGGCGATGAATGCCCTGCGCGCAAGGCGCAATCTGCTGAAAATGGGCCGAAATGCGCGTTAAAACGTGTAGCTGATACCAATATTCAGCGCATTGGTGATGATATTGGTGTCCAGCGTGCCCGCGCCATCCAGTTTAACCGCATGCTGCGAAAAGCTGCCCTTATACTCGGCGAAGGCCTTCCATTTGTCGTTGATCGGCAAAGAGGCCCCTGCCACCCATTGCACGGCAAGCCCCGTCACCTGATAGCCAAAGGTGTGCTGCCCGCCATTGGGGGTGATATCCACATGCGGCACGGCCACGCCGATGCCCGCGCCCAAGTAAGGCGTGATTTTGCCCCTGCTTTTGTAGCGCTGAAAGGCATTGACCGTGACCAGATTCAAGCCATCGGTAAACTCCATCCGCTCAAACCCATATTTTGAAGGCTGGTCGGCGTAGACCTTGGCATGGTTCACCTCAACCCCCCAGCCAAAGCCATTGGGCTGCCACATGATCGCCCGCACCCCGTAATAGGGCGGCATCGAGAAAGACTTACCCTCCCAGCCCACAGTGAATGTGCCGAAATTGCTGGTCGTCACCACGCTATGCGGCGCGGTTTGATAGCCGCCGTAGAACGACAGTTCCGTTTCGGCCAAGGCGGGGGCGGCGATGGTTGCAAGGGCCATGGCAAATGCACAATGGCGTGCGGCATTCAAGTTGGGGACATACGTCATCGGAAGACCTTTTGATGTTGGCATAACTATAGACCGAAACTGGCAGATTGCGCAATTGGGCGGCCTGCCATGTTCGGATCTGCGGTGCATTTTTGCAGCCAGCCTCTGCGCTATATCCGCTTGCACTGCTGCAGTTAGGCTGGCAAAACGCCCCCATGACACCCGATATCCTATGCATTGGCGCGGTTTTGTGGGACATCATTGGCCGCACCCCTGCCCCCATGCAGGCAGGTCAAGATGTGCCCGGACGCATCACGCGCTTGCCGGGGGGGGTCGCGCTGAACATCGCGGTCACGCTGGCGCGGATGGGGATGCGTCCAGCGGCGCTTTGTGCGATTGGGCGTGACAGCGCGGGCGAGGAATTGATTGCCGCCTGCGAGGCGCGGGGGTTGGACATGACGCTGGCCTATCGCAGCGACGATCCCACCGATGTATATATGGCCATTGAAGGGGCGGGCGGTTTGGTTGCCGCCATTGCCGATGCCCATTCTTTGGAACGCGCGGGCGGCGCGATTTTGGCCCCGCTGCAGGATGGCCGCTTGGGCGATGCGCAAAACCCCTATTCGGGCATGATTGCCCTTGATGGGAATTTGACCACAGCGCTTTTGACCGAAATCGCCGCGTCACCCGCCTTTGCCGCCGCGGATTTGCGTCTTGCCCCTGCCAGCCCCGGTAAGGCCGAGCGTTTGGCCCCGCTTTTACAGCACCCGCGCGCCACGCTTTATGTGAATCTGATCGAAGCGAATGTTTTGGCAAATCGCCCACATCAAACCGCCATGGCGGCGGCGCAAGATTTGGCCCTGCGCGGGGCGCGGCGTGTGGTGGTGACCGATGGGCCAAATCCCTGCGCTTTGGCGGGCAAAGATATTGCCCTGCGCACCGCCCAGCCCCCCAGCATCACCCCGCGCCGCATCACGGGGGCAGGAGATACGTTCATGGCCGCCCATATTGCCGCAGAACGGCGCGGCGAAACTGGCGATATTGCCCTGCACTCTGCCCTTGCTGCTGCTGCCTCTTACGTATCAGGAATAGACCCATGACCTTGCCCCAAACGACATTGCCGCTGCGATTTTCCCCCGAGGTGGCAAAGGCCCGCGCCGAAGGATTGGCCATTGTAGCGCTGGAATCGACCATTATCAGCCATGGCATGCCCTATCCGCAAAACGTGCAAGCCGCCCGCGCGGTCGAAGATGCGGTGCGGGCGGGCGGGGCCGTGCCTGCCACAATCGCCGTGATGGGCGGCGAAATTCTGATCGGGCTGACCGATGCGCAACTGGCCAGCTTTGGCCAAGCCCAAGGCGTGATGAAACTGTCGCGCGCCGATTTGCCTGCCTGCCTTGCGCTGGGTAAAACGGGGGCGACGACTGTAGCCGCCACGATGATTTGCGCGCATTTGGCAGGGATTTCCACCTTTGCCACAGGCGGGATCGGCGGCGTGCATCGCGGGGCCGAGCACAGCTTTGATATCTCGGCCGATCTTTTGGAATTGGCGCAAACCCCTGTCACAGTGGTCTGCGCGGGGGCCAAAGCGATTTTGGACATTCCCAAGACCTTAGAGGTTTTGGAAACCCACGGCGTGCCCGTGATCACCTTTGGCGCCGATGATTTTCCCGCCTTTTGGTCGCGCAGCATCGGCATCAAATCGCCCCTGCGCATGGATAGCGCAAAAGAGATTGCCGCAAGTGCCATAATGCGCGCGGCGCTGGGGATGAAGGGCGGGCAATTGGTGGCAAATCCCATCCCCAAAGCCGACGAGATTGCCTATAGCGATATCGGCCCCATGATCACGGCGGCCTTGGCAGATGCAAACAGCGCAGGCATTGCGGCAAAAGAAGTAACGCCCTTCCTGCTGGATAGGATTTTTGTCCTAACCAAAGGGCGGTCGTTGCAGTCTAATATTGCTTTGGTCTTGAACAATGCCCGCCTTGCGGCGCAAATAGCCAAAGCTATGCAAGAAAAGGCAAGATAAGCCCATGACCGAACCCGCCGCGCCCAGACGTTCCATCTTTGCCGCCATCCGTGCCTCTTTTTTCACGGGGCTGGTGGTGGTTTTGCCTGTGGGGCTGACCATTTACGTTGTTTGGGCGGTGATCGGTTGGATTGATGGCTGGATTTTGCCGCTGATTCCTGCCGCCTACCAGCCCGAAGAATTGGTCAATCGGTTCTTTGGGCCAGAGGCGCAGTTTCCCGTGCGCGGGGTTGGGGTTTTGGTGTTTTTGGTGGTCACTGCCGCCGTTGGCTGGGTGGCCCGCGGGCTGATTGGGCGCAGCATCATCCGCAGCGCCGAAGGCTTGGTCGACCGCTTGCCCATCGTGCGTTCGGTCTATTCGGGCGTCAAGCAAGTGACCGAAACCTTTTTCACCAAGGCGGAAAAGAATTTTGACCGCACCTGCCTTGTGCGCTTTCCCCATCAGGGGGCTTGGGCGGTGGGCCTTGTTGCCAGCGCGCCGCAGGGCGAGATTGCCGCCAAACTGCCCGCCGAAGATAAGATGGTTGCGGTTTTCGTGGCGCTGACGCCCATGACCTCGGGCATGTTGATCTACGTGCCCGCGCGCGATGTGATCTTGTTGAATATGAAGGCGGATGAGGCGATTAAACTGGTTGTATCGGCAGGGCTGGTTTACCCGCCTGCCAAGGCGCAACTGCCGCTATAGCGCTGTCCACCCGCCATCTACGGAAATCGTCGTGCCTGTGATTTGCGCGGCATGATCGCTGCACAAGAACACCGCCGTGCCGCCAATTTGCCCCGTGGTGGCAAATTCGCGGCTGGGCTGGCGCGCCAGCATCACCTTTGCAATCACCTCATCGCGGCCCATATTATGCACGGCCATTTGTTCGGGGATCTGCGCCTCGACCAAAGGGGTCAGCACATAGCCCGGGCAAATGGCATTGCAGGTGATGTTTTGCCCTGCTGTTTCCAGCGCCGTGGTCTTTGACAGCCCAACGATGCCATGTTTTGCCGCGATATAGGCCGATTTATAGGGCGACGCGGTCAGCCCATGCGCCGAGGCAATGTTAATCACCCGCCCCCACCCTGCCGCCCGCATCATCGGCAGGGCGGCAGCGGTGGTGTGAAAGGCCGAAGACAGGTTGATCGCAAGGATTTGATCCCATTTCTCGGCGGGAAACGCGTCAATCGGAGCGACAAATTGGATGCCCGCATTGTTCACCAAAATATCGCAGCGCCCTGCCTGTGCAATCAGCGCGCGGCACTCGGCCCCTTTGGACATATCGGCGGCAATATAGCGGGCCGCAACGCCAAAGCGCGCGGCGATATCATCGGCCAGCGCATGGTCGGCATCATTGTTGGTAAAGCTGTTGAGCACCACATCCGCGCCCGCGCGCGCCAATTCTTCGGCAATGCCCAGCCCTATGCCAGACGTGCTGCCCGTGATCACCGCCAATTTGCCCTGTAACATCTGCGCCCCCCTTTGCCCGCTGCAGCATAGCGCGCAATTGCTGCGGCTGCAAAGCACCCCGTGGCATGGGCGCAAAACAAAAAAACGCCCGCTGGCCAAAGGCAAAGCGGGCGCAAGTCATTGAGGCAGGTTTCATACAGGCAAGAAACCTATCGAGCAGTGCCCTTCTTATACCCCTATCCATCGGCTTGGCCAAGTTAAAAGTTTGAATTTTCTGTGCCAAGCGCATAGGCTACGCCAAAAGGCCATAAAAAATTGAACAAAACACGAGGGATATCGCCATGAAGCTAAGAGAAATTCCATATCAGATACGGCAAATCGGGGTTATTTTCGCCCTGTCCGTGGCGGGAATCGCCGCCCATGCGCAGGAAAATCCCGCGCCCGCACATGGAATCGCCATGTATGGCGCGCCTGCCCTACCCCCAGATTTTGTGTCTTTGCCCCAAGTGAACCCCGATGCGCCGAAGGGCGGACGAATCGTTTTTGGCGAATCGGGCGGGTTTGATTCGCTTAATCCCTTTATTGTCAAAGGGTCGGCCCCTGCGGGCGTGTCACTGTTGACAATCGAAACCTTGATGGGGCGCAGCTATGACGAGCCGTTCACCCTCTACGGCACGCTGGCCGAAGGGATCGAAACAGACGAGGCGCGCAGCTATGTCGCCTTCACGCTGCGCGAGGGGGCCAAATTCTCGGACGGCAGTCCTGTGACCCCCGAAGATGTTCTATGGTCCTTTGAAAAACTGGGGGTCGAAGGTAACCCACGCTATGCGACCGCTTGGAAGAAAATTGCCACGGCAGAAAAGGTTGGTGATCGCGGGGTGAAGTTTACCTTTACCGAAGCCGACCGCGAAATGCCCCTGCTGCTGGGCTTGCGCCCCATTTTGAAAAAGGCCCAGTGGGAGGGTAAGGATTTTACCGCCAGCACGTTAGAGGCGCCCATCGGCTCTGGCCCCTATGTGGTAGATAGCTTTGAGCCGGGCAAGTTTATCAGTTTTAAGAAAAACCCAAATTGGTGGGGCAAAGATGTGCCATTTTACCGTGGCCAACATAACTTTGACGAAATTCGCTATGAATATTTCGGCGATGGCGGCGTGGTATTCGAGGCGTTTAAGGCAGGGGAAATTTCCACCTATCGCGAAACGAACCCCGCGAAATGGGCCAGCAATTATGATTTCCCCGCCGTGCAATCGGGCGATGTCGTCAAATCCGAAATCCCCCATTCGCGCCCATCGGGCATTGAAGGCTTCGTGATGAACACCCGCCGCCCCATCTTTGCCGATTGGCGCGTGCGCGAGGCGATGATTCAGGCCTTTAACTTTGAACTGGTGAACCAAACTTTGAATGGCGGGGCCTATCCGCGCATTCAATCGTATTTCTCCAACTCGGAACTTGGCTCGGATATGGCGGCCCCTGCCCCCGAGCCTGTGGCGGCATTGCTGAAACCTTTCATCGATGATCTGCTGCCCGGCACAGTGCGCGGCTATACCTTGCCCAAAACCGATGGCACAGAGGCCAACCGCGAAGGTCTGCGCGCGGCAACCAAGCTGCTGGAAGAGGCGGGATGGAGCGTGCAAGACGGCATTTTGAAAGATGCAAATGGCGCGCCCTTCACCTTTGAAATTTTGCTGACCAATGGCCAAGATGACATTATCGCCGCCGCCAATATCTATATCGAGGCGCTCAAGCGGTTGGGGATCGAGGCCAAGCTGACCACAGTCGATTCCGCCCAATACAAAGAACGCAGCACCGCCTATGACTTTGATATGACGCATTATGTGCGCAGCCTGTCGCTGTCGCCTGGCAATGAGCAGACGCTGTATTGGGGCGCGGCGGGTGTTACGGAACCGGGCACGCGCAATTGGATGGGCATGAATGTGCCCGCCGCCGAGGCCATGATCAAAACCATGGTACAGGCCAAAACGCGGGACGAATTTGTCGTGGCCACGCAGGCGCTGGACCGTATCCTGACCGCGGGGCGCTATGTGATTCCGCTGTGGTATTCCGACAAATCGCGTCTGGCGCATGTCAAAGCGCTGAAATTCCCTGCCAAAACACCTATTTATGGCGATTGGCTGGGGTTCCAGCCCGAAGTTTGGTGGTATGAGGAATAAAATCTAGCGGCGCTCCCAAAAGCGGGAAAACCCTGTCTTTTGGGCGCGCTCTGCCCCGTCATGGGGCAGGCAAAGATAGCAGATGCTGTGCGCGCGGCTGTCATAAATGCAGTATTGCGCGCCGATGCGCCCATCGCGTGGCTGCGATACTGGCCCAACCACCGCCAGCCATCGGCGCTGCGGCGAAAGGGAAATCGCGCGGCCCAAGTCAATCGGACGTCTGTCCAGATGGCCCTGATCGTCTTGGCAATACAGCGCGGGGCGATGGGTGTGGCCCACACAAATCAGGGCGGCATCGGTTGCATCAAAACATTGGCGCGCAGCGGCGGTATCACGCAGCTCATGCCAATCTTGCGGATCATGGGCCGATGCATGTGCAAACAGCATAGGGCCATCGCGCAGCGTCAAGGGCAATTGGTCTAAAAACAGCTTTTGCCGCGCCGTCAGGCGATTGACTGTTTTGTCAATCACGCGGCGCGCGGCGGGGCTGATATGCAAGGCAGGCTGCGTGCGGTCATGGTTGCCGCGCAGCGCCACTGCGCCCAAAGCGACCAAATCCTGCACGCGGCCCAAAACCCAATCGCTGTCTGCGCCATAGCCCAGATAATCGCCCAGCAGGACAATCCGATCAATGTCGCGCGTGGCGATATCGGCCAAAACAGCTTCGAATGCGGGGCGGTCGGCGTGAATGTCGCTGACTATGGCGCTGCGCATCGCCCATCTCTCCGCCATTTGATTGCCCCTGCCCTGCGCTGTGGCGCGCAGCGCAGTCTAGATCAGCGAGGTGATCCACAGAATCGTCGCGTCATCTTCTGATAAAGAGATCACATTATGGCCCATGCCCGCATCATAATAGGCGCTATCGCCGCGCCGCAGATCGACAGGTTCGTAAAATTCTGTGTACAGGCGCACAACCCCTGTGAGGACATAAAGAAACTCTTCCCCCTCATGGCGCACCCAGCCGTCGAAATCATCCATCGCGCGGGCGCGGATGGTGGCGCGATAGGGCAGCATTTGCTTTTTGGTCAGCCCTGCCGCCAGCAATTCATGCTCGTAGGTGGTGGTGGCATGGGCTTGGCCTTCGCCGCTTTTGGTGGTGACCATGCGGCCCGACACTTGCGGGGCAGGTGCGGGGGTAAACAGTTGCGGCACAGAAATGCCCAGCCCCAGTGCAAGTTTCTTAAGCGCTTCAAAAGTGGGCGACATTTGCCCATTTTCAATTTTTGAGAGGGTTGATCGTGCAAGGCCGCCTTGGGCTGCGGCCTGTTCTAATGTCCAGCCCTTGGCGCGGCGCAAATCGCGCACCCGCGCGCCCAGATCCAAGGGCGCAGGCGGGGCTGCATCGCCGCTTTCGCGGGCAAGTTTGATCATTCGCTTTGGATCGCTGGACATGGTCTGGGCGATATCCTATCGCGCCGCGTGATGCAACCTTGGGGCAAAGCCCGCGCGGCGTGGCAAGCCGGCCCTTGACCCTGCCCCTTGACCCTGCCCAGAAAACAGAAAACAACGGGGCAAAAAGGCGAGGATGCGATGACACGGCTTGATATTTTTTCTGATCCGATCTGCCCGTGGTGCCTTGTGGGCAAAACCCATCTTGACCGCGCCTTGGCGGACAAGCCATTTCATCCCTTTTCCATACAATGGCATCCCTTCCAGTTGAACCCCGATTTGCCCATCGAAGGGGTAGACAAACGCGCCTATCTGGAACGCGCCTTTGGCGGGCCAGCGCGGGTGGATGCAGTGCATGAGCGGCTGCGCGAAATTGCCCGCAAAGCGGGTCTTGATCTGAACCCTGATCTGCCCCAGCGCATTCCAAATACACTCAAGGCGCATCGCCTGATCCATTGGGCAGGGATCGAAGGGGTGCAAAGCGCCGTTGTCGCAGACCTGTTCAGAGCCTATTGGCTGCAAGGGCGCGATATTGGCGTAGATGAGGTGCTGGCCGACATCGCCAAAGATCAGGGGATGGATCGCGCGGCCACGCTGCGCCTGCTGCAATCGGCGGCAGATGCCGATGATATCATGGCGCGTGACCGCGATGCGCGGCAAAAGGGCGTGACGGCAGTGCCCACCTATCTGATCGCGCAGCAATATGTTGTCTCGGGCGCGCAGCCCCCCGAGGTTTGGGCCGAAGTGATTGCCGAATTGTCATCCAAAACCGTGGTGCATTGAATGGCTGCCGCGGCACGGCTTGGCCGAGGCGAGTTTGTCGGCATTATGGTGACACTGTTTGCCACCATCGCGCTGTCAATCGACGCGATGTTGCCAGCCCTGCCGCGCATTGCCGCTGATCTAAGCCCCGAGCATCCCAATTCGGCACAAATGGTTGTGACGGCCTTTGTCTTTGGCCTTGGGCTGGGCACTTTGGTGATGGGGCCGCTGTCGGATGCTTTTGGGCGCAAGCGGGTGATTTTGGGCGGCTTGATGCTCTATGGGGTTGCGGCCTTGGCCTGCGCCTTTGCCACCTCGCTTGAGGCGCTGTTGCTGCTGCGATTTGTGCAGGGTTTGGGGGTGGCCGCGCCACGCGTGGTGGGCAGCGCCATGATGCGCGATGTGTTCAAAGGGCGCTAGATGGCGCAAGTGATGAGCATCATCATGGCGGTGTTTATGGGCGTGCCTGCCGCCGCACCGCTGCTGGGGCAAGCGATTATGGCGCTTGCCGATTGGCGGGCGATTTTTTGGGTTTTTGCGGCGATTGCCGTTTTGGCATCGCTTTGGCTGGGCCTGCGCCAGCCCGAAACATTGCCGCTGGGCCAGCGCCGACCGCTCTCGGCCAAGTCGCTGTGGGAAGGCGCACGCGAAGTGGCCAGCATGCGCATTGTCGCGATCACCACCCTCTTGCAGGGGCTGATTATGGCGGGGCTGTTTGCCACGCTGTCCAGCCTGCAAGGCATTTTTGATCAGACTTATGGGCGTGCGGGCAGCTTTCCTTTGTGGTTTGCGATGATTGCGCTGGTGGCGGCTTTGGGTTCGGTCATCAATGCGCGGCTGGTGACGACATGGGGCATGCGCGCCATGATCACCTTGGCGCTGCGGGTGCTGCTGGGGGCAACGCTGCTGTTGCTGGCACTGCATCTGGCCCTGCCCCTTGCGCCAGATCTTGCCTTTGCGGGGCTGATCCTTTGGGCCATGCTGCTGTTTGGCACCAATGCGATGAGCATGGGCAATCTGAATGCGCTGGCGCTGGAACCTTTGGGGCATTTGGCAGGCACGGCCTCGTCGCTGATCACAGCGCTGGCCACAGTTTTGTCTGTGGCTTTGGCCGTGCCTGTCGGCTTGGCCTTTGCAGGCACTGAAATGCCGCTGCTGATCGGGATCAGCCTATTTGGCCTGATGGCGCAGGTGCTGATGCGCGCCCTTCCTGCGCGCTAATACCACGCATCTTCCAGCCCATGCTTTTTGCGGGCCACAAAATCGGCCAGCGCATCGGCGATGCCTGCGTCCAAAGGCGGGGCTTGATATTCGGCCAGCGATTTCTTCCACGCCGCATTGGCGCGGGTGGCGGCATCGCTGCGGCCTGCGGCCTCCCATTTTTCGAAAGGCTCGTTGTCGGAAAGGTTACTGTCCCAAAACGCGGTTTCATAATGCGCCATCGTGTGGCTGCAGCCGAAAAAGTGGTTGCCTGGCCCCACTTCGGCAAAGGCATCGACGGCCAATGTGTCGTCATTGACCACCACGCCATCCAGATAGGCATGCAAAGCGCCGCACAGATCGGCGTCTAGCATGAATTTCTCGTAGGACATCGACAAAAGCCCGTCCAAAAACCCCGCCGAATGCAGGATAAAATTCGCGCCGCAATGAATGGCCGCCAGCATCGACATGGTGCCTTCCATCATCGCTTGGGCATCGGGCAGTTTGCTGGTGGTGAAGTTACCGCTGCAGCGCAGGGGCAGGTTCAGGCGGCGGGCAAGTTGGCCAATCACCATGCTGCCAATGGCAGGTTCGGGCGTGCCGAATGTCGGGCTGCCCGAGCGCATCGACATCGAGGAAAGGAAATTGCCAAAGATCACGGGCGCGCCGCGCCGTTCCAGCTGTGTCAGCGCGCAGCCCGCCATGGTTTCGGCCAGCGACTGGGCAATCGCGCCTGCATTGGTCACAGGCCCCATGGCCCCGCCCAGAATAAAGGGCACAATCACCGCAGCTTGGTTCGCGCGGGCATAGGCGCGCAACGACCTTGTCATCGTGCCATCCCACACAAGGGGCGAGTTTACGTTGACATTTCCCAAAATCACGCAGTTTTGGTCGGTAAATTCGCGCCCAAAGACGATCCGCGCCATATCAATACTGTCTTCGGCGCGATCCTCGGCGGTGACCGATCCCATGAAGGGGCGGTCAGACAGGGTCAAATGGGCCAGCACCATATCCAAGTGGCGTTTGTTCACGGCGATATCGGTCGGCTCGCAGATCGTGCCGCCCGAATGGTGAAAATTGGGGCTGGCCTGCGCCAATTTGATGAAATTCTGAAAATCTTCCAGCGTGCCAAAACGGCGGCCCTTGTCCAGATCCATCACAAAGGGGCTGCCATAGGCGGGGGCAAAGACCACAGATTTGCCGCCGATTTCCACCGAATGGGCGGGGTTGCGGGCATGCTGGGTGAATGTGGCGGGGGCATGGGCCAAAATCTCGCGCAGCATAGCTTTGGGAAAGCGCACGCGCAGCCCGTCCAGCTGCGCCCCTGCTTTGCGCCACAAATCCAGCGCCTCTGGATCATCGCGAAACTCGATCCCCGTTTCGGCCAAGATGCGATCTGCCGCAGTTTCGATGCGCTGCAGGTTTTCTTCGGACAAAATATCATAGGTGGGGATGTTGCGCAGAATATAGGGGCGGCCCAAACCGCCCCCCTTTTGCGCGCGCTCTGTTTGGCGCGCGGCGCGGCCCGATCTGCGATGTTCGTTCATGGCGACCCTCCCAATTGGGATGAGTAGGCGGCCATTCGGGCGATAAGTCCGCACGGGCTGCGACAGTTAAAGGTCTATTCGCGCCGCCTGCGATTTTGTCCTCGGCCAAGTTTGCCGCCTGCGCCTGCCGGCGCAATGCGCCCAAAAGCGGCGGCAGGTGATGCCGCGCCTAAGAGATCACATCGGGCGCAGCGCGCCCCGTATGCGCGGTGATCTGCGCAATCTCTTGCGCGGCGGCAATCACGGGGGCCAGCGCGGTTTGAACAGGAATATCCAGCCCCTCTGGCCCCGCCTGATAGCGTTCAAGATACAGGCGCAGCGTGGCCCCCGATGTGCCTGTGCCAGAGAGGCGCAGCACAATGCGCGCGCCGCCCTCAAACACCACGCGCACCCCTTGGCGCGCAGAGGTGCTGGCATCGACAGGGTCAGTATAGGCAAAATCATCCGCCTTCGCGATGGTCATACCCTGCACTGTTTGCCCTACAAGGCTGGGCAGTTTGGCGCGCAATTGGTCCATCATCGCATCGGCGCGGGCGGTTTCAATCGCCTCGTAATCATGGCGCGAATAGTAATTGCGCCCATAAGTCGCCCAGTGCTGCGCCAAAATCTCGGCCACCGATCCGCCGCGCACCGCCAATATATTCAGCCACAGCAAAATCGCCCAAAGCCCGTCTTTCTCGCGCACATGGTCGCTGCCTGTGCCAAAGCTTTCTTCGCCACAAATAGTCGCGCGGCCTGCATCCAACAGATTGCCAAAAAACTTCCACCCCGTGGGCGTTTCATAGGTGGTCAGGCCCATCGCCGCGCCCACACGATCCACCGCCGCCGATGTCGGCATCGAGCGCGCGATGCCTTTTAGCCCTGCTTTATAGCCAATGGCCAAATGCGCATTGGCCGCCAGCACGGCCAAACTGTCGGAAGGCGAGACATAAATCCCGCGCCCCACCACCATATTGCGGTCGCCATCGCCATCAGAGGCTGCACCAAAATCGGGCGCATTGGGGCCCATCATTTCAGCCATCAACTCATGCGCCCAAGTGGGGTTTGGATCGGGGTGCATCCCGCCAAAATCGGGCAAAGGGGTGGCGTGGGTCACTGTGCCTTTCGCAGCGCCAAGGCGGTTTTCCAAAATCTCGACCGCATAGGGGCCAGTGACCGCGCACATGCTGTCCATCCGCATGCGAAAGCCGCGTGCAAACATCGCGCGAATGGCGGCAAAATCGAACAGGGTTTCCATCAGGGCGGCGTAATCGGCCACAGGATCAATCACATCAACCACCATCGCCCCCAAATGGCTGCGGCCAAGGCGGGTTAAATCAACCTCGGGCGCGGCCAGTTTATGGTATTGGGTCAAGGTCAATGTGCGCTGATAAATCGCTTCGGTGACAGATTCGGGCGCAGGCCCGCCGCTGGGCATATTGAACTTGATCCCGAAATCCTCATCGATTCCGCCCGGGTTATGGCTGGCCGACAAGATCAACCCACCATCGGTTTTGTTCAGCCTAATCAGATGGCTGGCGGCAGGGGTAGACAAAATCCCCCCCTGCCCCACAATCACGCGCGCCGCCCCATTGGCCGAAGCCATCGCCAAAATGATCTGCACCGCGCGGTCGTTGTAAAACCGCCCATCGCCGCCCAAAACGAATGTCTTTCCCTTTGCGCCCACCACATCAAACGTGGCCTGCACAAAGTTTTCCAAATAATGCAGGCCCATAAACACCCGCGTTTTCTTGCGCAGGCCCGAAGTGCCAGGTTTCTGATCGCGAAAGGCGGTGGTGGGGATGGCAGTCATGGCGTGGCCTCAATCGACAGGGGTTGAAAGACAAGAACAGATGCCGCAGGCGCTGTCAGCGCGCCGACAATCGGCTGGTAAGACAGTTTGGGGCGGGTGGTATCCAAAATCAGCGCCCAAGCAGGCGCAGAATTGGGCAAAGTCAGCGCAACCTCCCCCCCCGCATTCAGCACGATAAACAGCGCATCGGGTGCATCTGCGCCCTGCGCCGCCATGCGCAATTCCAAACCAATGCAGCGCAAATCGGCGCTGTGCCAATCGGCAGGCTGGGGCGCGGCGCCATCGGGCAAATGCCAAATCACATCCAAAAAACCATCTGCGCGGCTGCGCCCGTGCAAAAACAAGCTTTGGCGCAGCACGGGATGATCGCGGCGCAAGGTGCTCAGCCGCGCGATGAAATCGGCCAGATCATCCGCGCGCCAATTCAGCCATGTGGTTTCATTATCTTGCGCATAGGCGTTGTTATTGCCGCCTTGGGAATGGCCCATCTCATCGCCTGCCAGCAGCATCGGCACGCCTTGGGCCAGCATCATCGTGGCCAAAAGGTTGCGCTTGCGCAGATCGCGGGCGGGTTGCAGGGCATCAGATGGCCCCTCTTGCCCCATGTTACCCGAATAATTGTCATCATGCCCATCGCGCCCACCTTCGCCATTGGCAAGGTTGTGCTTGACCGAATAGGACACCAAGTCTTGCAGCGTGAACCCGTCATGCGAGGTGACAAAGTTCACGCTGGCTTGCGGTGCGCGGGCGGAATGGTCAAACTTATCGGCGCTGCCCAAAAGGCGGCGGGTCAGATCGGGCACCATGCCCGCATCCCCGCGCCAATAGCGGCGGATCGTGTCGCGCGCGCGGTCGTTCCATTCGGCAAAGGGGGCGGGATACGCGCCCAGCTGATAACCGCCTGGCCCAATGTCCCACGGCTCGGCAATCAGTTTGACGCCCGCCAGAACGGGGTCTTGCAGCAGCGCATCAAAAAACCCGCCGCGCG
Source organism: Rhodobacter sp. (assembly GCA_027490955.1). Classification (GTDB taxonomy): domain Bacteria; phylum Pseudomonadota; class Alphaproteobacteria; order Rhodobacterales; family Rhodobacteraceae; genus Cypionkella. The sequence goes on from JAIXXB010000005.1 coordinate 16,541, forward strand.
GATCAAACCCATGCGCCTCGCGCCCCAGAACGGAGGCAAGGTCAAAACGAAAACCATCGATATGCACCTCGTTGACCCAAAAGCGCAGCGAATCCATCACCATGCGCAGCGTGGCAGGGTGCGTCAGGTCAAAGGCATTTCCCGTGCCCGTGTCATTGGCATAATAACGCCCGCCCCCCGCAAGGCGGTAGTAACTGGCATTGTCCAGCCCGCGAAAGGCCAGTGTTGGCCCCATCTGATCGCTTTCGGCGCTGTGATTATAGACCACGTCCAAAATCACCTCGATGCCCGCGCGGTGCATCTCGCGCACCATGGATTGCACCTCGGCCAAGGGGCGGTTTGTGGCGGCATAGCGCGCTTCGGCGGCAAAAAAGCCAATCGAGTTATAGCCCCAATGGTTGGTTAGCCCTTTGTCAACCAAGAATCTGTCATCGACAAAGGCATGAATCGGCAAAAGCTCGATCGCAGTCACGCCAAGGCGCTGCAAATGGGAAATCACCGCAGGGTGGGCCAGCCCCGCATAGGTTCCGCGCTGGACGGGGGGGATGTCGGGGTGCAGATAGGTCAGCGATTTGACATGCGCCTCATAGATCACTGTCTCTGCCATGGCGCGGCGCGGTGGGGCCACGCCCTGCCAATCAAAGCCCGTGTCCACCACCACGGATTTGGGCATGGCAAAGGCGCTGTCGCGGGTATCAAAGCCAAGATCGGCCTTGGCCGCCCCTGCGCGGTATCCATACAGCGCATCCGACCAGCGCAAGCGCCCCGCAAACCCGCGCGTGTAAGGGTCGATCAACAGCTTATTGAGGTTAAAGCGATGCCCGTTTTCGGGCTGATAGGGCCCATCGGCACGCAGGCCATAAAGCTGCCCCGCACCAAGCCCCGCCAGATGCATATGCCAAATATCCCCTGTGCGCGCGGCAAAGGGAATGCGCGTTTCGGCACGGCCAGAAGGGTCAAACAGGCACAAAAAAACTTGGCTGGCATGGGCAGAGAAAACCGCAAAATTCACCCCATCCGCGCGCAGGCTTGGCCCCATAGGATAGGGCAGCCCCGCGCTGATTGGGCCAAAATTTGCGGCCCAATTCACGTGATCAGCCTTTGATAGAGGCCTGCATATTGCAAGGCAGACCGCCCCCAGCCCAAATCCGAGGCCATGGCCTGCTGCTGCATTTTGGCCCAAATCGGGGCATCGTGATACAGCCGCAGCGCGTGGCGCAGCGCGCCTGCAAACCCCAGCGCATCCACAGGGTGAAACACCACCCCCGTGGCCACCCCCGCCGACAGCGCAGCAGGCGAGGCATGGATCACAGTATCCGCCAGCCCCCCCACCGCAGCGACCACAGGCAGCGTGCCATAGGCCAGCCCATACATCTGCGTCAGCCCGCAAGGTTCAAACCGCGACGGAACCAGCACCATATCGCCCGCCGCAAACAAGCGGTGCGAATAGGTTTCGTCATAGCCGATCTTGACCGAAACCTGCGCAGGATAGCGCGCGGCCAGCGCCCGCAGCGCCAATTCAAAGGCAGGCTCGCCCGTGCCCAGCACCGCAAGCCCCCCGCCCGCATCCAAAAACTCAGGCAAAGCGGCCAGCGCCAAATCAATGCCTTTTTGCGCCGTCAACCGCGAGACAAGGATCGCCAGCGGGCCTTTGACCTTTAGTTTCAAATCCTTAAGCAGCGCGGTTTTAGTCTTGGCCTTTTCGCCCAGCGTGTCGGAACTGTAAGGAATTGGCTCTAACGCGGGCGACCAGACCGCCGCATCCACCCCGTTCAAAATGCCCACAACATCCTTGGCCCGCGCTGTGATCACGCCCTCTAGCCCCATGCCAAATTCTGGACGCATGATTTCTGCCGCATAGGTGGGCGAGACAGTGGTGATGGCGTCGGCTGTCACCAAAGCAGCCTTTAGGCTGGCCAAACCGCCGTAATATTCCAGCGCATCGGGGGTAAAGGCCGTTTTGGGCAGGCGCAGCACATCGATCAGCGCGGCATCGGCCCAGCCCTGAAAGGCGATGTTATGGATCGTGATGACCGAGGCCGCCCCCCCCGTGCCATGATAGCGCAGATAGGCGGGGGCAAAGCCTGCCTGCCAATCATGGCCATGCAGCACGTCAGGCTTCCAACCCGCCACGCCTTCGCGCGCAACGCGCGCGCCAATCCATGACAGCGCGGCAAAACGCTGCGGATTATCGGCAAAATCGCCCGCCTCATCCGAATAGGGCCCGCCTGCGCGGTCATAGAGATGCGGCGCATCCAGCAGCAGCAGGTCCAGCCCTGCAACCTGCCCCGCCATCACCCGCGCGGGGCCACCAAACAAATCCGCCTCGCGCAGCACCTCGGTCATCCCCGCCAGATGCGGCAACAGCGGGCGGTAAGCGGGCAGCAAGCAGCGCATCTGCCAGCCCAGCGGCGCCAGCGCGGCGGGCAGCGCGCCCACCACATCGGCCAGCCCGCCCGTTTTGATCAGCGGCACGCATTCCGATGCCACGGATAGGATTTTGCCGCCCATACCGCCCCCCTAAAGTGCCTTGGCCCGCGCATCCAGCATGTTCTGCGTGATCAGCACAATGCCCCCTTCGCTGCGGCGGAACCATTTGGCATCTTCCACAGGGTCTTGGCCCACAACCAACCCTTCGGGAATGATGACGCCGCGATCAATCACGCAGCGCGTCAAATCGGCCTTGCGGTTCACAATCACCTGCGGCAGGGCAACAACGTGATCCAGCGCCGAAAAGCTGTGCGTGCGCACCCCTGTGAACAAAAGCGAATTGCGCACCTCTGACCCCGAGACGATGCAATCGCCCGACACCAGTGAGGACACCGCCATGCCGCGCCGCCCGTCTTCGTCGTGGATAAACTTGGCAGGGGGCAGAATTTCGGCATAGGTCCAAATCGGCCAGCTTTGATCGTAGATGTCCAGTTTTGGGATGAAATCGGTCAGATCGATATTGGCCTGCCAAAAGGCATCAATCGTGCCCACGTCGCGCCAATAGGGTTCTTGTTCCAACCCCGATGTCACGCAGCTATCGGCAAAGCGGTGCGCCACGGCCTTGCCGTTTTTCACGATATCGGGGATCAGATCATTGCCAAAATCATGGGACGAATTGTCATCGCCCATATCGCGGATCAGCAAATCGCGCAAAAACGCCCAGTTGAACACGTAAATCCCCATCGAGGCGAGGGCATGGGCAGGATCACCTGGAATAGAAGGCGGATCTTTGGGCTTTTCCAAAAACTGGGTGATGCGCATGTCTTTGTCCACCTGCATCACGCCAAAGGCCGTGGCCTCCATCCGCGGCACAGTCAAACAGCCAATGGTCACATCTGCGCCTGATGCCACATGCTGTTGCAGCATCACCTCATAATCCATTTTGTAGATGTGATCGCCCGCAAGTACGACGATATATTCCACATCATAGCTGTCCACGATGTCGATATTCTGCGCCACAGCGTCCGCTGTGCCCAAATACCATTTGTTTTCATCCACCCTTTGGCTGGCGGGCAGAATATCCAAATATTCGTTGCGCTCGGCGCGGAAAAAGCCCCAGCCGCGCTGCATATGGCGGATCAGGCTATGCGCCTTGTATTGGGTGGCAATCGCCATTTTGCGAATGCCAGAGTTCAGCGCATTAGACAGGGCAAAGTCGATAATCCGCGTTTTGCCGCCGAAATAAACGGCGGGCTTGGCGCGGTTGTCGGTCAATTCTTTCAGGCGACTGCCGCGCCCGCCCGCCAGCACAAAGGCCATGGCGCGGGATGATAGGCGGGTGTTTGGTCTGGCTTTCATATCGTCCTCCCACAGGGTGCTGTCATTTCTTATGTTCTTTGAAGAAAACTGTCGCCATGGGCGGCAGGGTGATTTCGGCCGAATGGGCGCGCCCGTGATAGGGTTTGGCCTCGGCCAAAACGCCGCCCATATTGCCCGCATTGCCGCCGCCATAGGGGGCAGCATCGGTGTTCAGCACCTCGTGCCAGTGGCCGCCTGCAGGCAGGCCAATGCGATAGCGGCGCGCGACGGGTGTCATGTTGCACACCACCACAACGCGCGCGGCATCGCCTGCCAAACGCTCCCAGACAAAGACCGAACTTTCCGCATCGCCGCCTTCGATCCAAGCAAAGCCTTCGGCTTTGCAATCCATCGCATGCAGGGCAGGCTCTGTGCGATACAGATGGTTCAGATCACGCACCAACAGTTGCACGCCGCGATGGGCGGGGTGATCTGCCTCGTGCCAATCCAAACTTTGGTTGTGGTTCCATTCGCGGCTTTGGGCAAATTCGCAGCCCATAAACAGCAGTTTCTTACCCGGATGGCCCCACATAAACCCGTAATAGGCGCGCAAGGATGCAAAGCGATGCGCGGGATCACCGCCCATCTTTTGCAGCATCGACCCTTTGCCATGTACCACCTCGTCATGGCTGATCGGCAGCACATAGTTCTCCGAAAAGGCATAGTGCAGACCAAAGGTCATTTTGTCGTGGTGGTATTTGCGGTTGATCGGGTCTTCGGCCATATAGCGCAGGGTGTCATTCATCCAGCCCATGTTCCATTTAAAGCCAAAGCCAAGCCCGCCATGATGCACAGGGCGCGAGACGCCATCAAAAGCCGTGCTTTCTTCGGCCACCGTCATCACCCCGTCGATGGAATAGGCCTGCATGTTCATCTCGCGCAGTAGGGCGATGGCCTCGTAATTCTCGCGCCCGCCATGGTGATTGGGAATCCACTGCCCTTCGGCGCGTGAATAATCGCGGTAAAGCATCGAGGCGACCGCATCCACGCGCAGCCCGTCGATATGGTATTCCTCCAGCCAATAGCGGGCGTTTGACACAAGGAAATTGGCCACTTCAACGCGGCCATAGTTGTAAATTAGCGTGTTCCAATCCTGATGAAAGCCTTCTTTCGGGTCAGAATGTTCGAAAAGTGCAGTTCCGTCAAATTGGCCCAATCCGTGAGGATCGGTCGGAAAATGGCCTGGAACCCAGTCAATCAGCACCCCAATGCCGCGGTTATGCGCCCGATCAATCAGGCTGCGCAATTCATCTGGCAAGCCGTGGCGGATGGTGGGGGCAAACAGGCCAATCGGCTGATATCCCCATGATCCGTCAAAGGGATATTCGGAAATTGGCAAAAATTCGATATGAGTAAAGCCCATCCATTGCACATAGTCGATCAACTGATCGGCCAGTTCCAGATAGGACAGCATCCGCCCGCCTTCTGCCCGCCGCCACGAGGGCAGATGCACCTCATAAACCGACATCGGGGCACTGATGCTGTGTTTGTCTTTGCGCGTTTGCATCCATGTGGCATCTGACCACAGCGCCTTTGAGATATCGCGCACCACCGATGCATTGGCAGGCGCATGTTCCGAGCCAAAGCCGACAGGGTCTGATTTCAGCGGCAGGGTTTGCCAATCTGGCCCCAGAATTTCATAGCGATACAGCGCGCCCTGCCCCACATTTGGCAGGAAAATCTCCCAAACTCCGCAGGCGGGATGAAGGCGCATGGGCGCACGGCGGCCATCCCAATGGTTGAAATCGCCCACGACCGAGACGCGCCGCGCATTGGGCGCCCAAACTGCAAAATGCGTGCCCTGCACCCCCTGATGCACCATCACATGCGCGCCCAGCACCTGCCAAATGCGCTGATGCTTGCCCTCGGCCAGCAGATATCTGTCCATCTCGCCCAAAACGGGGCCAAAGCGGTAGGGGTCTTGCACCTGCCATTGCCCGCCATAGCCCTGCCAGCGCAGGATATAGGGGGCATCATTGGCCACTTTGGCCGCAAACATCCCCTGCGGCCCCAGCGCATGGCCTGCAAACACGCCATCGCCCTGATGCACAAACAGCGCCTCTGCCCCCGGATCAAAGGCAATCACCCACCACGCATCCCCATGCTTGTGCAGACCCAAATGCGCAAATGGGACCGCAAAACGCCCCTGCGATATCGCCTCTAACGCGCCGAAATCAAAGGGGTATTCTGTCATGTGATCTACTTTGGGTTACAGGGCGGAAGGGATATCCCAGATATCTTTCATATAGCTGCGAATGGTGCGGTCGGACGAAAAATAGCCAGAGCGCGCTGTGTTCAGGGCTGCCATTTTGGCCCATCGTGGCGCGTCTGCATAGGCCAAATCGACCTGTGCCTGCGCGGCCTCATAGGCGTCAAAATCTGCCGCGACGAGGAAATAATCATGGTGCCAGACGCGGTGGACAAGCCCGTGGTAGCGGTCTTTTTGATCAGGGCTAAAGGTGCCATCGGCAATGGCGGCCAGAACGCGCTGCAAGGATGGGCTGGCCTCGATGGCTTTGCGCGATTGGTCAGGGTCTTCGCGGCGCTTGAACGCCTGCTCGGTGGTCAGACCAAAGAGGAAAAAGTTTTCATCCCCCACTTCGCCCAAAATCTCTACATTCGCGCCGTCCAGCGTGCCAATCGTCGGCGCGCCGTTCATCATGAATTTCATATTGCCCGTGCCAGATGCCTCTTTTCCAGCCGTTGATATCTGTTCCGACAGGTCAGCCGCAGGCACCAAGGCCTGCGCCATGGAGACGTTGTAATTGGGCGGATAGATGATTTTCAGCAGATCGCCCACTTGAGAATCTGCATTAATAACGCTAGCCACATCGTTGATAAGATGTATGATTTCCTTTGCCACAGCATAGCCTGGCGCAGATTTTCCGCCAAAGATTTTCACCCGCGGAATCCAGCCTGCATTTGGGGAATCTTTGATGCGCTGGTAATGTGCCACAGTTTGCAGAATGTTCAAAAGCTGGCGCTTGTATTCATGGATGCGTTTGATTTGCACATCAAACAGCGCATCGGCAGAAATCACCTGCCCCACATGCGATTTTGCCCAAGCGGCAAGTGCGATTTTGTTGGCCCGTTTGGCAGCCATAAACTTTGCTTGGAACCCCGCATCATCGACATGGGGTTCCAGCCCTTTCAGGCGGGCCAGATCATCCTGCCAGCCTGTGCCGACCGTGTCGGTGATCAGCCCTGCCAAAGTGGGGTTGCACATGTTCAACCAGCGGCGCGGGGTGACACCATTGGTTTGGTTGATGATACGGCTGGGATGCAGGGCGTTCAGTTCGGGAAACAGGTTGGATTTGACCAAATCCGAATGCAAGGCCGAAACCCCGTTCACCTTATGCGCCATGACAAAGGCCAGCTCGCCCATGCGCACCTCGTGATGCTTGACGATGCCGATGTAATGGGGCCGCGTGTATTTCGCTGCGTGCCATGCATCAATCTGTTCGACCAATTGCATATGGCGCGGCAATGTCGTGCCAAAGGTAAAGGTGGCCCAACGCTCTAATGCTTCGGGCAAAAGCGTGTGGTTGGTATAGCCCAAACAGGCGCGGGCAATATCAACAGCTTCGGGAAATGGGATGTGGTTGTCATCCACCAACAGGCGCACCAATTCTGGCCCTGCCAGCGCAGGGTGGGTGTCGTTCATCTGAATGGCAACAAATTTCGGCAAGGCGCGCAGGTCAGAATGGGCCGATTTAAAGCGGCGCAGAATGTCTTGCAATGCGGCAGAGGTCAGAAAAAACTCTTGCTTCAGGCGCAGCTCTTTGCCCTGATAGGTGGTGTCATCGGGGTATAGCACGCGGCTGAGCGTGCGCGCCAGCGCCTCGGGTTCGGCGGCGGCGGCATAATCGCCGCGATTAAACCGATCCAAATCGAACAGGGTCGTAGGTTCCGCGCCCCATAGGCGCAGCGTATTGGCCCATTTCCCCTGCCAGCCAATGACAGGCGTGTCATAGGCGCTGGCCACCACCGTTTCGGCAGGCACCCATTGCGCCACGCCGCCATGGGTTTCGACATGGCCCTTGAAGGGGATCACATAGGCGCTTTCAGGGCGGGGAAACTCCCACGCGAATCCATGGGCCAGCCAATCCTCGGGCGCTTCGCCCTGCTGGCCACCTTGGAAAAACTGGCGAAACAGGCCGTGTTCATAGCGGATGCCATAGCCATAGGCAGGGCAGCCCACTGTGGCCATCGATTCCATGAAACAGGCCGCAAGCCGCCCCAGACCGCCATTGCCAAGGGCCGCATCAGGTTCATCTTCGACCAAATCGGCAAAGTTCTGGCCCAATGCGGCCATCACATCAACAGCCATCTCGCGCAGGCCAAGGTTGGTGGCAGCATCCTCCATGATACGGCCAATCAAAAACTCCATCGACAGATAATAGACGCGCTTGCGGTTTTCAGCATGGGTGCGGCGCGTGGCTGCAAACCACGGGCCAACAATGCGGTCACGCAGACTGTAGGTCAGCGCCATACGCCAATCATAGCGGCTGGCATGGGCGGCATCCTTGCCCAAAGTATAGGTCAAATGGCGCAAGATATCGGCTTGCAACATCGCAGGGGTGACACCAATCGGGCGCTGTTCGGTCATCTTCTTATCCACACATCACGCGGCCTATGCCGCCTTTATCTGCCTTTTGACCAGAACACCGCATACCATCGAACCCCAAAAACGCCCTTTGCCAAATGTTAGCGCAAACATGGGGCGGATTAAAAGGGCAATGCCACGTTTTTGGGCAAAAATCTGTGCAATCGATTTAGTCATTTTCCCCAGACCCATAGCGGCGCAGGCGCAGCGCATTGCCCAGCACAAAGATGGAACTGGCCGCCATTGCCCCCGCCCCCAGCATCGGCGATAGGGCTGGCCCCCCAAAGGGCACCAACACCCCCATGGCCACAGGGATCAGCGCTACGTTATAGCCAAAGGCCCAGATCAGATTTTGGCGGATATTGCGCATCACCGCGCGCGAGAGGCCAATCGCCCGCGCCACGCCCTGCACATCGCCCGAAACCAGCACGACATCGCCCGCCTCGATGGCCACATCTGTGCCCGTGCCCATGGATATGCCCACATCCGCATGGGCCAACGCAGGGGCATCGTTGATTCCGTCGCCAACAAAGGCCACAGGCCCTTCAAGGCTGGCCACGGCCTTTGCCTTATCTTGCGGCAAATGACTGGCGCGAATGTCATCCATCCCCAAGGCTGCGCCAACCTTTTGGGCAACGGGCAGGCTATCGCCCGTCAGCATGACGCTGCGCAGGCCCAGATCGCGCAGGCGCGCCATGGCGCGGGGCGCATTGGGCTTGATACTGTCTTCGGCCGCAAATGCGCCGATGACTTGGCGATTTTGTGCAACAAAAATCATCCCCTGCCCCGCCGCGCCTGCTGTGGCGGCAAAATCGGCAAAGGCGGCAGGCAGATCGCCCATCATCTTGGCCGAGCCGACATTTACCTCGCCCCCCGCGCTCTGCGCTGTGACCCCCATTCCTGCAACGGTTTGCACATCGAAAACATCGGCGGCAGCCACGCCCTGCTGCGCGGCATATTCCAGCACGGCGCGCGCCAAGGGATGGCTGCTTTGCCCTTCGACGCCAGCCGCCAAGGCGAGCGCGCCGCCCATGTCCAGCGCAGCCACCACGCGCGGGCGGCCCAGCGTCAGCGTGCCTGTTTTGTCAAAGGCCACAGTGCGCACCCCTGCCAGCTTTTGCAGCCCCGCGCCACCGCGAAACAGCGCGCCCATCTGCGCGCCGCGCCCCGTGCCAACCAAAATTGACACGGGCACGGCAAGCCCCATCGCGCAGGGGCAAGCGATGATCAGCACTGCCACGGCATGGATCATGGCAGCCCCAACGCCTGCACCCGCCAGCATCCACGCGGCAAAGGTCACTGCGGCCAGCACCATCACAACAGGCACAAACCAGTGCGTGACGCCGTCAACCATATCTTGCACGGGCAGTTTACTGGCCTGCGCGTCCGACACCATCGCCGTGATCCGCGCCAGCGTGCTGGCCGCCCCCACAGCGGTGATGCGGATCTGCAGCGCACCTGCCCCGTTGATGCAGCCCCCCGTCACGGCATCGCCCAGCGTTACGGCCACGGGCATCGCCTCGCCCGTCAGCATAGATGTATCAAGGCTGGATTGACCTTGGCTGACAATGCCATCGGCGGGCAACCGCTCGCCCGCGCGCACCAAAATCATATCGCCCACCTCTAGGGCGGCGATGGGCACGGCGATGGGACTGCCGTCTGTGATCCGCAGCGCGATTTGGGGCTGCAATTCGATCAGCCGCGCAATGGCCTGCCCTGCCGCGCCCTTAGCCCGCGCCTCAAGCGCGCGGCCCAGCAAGATCAGCGTGACAGTGACCCCTGCCGCCTCGAAATAGACGGCACCGCCCGTTTGCGCCACGGCGACCCATGCCGAATAGGCAAATGCAGCCCCCGCCCCCAGCGCCACCAGCGCATTCATATCTGGGGCCGCGCGCAGCAAGGCGGGAATGCCCTTAGCGAAAAACCCGCGCCCTGGCAGGGCAAGAGCAATGCCAACCAGCACCATCTGGGCCAAGGCAAGGCTGCTGTCGGCAATCACGGCCATCCGCAGATGATGCAGCGCGGGCCAAAGATGCGGGCCCATTTCCACCAAAAACACAGGCAAGGTCAGCGCCGCCGCCAACGCCGTTTTGCGCCAAGCATCGGCTGCGCCATGATCGGCAAGGCGGATCTCATCCTTGGGCAAGGCGCGGCTGGCATAGCCTGCGCGGGTCAGCGCCGCCGCCAGCGCCCCTGCTTGGGCAGGATTGTCAAAGGTGACATGGGCGCTTTGCGTGGCCAAATTGACCGAGGCCGCAACAACCCCTGCCTGCGCGCGCAGCACCCGTTCACTGCGCGCCACGCAAGATGCACAGGTCATACCATCAATCGCTAAAGTTACAGTTTGGGTCATCGCGCCTCCATAAGCTACAAACCGCCTATTTGCCCCCAAGGTCAAGGCCCCCACCCCGCCCAAGGCTTGACGCCGCGCACAGAGCGGCGCACCACATGCCCAAAGGAGACAGCGATGACAAAACTATCCATTCCAGACATGACCTGCGGGCATTGCAAGGCATCGGTCGAAGCCACCCTTGCGCCCTTGGCCGCGCAGATCACAGTCGATCTGCCCGCGCGGCAGGTCAGCATCGAGGGCGCGCCAGACCTGCAGGCGATCTTATCTGCCTTGGGCGATATTGGCTTTCCCGCACAAGTTCTTGCAAAATAACCACAATTGCAGTAGATGTGGCCGCAGATTGCCGCATTTTGGCCCAAGCACAGCCAAATCTGCATGGCAAACGATCAATGCGGCCAAGACCGCAGGCGAAGATGGAGAAGATGATGGCAGGCCCAAACCAGCAACAAGGTCAGCAGCAAACTCAGCAACAAAGCCAGCAACAGGGCGGCAGCACGCCGCAGCCCCAGCAGCAGCAGGGGCAAATGCCAACCCCCAGCGCACCGCCCATCCGCGACTGGGCATCCATCTGACACGTGCCCACCCCGATTTCATCCCTACCCAATCTTGGCCCCGCAACCGAGGCTGATTGCGCTCGCGCTGGCATACACTCCGCCGAAGAATTGCGCGCCTTGGGCGCGGATGCGGCCTATGCCAAGCTGATCGCGGCAGGATCGCGCCCGCATTTCATTGCCTATTACGTGCTGCATATGGCGCTGCAAGGCCGCCCTTGGAACGATTGCAAAGGCGCAGAAAAGGCAGCCCTGCGCAAAAGTTTTGACAGGCTCAAGGCCGCCCACCAAGGATCAGATGCCCAAATCCGCGCCGATCTCGAGGCCGCCTTGCAGTTTTTCGGCGTGATCAAAAAGAATAGCCCCTGACTGTTCTTTTCGCCACCCTACCCCCCAAAATCCAAAAATATACCCTTTACGCAGACTGCGCACTGACCTTATCGCGCAGACCTATACCTATTCTTGCCACTTGGTAACCAATTAACCTCGTTTGACCATCCTTCGTAGTCTTTGACTATAGTTAACGCCCACGCGACCAAGGATTAATGGTAAATGGGGCGTGGTATATGGCAAAGATTAATCTTTCGTCAACCTATATTAACGAGAACACAACAGAAGTTTCGGAAAGCTTTTTTGGAACGGTTGTCAAATCGGGAAAAAAAGACGACGGTGTGTATAGCACATTTTCCACCAATAACGCCACGTTTTTAGAAGGCGTGACCAACACAACCCTTGCGTTGGATGCCTTGAATATAGGGTCTATCCGCTATCCAGGTGGGTCAGAATCGCGCATTTTCGATTTAAGCGATCCGCAAGATATTGCAGGGCTGCACCGCGCCATTGATTATTGCGCCGCCAATAATCTGGCGCTGAATTTCACCCTGCATGACACAGTCTATTTTAAAAACATCCAAACTCAAGAGGTGTATTTAACAAAACTTGAGCGTGCGGAATTGTCCAATTTTATCACCGATGATTTGATTGGCTATGCCAATGACAAAAATGTCAAAATTGAATCCATCCATTTGGGCAATGAATTTCAAGGCCGCACCGAAGAATATGGCGTGCCCGCTTGGGTAGGTTATGCCAAAGTCTCCTCGGTGTTGCTGCACGAATTGCACCAGATCATGGACCAGATCAATCCCAAACCCTTGGGCGAGCCTGATCTGGTGATCCAGCCCAACAATTGGCTATCGGCCGAAAATCACGATGCCTTTGTCGATATTCTTTTGTCCTCGGTCGGGGCGGATGGCAAATCGGCGGCCAGTAAATTGGATGGGATTGATGTGCATGGGGCTGGCACGGGCAGCCCCACAACCACCAACACGCTAGAACTGACTTGGGAAGATTACTTTGGCATCGGCGATAGCCTGCCATACGAGCGAAACATCCAAAGAATGGTGCAGGATTGGCGCAGCGATGACAGGGTTGGCCATGTCAGTTTTCGCAATGATGCATGGGCCTATGCCAGCTCGCCCAAGCTGGAAGATGCGGCGCTGGGCATGTTGCAACTGCATACGGCATCGGAGCTGGGGCTTACCTCGGTGACCAGCTATGTCGCCTATAACATCGACGACTCGGCCCTTGTCCGCCGCACGGCCGATCAATCCAGCCCAGAGGTCAAAATGACGGCGGGCGGCGCGTTGTTTGCGATGATGAGCGATGCGTTGAAGGGAACCGAAGCGGTCAGTTTTCAAAACGAATTGACCCCGCAGCAAGAATCGCGCCTGCCCGTCCTGACCCGCGCTTTTGAGGGCGATCAGAAAACCGTTCTTTATCTGGTCAACCGCACCGATCAGAATACGGATATTGATCTGAACGCAACCGATATGCTGGCGGCGGATGAAACCTTTGTGGCAGGAGTGTCCAGCCTGTCGGTCAATATTCTGGGGTCAAGCCAACCCACACGGGGCAATGGCGTGCCAACAAACACTGTTCTGGTGCTGACGCCGCAGCAAATGACCGCTGGCGGCAGCGATTTTGCCTTGAACCCGTTTGAAATTGCGCAAGTGACCCTATCGGCGGCAGGTGCCTTTGGCAGCGATCAGTCTGAACTTTTGACCATGCCGCAGGCGGGCACCACTTTGCATGGGCTGGGCGGGGATGATTCCCTTATCGGCAGCGATGCGGGCGATACTTTGGCAGGTGGCGCAGGTCAGGATATGCTGATCGGCGGCAAAGGCGATGATGTCATGTTCGGTGGCCATGGCGCAGATCAGATTTTTGGCGGCGCAGGGCAGGATCGCGCCAGCTATGCCTATGCCAGCAGCGCCTTGCGCCTGCATCTGGGCCTGCCCACGCGCGGTGTGGGCGATGCGGCGGGCGATGTTCTGGTGGCGGTCGAGCAGATTGAAGGCAGCAGGTTCAACGACACGATCACAGGTGATCGGGCCAGCAACGCCATTTTCGGCGGCGCAGGCAATGATTTGCTGTATGTCTCGGGCGGGGCTGACAGCTTTTTCGGCGGCTCTGGGGCCAATGACAGCCTGTATTTGGCAGATCGGCCCAATCAGATCTCCCTCTTTCAAGGCACAGGGCTGGGCGGCATAGTTGTTGAGGGGGTTGAAAACCTATATGGCGGCTTGCGCAATGACACGCTGACAGGCAATGCCGCGCAAAACACCATCGCAGGGCGCGGCGGCAATGACATTCTATCGGGCTTTGGCGGCAACGATCACCTGACGGGCAATGACGGCGATGACCGATTGTTCGGCGGGCGCGGTGATGACCGCCTGATTGGCGGCGCAGGCGCAGATACGCTGTCTGGCGGTTTGGGCAGGAACCGCTTTATCTACAACGCCCCCAGCGAGGGGGCCGATGTGATTACGGATTTCAAAACAGACCCCGATGCGTCAGATCGCATTTATGTGCGCGGGGCCGATTTTGGCAATCTTGATCTGGGCCAATTACAAGGGCAGCATTTCATCGCGCGCAGTGCCGATAACGCCGCCACAGATGCCGATGACCGCTTTATCTACCGCGAAAGCGATTCCACCTTGTGGTTTGATATGGATGGCACGGGCACGCTGCCTGCCCGACTTTTGGCGCAGTTGGAAGACAGCGATGACACCAAAGATGCAGAGACCGCTTTCGCGGCCTCTAACATCTGGGTGTTTTGACCTTAGCCGACCAGTTCAAGACCCGAGAAGAAGAAGGCTATCTCGCGTGCAGCGGCAGCTTCGCTATCAGATCCATGGGCCGAATTCTCGCCCTTAGACAGGGCAAATTCCTTGCGGATCGTTCCGGGGGCGGCGGCTGCAGGGTCGGTCGCCCCCATCACTTCGCGGTTCTTGGCAATGGCGCCTTCGCCTTCCAGAACCTGCACAACCACAGGTGCCGAGGCCATGAAATCGCACAATTCGCCGTAAAAGCCGCGCTCGGCATGTTCGGCATAGAATTGGCCCGCTTGGGCCTTGGTCAGGTGGATGCGCTTGGATGCAACAACGCGCAGGCCAGCCTCTTCGAATTTGGCCACAATTTTGCCCGTCAGATTGCGCTTGGTCGCATCGGGTTTGATGATGGATAGGGTGCGTTCAATGGCCATCTGGCTCTCCATAAAATTAGGGCAAATGCCCGAAAACTGATGCGCGGCGCTTAGCATGGGCAATGGGTAAAGAAAACCTCCCCTTTGGGCAAAATTTTGATATATTATACCTGTTACAAACCAAGGAGGGGTAGATGCCCGTTTTAGGATTTGGCGGCTATTTTCGCCGCGCCAAAGACCCTACTGCGATGAAGGCGTGGTATCTAAAGCATCTGGGCATTGGCCCAGCCAAACCCGAAGATCATGTTTGGATGGCAGGCGGCGGTCCTGTGGTGTTTGAACCCTTCCCGCAGGACAGCACCTATTTTGCCGCCGAAAATCAGGTGATGGTGAATTTTCGCGTCAGCGAGATGGATGCTCTGATCGCCGAATTGCGCGCCGCGGGCATCGATGTCGAGACCCGCGCCGAATGGGATCACCCAGATTATGGTCGCTTTGCCCGTATCCATGACCCAGAGGGTAACCCGATAGAGTTGTGGCAGCCACCCGCATAGGGCCTTTCGCCCCCGCGCGGCCTCTGCTATGCGCGCCCCATGTTAAAGATCGAAGATATCACCTATAACGTCGAAGGCCGCCCTTTGTTTGAAGGGGCCTCTGCGACCATTCCCACGGGGCATAAAGTGGGGCTTGTGGGCCGCAATGGCGCAGGCAAAACCACGCTGTTTCGGCTGATCAAACAAGAGCTTGCGCTGGAAGGCGGCGAGATTTCTATGCCCAACCGCGCGCGTATTGGCGGTGTGGCGCAAGAGGTGCCGTCATCGTCCACGTCGCTGCTGGATACGGTGTTGGCCGCCGATACCGAACGGGCCGCCCTGCTGGCCGAGGCCGAGGTGGCCACTGATCCGCACCGCATCGCCGATGTGCAGGCGCGTCTGGCCGATATTGACGCATGGAGCGCCGAGGGCCGCGCATCGGCCATTCTCAAAGGGCTTGGCTTTGACGCAGCAGCCCAGTTGAAACCCTGCAGCGATTTTTCGGGTGGCTGGCGCATGCGCGTGGCGCTGGCGGGCGTGCTGTTTGCCCAGCCCGATTATCTGCTGCTGGACGAGCCGACCAACTATCTGGATTTGGAAGGCGCGCTGTGGCTGGAAAGCTATTTGCAAAAATACCCCCATACTGTGCTGATCATCAGCCATGATCGCGGGCTTTTGAACCGCGCCGTATCGGGCATTTTGCATCTGGACAATCGGCAACTGACCTATTGGTCTGGCCCCTATGACCAGTTTGCGCGCCAATACGCCGAACGCCGCGCCGTGCAGGCCAATGAGGCCAAGAAACAAGAGGCGCGGCGCGCGCATTTGCAGGCCTTTGTCGATCGGTTCAAGGCCAAGGCATCCAAGGCGGTGCAGGCACAAAGCCGCGTCAAGATGCTGGAAAAGATGGATATCATCACCACGCCCGAAGATGCGAAGAAAGTGGTATTTACCTTTCCAGAACCCGAAGAACTCTCGCCGCCCATTATTTCGATGGAAGGCGTCTCGGTGGGCTATGACGGGCGCGCCGTGCTGAAAAACCTGTCCTTGCGCATCGATCAAGACGACCGCATCGCGCTTTTGGGCCGCAATGGCGAAGGCAAATCCACCCTGTCCAAATTGCTGGCAGGCAAATTGCCCGCCATGGCAGGCAAAATGGTGCGCTCGGGCAAGCTGCGCATCGGCTATTTCGCCCAGCATCAGGTGGACGAATTGTTCATTGATGAAACGCCCCTTCAGCACATCATGCGCCTGCGCCCCGGCGAAGGGCAGCCCAAATTGCGCGCGCGTCTGGCCTCGTTTGGTTTGGGCGCAGATCAGGCCGAAACTGTGGTGGGGCGGCTGTCGGGCGGGCAAAAGGCGCGGCTGTCTTTGTTGCTGGCCACCATCGATGCGCCGCATTTGCTGATTTTGGACGAACCGACCAACCACCTTGACATCGAATCGCGCGAAGCCTTGGTGACGGCGCTCACGGAATATTCTGGCGCGGTGATCTTGGTCAGCCATGACATGCATCTATTGTCCCTTGTCGCAGATCGTCTTTGGCTGGTGAAAGGCGGGGCCGTCGCCCCCTATACCGAAGATTTAGAGGCGTATCGCCGCCAGTTGCTGGCGGGGGACGAGGCGGCCAAACCCGCCAAAGCGGCGGCAGAAAAGCCAAAGCGCGCCAGCGCCGATGACATAAAGCGCCTGCGTGCCGATGTGAAAACCTGCGAAGACCGCCTTGCCAAATTGGGCGAGATGCAAAGCAAATTGGCCACAAAACTGGCTGACCCCGCGCTATATGAAGATGGCCGCGCGGGCGAGTTAGAGACGTGGAACAAGAAATACGGGGAAGTGATGGAGGCGCTTGACCGCGCCGAAGCCCTGTGGCTGGCCGCGCAAGAAAAGTTAGAGGCAGCCACGGCCTAGCCTGCGCGCCACCCCCTTTCTCGCCGCCCCCTTGTCGCCGCGCGCCCCGCACATCATATACAGACCAAAGCAGGAGAGCGCATGAGCGGCGATAGTTTTGGATCCCTTATCTACCTTGCGCTGCTGTTGGCGGCATTGGGGGCTTGGGCGCTGGTGGAATACCGCGCGCGCATGGGCGAGATGCTGCGCGTTGCGGCCGCGTGGGGGCTGATTTTTGTTGCCGTGGCCGCAGGTTACGCCATTTGGGGCGATTTGCGCCGCGATATCATGCCTGTGCAAAACGCGCAGGCGGGCAGCGTGCTGATCCCGCGCGCGCAGGACGGGCATTATTACCTTGACCTTACCATCAACGGTGCCGACATCACCATGATGGCCGATACTGGGGCAAGCGGTATCGTGCTTAGCCAAGCGGATGCGCAATCTTTGGGGATTGATCTGGCAAGCCTGCGCTATTTGGGCACGGCGATGACCGCGAATGGCGAAGTGCGCACGGCGCGCGTCACCTTGGAAAACATCACCCTTGGCCCCTTTGTCGATACCAATGTCACCGCCTATGTGAACGAAGGCGAGATGGACGGATCGCTGCTGGGAATGGATTATTTGGGGCGCTTCAATGTATCGCTGGTCAATGACCAGATGGAATTGACGCGGTAAATTAAGCGGGTGCTGGCGCGTTCGCCGCGGTTTTCAAGGCCCATTTGCCGCTTTCTTCGCTGTGATACTGTGCGTGCAACCCCTGCGCCGAAACAGTTTTCCACAGTGCGCGCGCGGCAGCCATTTGCTCTGCGTCACTGGCGTCAAACAGCACCCAAACCCGCTGCAACTGGGCAGCCTCGCCCATATCAAGTTGGGTTGATCCAACAAGGGCCAGCGCATCAAAGCCCGCGCTTGGCCCATTTCCCAGCAAAATCGGTTGGTCAGCATCCTGCGCGCCGCCCGCCAGCCCATGAGGCAGAAATTGGGGCCCATCGGTTTCCCACAGTTTGGCGTCCAACTCCGTCAGAACGGCCTGATCCGCGCGAAGCAGCACGCGCCACCCTGCCTGCAGGGCGCGCGGCAAAATGGCCAGCAAGGTGCTGGCGGCAGAAGATCGCGTCAGATGATAGAAAACGACAGTCGCCATATCGCTGTGGTGTGCGAAAAACGGCCCCTGTGCAAGAGGCGGGAGTTAGAATTTGTAACTTAGACTGTAGCGATACATGCCAGAAGCCATGCTGAAGGGCTGGCCTGCAAAATCTTGGATCGACTGACGGGTATATTCCAGCCCAATCGAAACCCGATCAGTGACCGCATAGCGCGCACCAATGCCAAAAATTGGCCCGCTGTCCATGTTGATCGGGCCAGCATCGTCAAAGAATTCAACGCGGCCGATGCCTGCCGAAGCGTAAAGCAGGGCGCGATGAACGCTATAGCCCAGCATGGCGCGCGCCGAGCTATGCGTTGCACCATCGCCCCTGACTGCGCCGAACATATCCAGCCGTGAAGCGGCAATCTCGCCCCCAAAAACCAATGCGCCACGGTCGACCAAATAGCCAAGCTGCGCACCCGAGCCATCGAAATCAAGATCAACTTCAAAAAGCGCTGTCGTGATGGTCGTGGTGCTGCTGGCTTGGTTCACGCCCAAATATGGCCCCGTCCAATCAAACGAGCTGGGCGCGGCATCTTGCGCGACCAATGGGGTGGCCAATGTGGCGCAAATCACGGCAAGGGTGGGAAGTTTTTTCATCATGGATCACCGCATCAAACACGCATGGGTATATTTTTTAGCTTTTCAGTAATCCCTAACGTGCAAACCTGCCCAGAGCAAGCGGCAATGCGCCCTTCCTTAGACCGCGCCATGGCCGCCATGCCCACCCTGCAAGGCAAGATCAAAAATGATAGCTGACGCTATAGGCCCATGTCCGCGTGTCAAGATCGACCCCTGTGCCATCAAAATCGTCAATGGCAAGGGTGGAATAGTCAATTCCAAACGAGACTTGGCCCGTGACCGCATAGCGCAGGCCAATGCCTTTGGATATGCCCGTGTCGCGCAGATCGCCGATAAGGGAATTCAGCAACTCGGCCCGCGCATAGCCCAGATTCACAAAAATCAGGGTTTTGCCCATGTTATAGCCAAGAAGCCCGCGCAGCTGCGTGTTGACACCTGTGCCGCCAAAGCCTGTATCCACGTCTACGCCGCCGCGCAGCGCCTCGGCACCATAAACCAAAGCGCCTTGGTCAAACAAATACCCTGCCTGCACAGCGCGACCTGTGCTGCTTGTCGTGGCTAAGATTGTCACATCGCCTGTCATATAGCCCAGCCCTACATAGGGGCCAGACCAATCAAATGAACCTTGCGCTGTTTGGGCCAAAGCGGGCGCGCCAAATAGGGCTGCGGTGATGGCGGTGGTTAGATATAGCTGGCGCATGATACCTTCACTTTACTTTTGGTTGTTAGGGCGTGAATCTTTACACGCATAACGTCACCCAAAGCCCCGCGAATATCAAGCCGCCAGTTACTCCCTTTCGAACTTATCCCCAATTAGTCGGTTCAATGCCGCCACACCCCAGCCTGTGGCCCCTTTTGGCGCAAGGGCCGTGTCAGATTTCAGGCTGGCCACCCCTGCAATGTCCAAATGGCACCATGGCACATCGTCTTTGACAAAGCGGCGCAAGAACTGTGCCGCCGTGATCGAGCCGCCATCACGCCCGCAGGAATTGACCATGTCCGCCACGCGAGATTTTAGTTTATCATCATAGGCTTGGCCCATTGGCATGCGCCAAGCGCCCTCGCCCTCGGCGGCGGCAGCTTGCAGAAAATCATGCGCAAGCTGGTCATTATTGGAAAAGACCCCTGCATTTTCATGGCCCAAGGCCACGATGATCGCCCCCGTCAGCGTGGCCAAATTGATCATGGCGCGCGGTTTAAAACGCTCTTGCGCATACCACAGCACATCGGCCAAAACCAAACGCCCCTCGGCATCGGTGTTGATCACCTCGATTGTATCGCCTTTCATGGAACGCACCACATCACCAGGCCGCTGCGCGCGCCCATCGGGCATGTTTTCCACAATACCGACAAGCCCGACGACATTGGCCTTGGCCTTGCGCAGCGCAAGCGTGCGCATCACGCCTGCCACCACCGCAGCGCCGCCCATATCCATGGTCATGTCTTCCATACCGCCCGCAGGTTTGATGGAAATACCGCCTGTGTCAAAGACGACGCCCTTCCCAACAAGGGCAAAGGGCGCGTCGTCGCCGCCGCCGCGCCATTGCATCACCACCACTTTGCTGGGGCTATCCGAGCCCTGCCCCACGCCCAGCAGGGCGTTCATGCCCAGCTTTTCAAGCTGATCTTCTTCCAGAATCTCGACATCCAGACCTATTTCTTGCATCGCAGCAAGGCGGGCGGCGAAATCATAAGTGGTCAGGATATTGGCAGGTTCATTCACCAAATCGCGCGTGAACAAAACACCCTCGGCCAAGGCGGCATTGGCAGCGGCCAATTTCGCCTGTGCTTCGGGCTTGGCCACGGCCATGGTGACTGCGCCATATTGTGTGGCTGGGCCAGATTTATGGGCGGCAAAATCATAGGCGCGCAGGGCAATTCCCAGCGCAACCTCGCTGGCGGCGGCATGGGCCTCGGCCAAGACCAGTGCCCCTTTGGGCCCCAAAGCACGGCCAATCGCGCCGCCTGCGCGCCGCGCCTCTAATGCGGTTGCCTTTTTGGGCAGGCGGATCAGATGCAGCGCATCGGCGGTCAGCCCTGCAGGATAGGCCAAATCCATCCCCTCGTCCGCCTTCAGCCGTGCAAACCCATCCGAGGCCAGCGCCCGCGCCAGCGCCCCGCGCGTGGCCTTATTCAGCGCCTTGGCGGCAGGCGTGTTGGGCGCATCCCCGTCGCACAACAGGGCAATGCGCCCTTGCACAGTGGCCAAGTTTGCCAGATCGGGGCTTTGAAAGGCAATCGTCACGCTTTGGGCCATTATATTCTCCTGACTTTGCGCCGATTGCGCAGAACTTCGCACTAAGCTAACCTTGGCAGGCGGAATTTGCCAGATAGCAGTTTTCCCTTGCGCGCGAATGGGATAGGCTTGCAGGAATTAGACCCATTGGAAGTGCGGCCTTGCAGAACCTCATGTCACGAATAGACCGCTATGTCTTTTGGCAACTGCTTGGGTTTTTTGGCTTTTTCGCCATTATTCTGATTGCAGTCCATTGGGTGAACCGCGCGGTGGGCCTGCTGGAAACATTGCTGGGTGATGGGCAATCTTTGGGCGTTTTCTTGCAAATGTCGCTGCTTACCATTCCGGGCGTGGTCGAGTTGATCGTGCCGCTGGCGGCCTTTGGCGCGGCAGCCTTTACGGCCAATAAACTGACTGGCGACAGCGAGTTGGTGATTTTGCAGGCCACGGGGTTTTCCTATTGGCGCATCATGCGGCCTGTGATGTATTTTGGCATTGTTGTGGCCATTTTCACCGCAGTGGTGACCAATTTCCTTATTCCAGAGGCCGCGATCAGGGTGCGCGAATTGAATGCGGAAATTTCAAAGAACAACATCGCGAAATATCTTAAGGAAGGGCAGTTTCAAACGCCCAGCGAAGGGATCGTGCTGTATCTGCGCGAGATCACCGAAGATGGCGAGCTGCTGGATATTTTCATCGCGGATTCCCGCGATCCAAGTTACCAACAGATTTATACCGCGCAGCGCGCCTATGTGCTGACAGATGATGGCAGCCCAAAACTGCTGCTTCTAGATGGGGTGATGCAGCGCAGTGTTCTGGCCGATCAATCCCTGTCAACCAGCCAATTTTCTGATTTTACAGTCCCATTAGATTCCCTGCTGGAGGAGCAAAAGCGCGCCGCCCTTGGCCCAAGGGAGTTATCGACATACGCATTGATCACCGCATCGGACCAAACGGCCGAGTCTGTGGGCAGGCGCGTTGGATATCTGCAGTTTACGGGCCATTCGCGCATCACTTGGGCGGTCAGTTCGGCCTTTACCGCGATGATTGGCTTTTCCGCGCTTTTGGTTGGCGGGTTCAGCCGTCAAGGCCTTTGGAAGCAGATTTCTTTGGCCGTGGCTTTGCTGATTGTGATGTATCTGGTGCATATCGTCACCCTCTCAAACGGCCCAAGGATCAAAGGCGGCTGGGCCTTGGCCTATTTGACGCCGCTGGTTGGGGCCATTGCGACCAGTCTTGTGGTCTGGCACGCAGGACGCCCGCGCCTTGCGCGCAAGGCCACTGCCCCGATGGTGGCCGCGACATGACGCTGTTTCGCTACATCCTGTTTCGATTTTTCGCGACCTTCGCGCGGGTTGTGATGGTGTTTGCCTTTTTGTTGTTTGTCGTCGGCATTGTGGACGAGCTGGGCGCGCTGAGGCCAGACCAAGGCATCAGCCGCGCGATTTACCTGTCTGCCATTGGGCAGGTTCAAACCGCCTACACGATCTTGCCATTGATGATGATCATCAGCGCCATCACCTTCTTTTTGGGCATGTCGCGGTCGTCCGAACTGGTGGCCGTGCGGGCATCGGGCGTATCAGGCTTGCGGTTTTTGCTGGCCCCTTGCACGGGCGCGCTGCTGATTGGCCTTGCCTCGATCGCGCTGGTCAACCCAATCGTGACCGTGCTCAGCTCTAAATACGAGGTAGAAAAGGGCCGCGCCAGCGCATCGACCGCGCTGTCAGTGGGCGAAACTGGTGTCTGGATGCGCCAAGGCTGGGCGGGCGAGCAGACCATGGTGCATGCCGCAACGACCGAGCAGTCTGGCCTAAGGCTGCTGGGCGCAACCTTTATTCGCTTTGACGCAGAGGGCACGCCCCTTGAACGCATCGAGGCGGCCACAGCCCAGCTTGAACCGCAGGCTTGGGTGCTGACAGGTGCGCTGGTGTGGGATTTGACGCAGGGCAATCCTGAAAAGCTGCGCAAAACCCTGCCCGATGGCAGCCGCATTGCAACCGATTTGCAGCCGCAAGATTTGACATCGGGATTTGGGCGGCCAAGTTCGGTGCAAATCTGGGCTTTGCCTGCGCATATCGCCTCTTTGCAATCGGCAGGGTTTTCGGCCCGCGCCTTTCAGGTGTGGCTGCAAAGCGAATTGGCCAAACCTTTGTTTTTGGTTGTCATGGTCTTGGTTGCAGCAGGCTTTACAATGCGTCATATCAGGGCGGGCAACCGCGCGCAGATGGTGATTATTGCGGTGATGCTTGGATTTGGTGTTTTCTTCTTTCGCAACATTGCCGAAGTATTCGGCCAGAACGGCAAAGTGCCTGTGATTCTCTCGGCTTGGGGCCCCACAGCGGCCGCGTCCTTGCTGGCGGTCAGTCTGCTTTTGCATTTGGAGGAGGGATGATGGCAAGATCGGCAAAAGCTATCTGGCGCGCCGTGATGCGCAGCGCAGGTCTT
This sequence comes from Rhodobacter sp., assembly GCA_027490955.1. Classification (GTDB taxonomy): domain Bacteria; phylum Pseudomonadota; class Alphaproteobacteria; order Rhodobacterales; family Rhodobacteraceae; genus Cypionkella. Next base: position 40,157 of record JAIXXB010000005.1, read on the forward strand.
TGCGCCTGTTTGGTTTTGGCATTTTCCCTTGCCGCCCCTGTGCTGGCCCAATCCAAAGCCACCCTGATTGCTGATTCCATGGCCATCACGCCAGGTGATGTTTTGGTGGCCACGGGCGATGTGGAGGTGATCCACGAAGGCTACCGCCTGATGGCGCGGCGCATTGTTTATGACCGCACACAAAACAAATTGGTGATTGACGGGCCGATCAGCCTTGATGATGGGCAAAGCGTCACCATTCTCGCCTCGTCAGCCGAGTTAAGCGATGATCTGCGCGATGGGTTGATCCGCAGCGCAAGGATGATTATCGACCAGCAGTTGCAGATCACCGCAGGCACAATGCAGCGGGTGGATGGGCGGTATAATGCCATGTTCACGGCGGCGGCCTCGTCTTGCAAAACCTGCCTCGGCCGCGCGCCCCTGTGGGAAATTCGCGCCAGCCGCGTGGTGCATGACACAGTTGAAAAACAGCTGTATTTCGACAATGCCCAGTTCCGCCTTGCAGGTGTGCCGCTTGCCTATTTTCCGCGCCTGCGATTGGCAGACCCAACGCTGGAACGCGCCACGGGATTTCTGGTGCCAAAGCTTGAGGTCAGCACGTCTTTGGGCTTTGGTGTAAAGCTGCCCTATTTCATCGCACTTGGCCCCAGCAAAGACCTGCTGATCACGCCCTTTGCCACAGATTTGGGTGATCGCAGTGTCGCGCTGCGCTATCGCCAAGCCTTCAGCACGGGCAACATCACAGTGGACGGCGCGGTTTCAAGTGACACCACCGAAAACGGCAAATTGCGCGGCTATGTGCTGGCCTCGGGCAACTTCCGCTTGCCTGCCGATTATACATTGCGATTGCGCGGTGAAACAGTTTCGGACGCGGGTTTTTTCAGCCAATATGGCCTGACCGAACAAGATCGCTTTGTCACCTCGGCCGAAATTAGCCGCGCCAAACGCGAACGGGTCGAACAGGCGCGTGTTCTGGGCTTTTACTCGGTGCGCAGCCGCGATAACAACGCCACCCAGCCCAGCCAAATTGCCGATTATGAACGCCTGCAACGGCTGGATATGGGCGATTTTGGCGATTTAAGCTTTGGCATATCGGCAAAACTGCGCCAGCGCGCATCTTCTGACCCGCTGGACGGGCCAGACCCTGACGGCGCGGCAGATGGGCGCGATGTGGGCGGCTTTGGCCTGTCGGGCGAATGGCAAAAATCTGCCTTGCTGCCCTATGGCGTGCTGGGCCAAGCCACTTTGGGCGTCAGGCTGGATCGCTACCGCGTAGATCAAGACGCAGTCTATGCAGGCGATTACAACCGAAACACCGCCGCCTTTGCCGCCGAATTGCGCTGGCCGCTGATCAAATCCAGCGCCGATGGCGGCACCCATACGCTAGAGCCGATGGCGCAGGTGGTCTTGGCCCCAGAGAATGCGCTGCGCCTGTTTAACGAAGACAGCGCGCTGGTGGAATTTGACGAAGGCAATCTTTTTGCCCTGAACCGCTTTCCCGGATCAGATCGGATTGAAGCCAGCAATCGCGCCAATTTGGGGCTGAACTACACCTATGCCGCGCCAAATGGCCAGCGGTTGCAACTGTCGCTTGGGCGGGTGATCTCGGCCAATACTGTGCAGCAATTTGCCGATGCCTCGGGCCTTGGTCAGGCGCGGTCAGATTGGCTGGTGGCGGGGCAGTTGGATATGAACAGCAGCTTGGGACTGACAGCGCGCAGCCTGTTTACCGAAGACGGCGATGTGCGCAAATTGGAACTGCGCAGCGCGGTCAAGGCCAACAAAACGGCCCTGTCCTTGGGCTATCTTTACACCCCCGCCGACACAGACGAACAGCGCGCCGATACGATCAGCGAAATATCGCTCTTTGCATCGCAAACTTTGTCGCAACGCTGGAATGCCAGCGTCACCGCGCGCTATGATGCCCAAGCAGAGGCGCTATCGAAGTCGGGGGCAGAATTGGTATACCGCAATGAATGTTTGAAGGTTGACGTTTCCCTCTCGCGTAGCTTCGCAACCTCCTCTAGTGTTGACCCAAATACAGTCTTTGGCCTATCTGTTGCCTTCTTGGGTTTTGGCGGGCAAGCAGCAGGTGTGGCAGAACAATGTCGAGGATGATAATGCGCCAAGAGCCGAAGGTCATGGCCCCAAATACACCTGTCCTGCATAGGATGTTTTCCGTGCTGGCGGCTGCGCTTTTCGTGGTATCGGCGCAGATGGCATGGGCGCAAGAGGCGACCAAAGCCTCTTTCACGCCCGTGAAATATGTGAACGATCATGCGATTACGGGCTTTGAGCTGAGCCAACGCATGGCTTTTTTGGATTTGCTGGGCTTTGACGGCGATCTGCGGGCCGAGGCGATGTCGGGCCTGATTGATGATCGTTTGCGCCTTGCCATGGCCAAATCCATGGGGCTGGCCCTGTCGCCCGAAGAGGTGATGGCGGGGATGGAGGAATTTGCATCGCGCGGCACCTTGGATGCGCAGGGCTTTTTGAAAGCCATTGGCGAGCAGGGCATTGCCCCCGAAACCTTTCGCGATTTTGTCAGTGCAGGGTTGATCTGGCGGCGCGTGATCAGCACGCGGTTTGGCGATTCTGTGACGATCTCTGATGCGGCGGTTGACCGCGCTTTGACCAATATGCGCGTCAGCGAGGCGCAAACTGTGACCTTGGCAGAAATTGTTCTGGATGCAGGCGGTGATCGGCGCAACCAAGCCTTGGCTTTGGCGCGCAATTTGCAGATTGATTTTATCAAAGGGCGCAGTTTTTCTGATGCGGCCCGCGCCGTGTCGATTGGGGCCACTGCAGGAAATGGCGGAACCACCGCGCCCAAACGCCTATCGGAATTGCCCGATGATGTCGCCGTCTTGGTGCGCGGCTTGGCCCCCAATGCCATTTCAACCCCGATCATCCTGGAAGATAAGCTTTATATCTATCAGATGATCGAAAATGGCAGCACGCCCGTGGCACAAACGGGTGCAACCGTGGTCGATTCTGCCGAAATCACGCTTGGCGCAAATGGTGTTGCCGATCTGCGGGCCAATGTGGATGGCTGCGATGATCTGTACGATTATGCCAGCAAGAACGGCTTGACTGTCACGCGCAATGCGCGCGGCAGTGCGGGCGCGCTCAGCGTCTTGCAAAGCCTTGATGCGGGCGAAATTGCAGGGCCTCTGGCGGGCGCTGCAGGGCCGATGGCAGTGATGCTTTGCGCGCGCGGCATTGACCCACAGCAAACCGCAAGCCGCGACGAAATAAAATTGCTGCTGAAAAATCAACGCCTTGCTGCGATGTCCGAGGTGTTCTTGTCTGAATTGCGCGCAGATGCGCTGATCCGCGATCCATGAAAGACCGCGCGCCAATCGCGCTGTCTTGCGGAGATCCATCTGGCATAGGCCCTGAATTGGCCCCGCGCGCGCGGCAAGTTTTGGGGCAGGATGTGCCGTTCTTTTATATCGGCGATCCTGCGCATTTGCCGCCCCGCACCGCAGTTCAAATGATTGATCGGGCAGATCAGGCGCTGGACGTGCCCGCCGATGTTTTGCCCGTTTTGCCGCATCCCTTCGCCGCCCCAGTCGAGCATGGCAGACCAAACCCTGCCAATGCCGCAGCCATCATCGCGGCCATCGCACGCGCTGTGGATTTGGTGCAATCGGGGGCAGCATCGGCGTTATGCACCTTGCCCATCAACAAAAAGGCGCTGAAGGATGGCGCAAATTTCGCCTTTCCGGGGCATACGGAATTTCTGTCGCATTTGGCAGGGGGCGCAGAGGCGGTGATGATGCTGGCCGCCCCGTCGCTGCGCGTTGTGCCCGTCACCATCCATATTCCGCTGTCACAGGTGCCAACTGCGCTGACCGCAGAGCTGCTGCGCCGCACCATCACCATCACCCATGCCGCGCTGATGCGCGATTTCGGTTTGGCCGCGCCGCGTTTGGCCGTGGCAGGGTTGAACCCCCATGCGGGCGAAGGTGGCGCGATGGGGCGCGCGGAACTTGATCTGATTATCCCTGTGCTGCAAGATTTGCGGGCAGAGGGGCTGCAAATTGCAGGGCCTTTGCCCGCCGATACCATGTTTCACGCCCGCGCCCGCGCGGCCTATGATGCGGCGATCTGCATGTATCACGACCAAGCACTGATCCCGATCAAGACCATCGATTTTGACGGCGGGGTGAATGTGACGCTGGGCCTGCCCTTTGTGCGCACCTCGCCCGACCATGGCACGGCATATGATATCGCAGGGCGCGGCTTGGCCCGTGCCGACAGCCTGATTGCCGCGCTGCGCATGGCGCAGGACATGGCACAAAAGCGGGGCGCGCATGGCCACGATTGATGGTCTGCCGCCGCTGCGCGATGTGATCCAAACCTATGATCTTGTTGCCAAAAAGGCGCTTGGCCAGAACTTTTTGCTGGATATGAACTTAACTGCGAAAATCGCCCGCATGGCGGGTGATTTAACAGCCTGCGACGTGCTGGAAGTGGGGCCTGGCCCAGGGGGATTGACGCGCGGCTTGTTGGTCGAGGGTGCGCGGCGCGTGCTGGCCATTGAAAAAGACCCGCGCTGCATTGCCGCCCTGAACGACATCGCGGCGGTCTATCCAAACAGATTGTCCGTGATGAATGCCGATGCATTGGCGGTGGATGTGGGCGCGGCGCTGACCCCGCCCATTCGCATCATCGCCAATCTGCCCTATAATGTGGGCACAGAACTGCTGATCCGCTGGCTTTCTCCTGCCATCTGGCCACCCTTTTGGCAAAGCCTGACGCTGATGTTTCAAAAAGAAGTGGCCGAGCGAATCGTGGCGCGGCCCAAAAGCGATCATTATGGCCGTTTGGCGCTGTTGGCCCAGTGGCGGTGCGATGCCAAAATCGTCATGCATCTTCCGCCCGAGGCTTTTACCCCCGCGCCCAAGGTGCATTCGGCTGTGGTGCATTTAACGCGTCTGGATGCCCCGCGATTTGAGGCAGATTTTGCGATTTTGCAGCGCATCGCGGCCATGGCCTTTAATCAGCGCCGCAAAATGCTGCGATCCTCTCTTAAGGGGCTGCACCCCGCCATCGAAACCCTGCTGACCGACTGCGATATCCCCCCCACCGCGCGGGCCGAGGAAATATCGCTAGAACAGTTTTGCGCCCTCAGCCGCGCCTTTGCGGCCGCAGGTTAAACGTCAAGCTGGCCTTCTGGCACGGCGGCAGGTTTCTTGGCGCGCACTGCGCGCGGCTTTGGTGCGGCAGCGGGTGCTTCTGCAATTTGCGCGACGACTGCGGCGGGGGATTCAAATATTGGCGCGGGGGTTGGACGCGCCTCTGCAGTGCCATCTTCAAAACGCAGTTGCGGCGCGGGTGCGGGGCGGCGGTCTTCGCGGCGGTCTTCGCGGGGGCGATCCTCACGCGGGCGATCATCACGGGGGCGGTCATCGCGGGGACGTGCCACCTGATCTCTGTCGCCTTGCTGCGGTCTTTCGCCCTGCTGCGGTCTTTCGCCCTGGGGCCTGTCTGATGGCAGGCGCGTGTTGGGGCGATTGTTGTTGGGGCGATTGTCATTTTGGCGATCTGGGCGCGGCTGAAACTGGCGCGGGGCCATCGCGGCGCGATCATGTTCGGGCAAATCGACCAAGGCCGCCTCGCCATCAATCACATCATGGGGCAAAGCATAGGGCTGATCCCCCTCGCCGCCATCGGCACGACCGCCCTCGGCGCGGCCATCTGGTCCACGATTTTGCCAGCCATTTTGGCCATTATTCTGCCCATAGCCCTGCCCGCGCGCCTCTTGCTCGGCGGCCATTTCGCGCATCGCTTCGGCCAAAAGCCGCGTGTAATGTTCGGCATGTTGCAAGAAATTCTCGGCGGCGACACGGTCATTTGACAATTGCGCATCACGGGCAAGCGTTTGATATTTTTCAATAATCTGCTGCGGCGTTCCACGCACCTTGCCTTCGGGCCCAGAGCTGTCGAAGACGCGGTTGATGATATTGCCTAAGGTGCGCGGGCGGTTCGCCTTGGAACGCGAGCGGGACTTGGAAGAACGCATATGAGCCTTTGATCCAGATAACGGTCTTAAACCTGCCTGATCTGTTCAGATCGCCCCTGAAGGGGTACGGCAATGACCGGGGTTAAACGCGACATCACGGCCAAAGCCTGTGGCGCATGGCATTGACTAACCATAGCTGCCGCCTTGGGGCAAGCAGATTCTTTGCCAAAATTGAATTGTTGCACAAGGTGCGACGATTAGGCCGCAGAAGGGTTATCGGATGGCACATCGCTGCGGGGCTTTTGCGCGCAAACCACGCGGTCACGGCCATCAAAATCGGGCAGAATCGCAACAGATTCGAACCCCTGCGCCGCCAAAAGCTGCGAGACAGCCGCGCCTTGCGTGGGGCCAATTTCCAGCAGGATGCGCCCGCCCTCGATCAGGCGCGCCCCTGCCCCCGCCGCAATGGCGCGGTAGGCCGTCAGCCCATCGCCCCCATCGGTCAGGGCCAGATGCGGCTCCCAGTTTTGCACATCGAGGGCAAGGCCCGCCATATCAGCCAAGGCGATATAGGGCGGGTTCGAGACGATCAGATCAAAGCGGTCGGTGATTGCGGCAAACCAATCGCTGCGCTGAAAACGGGCGCGGCGGCCTAGGCCAAGCGCCTGCGCGTTGCGCTGCGCCACCTGCAATGCGGCGGCAGACACATCGGCCCCAACCCCCACCGCCATGGGCATCGCGCCAAGGCAAGACAACAGGATGCAGCCCGTGCCTGTGCCCAAATCCAGCATTTTGACAAAGGGGCGGCGCAGCGCCTCGGCCACTAAGATTTCGGTTTCTGGGCGCGGGTCCAGCGTATCGCGCGTGACGATAAAGCTGCGGCCCCAAAACAGGCGCTGCCCAATGATCTGCGCCACGGGCTGATGGGCGGCGCGGGCGCGGATATGGGCGTCAAAGCGCGCGCGTGCTGCCGTCTGCAGATCATCTTGCAAATGCAGCGTCAGCCGATCTGGCGCAAGGCCCATACTATCGGCCAAGAGCACCCGCGCATCGCCCGCCGCGCTGTCAATCCCCGCCGCTTTCAGCGCAGCCACCCCGCCGCGCAACGCATAGGCGGCGCTTTGCGGCGCGCTCATCCCTCCATCTCGGCCAATTTGCTGGCCTGATCATGGGCGACCAGCGCATCAATCACCTCGCCAATTTCGCCCTGCATCACCGCGCCCAGCGAATAAAGCGTCAGGTTAATGCGATGATCGGTCATGCGGCCTTGGGGATAGTTATAGGTGCGGATGCGTTCGCTGCGATCGCCGCTGCCCACTTGGCTTTTGCGTTCTGCCGCGCGCGCGCCATCCACGCGGGCGCGTTCCAAATCATACAGGCGCGCGCGCAGCACTTGCATGGCAAGTTCGCGGTTGCGGTGCTGCGATTTTTGCGCCGATGTCACGATGATGCCCGTAGGCAAATGGGTGATGCGCACGGCAGAATCGGTTGTGTTGACGTGCTGGCCCCCCGCACCTGATGCGCGCATCGTATCGATGCGGATATCGCTGGCGGGGATAACCAAATCCACTTCCTCTGCCTCGGGCAGAACGGCCACAGTCGCAGCCGACGTATGCACACGGCCCTGCGCCTCGGTTTCGGGGACGCGCTGCACGCGGTGCACGCCCGATTCGAATTTCATCTTGGCAAAAACACCTTCGCCTTTGATATGGACAGAGACATCTTTGATTCCGCCCAATTCGCTGTCTTGCTGGTCCAAAACGTCCCAACTCCAGCCCATTTTCTCGGCATAGCGCTGATACATGCGCAGCAAATCGGCAGCAAACAGCGCGGCCTCGTCCCCGCCCGTGCCAGGGCGGATTTCCAAAATGGCAGGGCGCGCATCGGCCGCATCTTTGGGCAGCAGCGCCACTTGCAGGCGAGCCTCCATTTCGGGGATACGCGCCCTGAGCGCGGGAATCTCATCCTCGGCCAGCGCGCGCATGTCGGGGTCTGATAGCATCGCCTCGGCCTCGGCCAAATCGTCCAAAGCGCGCCTATAGGCGTTGATTTCGGCCACCACGGGGCCAAGTTCGGAATACTCGCGCGACAATTCGGCAATTTCGGCAGGCGATGCTCCCGCATTCAGCCGCGCTTCGAGAAACTCGAACCGCTGAGAGATTTGGGCAAGTTTATCTAAAGGAACCATGGTCTGGCTTTGGCGAATTTGTGCGGCGCGGTCAAGGGTGCAGTGGGGCGGCGGCGGCGCTGTGGCGGAGGTGCTGTCGCCGTGGCTGCGGCCTAGGATTTGGCTAAGGCGGCAATCCAGCCCGCCAGTCGCGCCGCATTCACCCCCCGATCCCCCCCGCCAAAGCGCAGGCGCGCATAGAGGGTGAGCCCCTGCGGCCCCACCTCGGCGGTGGTGTAATCGGGAAAGCCCCAGAGGGCAGATCGGGTGATCCATGTGATGCGCCCTTCGCTAACGCTGCCAGCAAGCAGCTTGGTGCGCGGCGTGGCCATGGCGATTGCATTCAGCCGCGCCAGCAGGTCATCGGCCATGGGCAAATCGATATAGGCCCCGCCGCGCAGCACCACCATCTGCGCCGATGGGCCTGCTAGTTCCGCAGGGCGCGGGTGCAGCGCGATATGCCAGCGCGCAGGATCAGACGGCGCAAAGCGGAGATAGGCCGCCAGCGCCGCCACGGCGATACAGATCAGTGCCAGTGCAATCTTCACTGCCGCACCTTGGCCCAATGGTAAAGGCAAATCAAATCATAGGCGACATGCGCCCCTGCAATCGCCGTGGCCCCTGTGGTGTCATAGGGTGGCGAGACTTCGACAACATCGCCGCCCACCAGATTTATCCCCGCCAGATCGCGCAGCATTGCCGAGGTTTGCCACGAATGTAGCCCGCCCCACACGGGCGTGCCTGTGCCGGGCGCATAGGCAGGGTCTAGCGCGTCGATGTCAAAGGTCAGATAGCAGGGCCGCGCGCCCACAATCTCGCGCGCGCGGGCAACCGCCCAAATATGGCCCTTTTCATGCAATTCGCGCGCCGTGATCACGTGAAAGCCAAGGTAATCTTCGGTTGTGGTGCGAATGCCGATCTGCACCGATGTGGCAGGGTCAACATAGCCTGCCTTCACCGCCTTATACATCATCGTGCCATGGTCGATGCGGGTCATATCATCGTCGGGCCACAGGTCGGAATGTGCATCGAAATGGATCACCGAAAGTGGGCCGAACTTGCCCGCATAGGCGCGCAGGATGGGCAGGGTGATGTAATGATCCCCGCCCAGCGTGATGGCCCCTGCCCCTGCGCCCAGTATCCCCGCGATATGTTCTGTCAGGCGCGCAGGAAAATCGGCGGTTTTGGCATAATCAAAGGCCAGATCGCCATAATCGACGATGGCCATCTCTTCCAAAGGATGGGTGGGCCAGCCATGGGGCGGATCAAAGGTCATCAGGCTGGACGCCTCGCGGATCGCGCGAGGGCCAAAGCGGGTGCCCGCGCGATGCGTGACCGCTTGGTCAAAGGGCACGCCTGTAATGGCCAGATCAACCCCGCTGAGGTCTTTGCTATAGCGGCGGCGCAAAAAACTGGTCGCCCCCGCAAAAGCGTTTTCAAAGGAATAGCCGCGCAGATCAGATCGCATAAAGGCGGCGTCAATGTCAGATTTCGCATCTTCTAATGGCATGGGAGTCTCGGACAAATAGGCGCTATCGTTCAGGCGGAGACCGCGCGGATCCGTGCGCCATAGCTAGGGCGCGCGGGCAGGCTTGGCAAGGGGCAGATCGTTTATGGGCGGGCTTGGCGGGCAGGCGCCCCTAGGCCAGCCGATACCCCTCGCGCACCAAATCATCGCTGACCCGCGCAATCGCTTTTTCCAACACATCGGCGATGAAATCGACGTCCGCCTTGGTGATAATCAGCGGCGGGGACATCACGTTCAAATGGCCAATTGGACGCACGATCAAACCCATCTCTTCGCAGGCATTCGAAATGCGTTTGCTTTCGTTCGCGCCATCGGGCAGCGGGTCTTTGCTGGCCTTATCGGCCACGTTTTCCACGCAGAGCATCAGCCCTTGGCCGCGCACTTGGCCCACCAAAGGCAGGGATTCCAGCGCCTTGAGCCGCGATTGGAAATAGGCCCCCACGCGCGCAGCATTGCCCAGCAAATCCTCGCGCGCCATGATTTCGATGTTCTTCAGCCCAGCAGCACAGGCCACAGGATGGCCCGAATAGGTCAGCCCCGATGTAAACCAGCGCTGCCCGCCTTCGGCCATCACCTGCCAAATTCGATCCGAAAACACAACCGCACCAAGGGGTTGGTAACCCGATGTCAGCCCTTTGGCCGTGCAGATCATATCGGGCTGCACGCCAAATTCGTCCAAACTGGCAAACCAATGGCCAAGACGGCCCCAAGCGGTGACCACCTCGTCGGCGATGAACAAAATGTCATGGCGCTGGCACATCTGCCACATGCGGCGCAGATAGCCCTGCGGCGGAATGATGATGCCGCCCGAGGCTTGGATCGGCTCGGCAATAAAGCCGCCAATGCGCTCTGCGCCCACGGTTTCAATCAACGCCTCAAACTCGGCCAGCAGCATATCGCAAAAGTCGGCCTCGGTCATCCCTTCGGGGCGGCGATAGGGGTTGGGGTAGGCCAAATGGTGGATGCCGTCGGTTTTATAGCGAAATTCTTCCACCCGATCGCCGGGCCGCTTGCCCACGGATTGCGACAGATAGGTGCTGCCGTGATAGGAATGATCGCGCGCCACGATATCGGTTTTCTGCGGATTGCCGCGGGCGTGGTGATAATAGCTGACCATGCGCACAGCAGTGTCAACAGCCGTTGACCCCCCTGTTGTGAAATGCACGCGGTTTAAATCCCCCGGCGCAAGGCGCGCAATTTCCCCCGCCAGCAGCGCGGACGGATCATTGGTCATGTCGACAAATGTGTTGGAAAAGGCAAGGCGCTGCGCCTGATCGCCAATCGCGCGGGCCATTTCCGCCCGACCAAGGCCGATATTGGTGCACCACAGCCCGCCCACCGCATCAAAATACCGCTTGCCATCTGCATCCCACAGATGCGCGCCCTCGCCGCGCGAGATGACCAGCGCACCCTTATCTTCGAAGGGGCCAAAATTTGTCCATGGATGCAGCGCATGTCGCCGATCCAATGCAAACAGATCAGCGGGGCTGGGGGTATTTGGGCGGATGGTCATGACAGGCTCCTTTAGAGGCAGCCTAGCATTTTGATCAAATTCGCGCCAGTGCCCGCCGCGCCCTTAAAAACCGATGCCGTGCTTTTTGGTGAACCACGAAAACAGCGGCCATTCGATGACCAGCAGCGTTACAATGGCAAAAACAGCAGGCCCCACATACCAACCCAGCAGCCAAAACTGCGTGCCGCTGCCCCAGAACAACGCCGTGACACTGCCCACCAAAACAACGGTCAAAATCGTATCGGCCAGCACCATTTTTCCCATCGTGATTGGCACAAGACGGGGGTAGACCACGCCATAGGCCAGCGCAAGGCCCGCTGCATTTATCAGCAAAACCAACACTTCGGGTGTCACAGCGCCCCCCTTTTCCCAACGCCTTTGACAGATGAGTTAGGCAAGCGGCTGCGCCGTTTCAACCAGACGCGCAAAGAAACTTGCGCCGATCGGCGAGACATCGTCATTGAAATCAAAGGCCGAATGATGCAGCCCCGCCCCAGGCCCCGTGCCAAGGAACAGATAAGCCCCTTTGCAAGCCTCTAGCATATAGCTGAAATCTTCAGACCCCATCTCGCGCACCGATGCGCCGTTCACCGCCGCCTCGCCCACCACATCGCGGGCCACGGCGCAGGCAAAATCCGTGGCGGCAGCCTCGTTGACTGTGGCAGGATAGCCCCAGTCATATGCGATCTGCGCCTGCACGCCAAAGGCGGCGGCGGTGCCTTCGACAATCTCATAAAACCGCCGTTTCAACAATTCGCGCACTTCGGGGCGAAAGGCGCGGATTGTGGCGCAAAAGGTCGCCTCTTCGGGAATGATATTGCTGGCCGTGCCTGTGTGAATTTGCGTGACCGAAATCACCGCCTCGTCCAGCGCATAGACATTGCGCGGGATGATGGTTTGCACCGCCTGCACCATAGCCACCACCGCCACAACAGGATCGATACATTCATGTGGCGTGGCCCCATGCCCACCCTTGCCAATGATGGTGACATCCGCCGTGTCAACCGAGGCCATCAAAGGCCCCGCACGGGTGATGAAATGACCAAAGGCAATATTGGGCGCATTGTGCAGCGCGTAGATTTGCGAAATGTCAAAGCGCGAGATCAGACCATCTTGCACCATGGCCTGCCCGCCTGCGCCGTCTTCTTCGGCAGGCTGAAACACCAGCGCCACGCGGCCCGAAAAACGGCGCGTTTCCGCCAGATATTTTGCCGCCCCCAGCAGCATGGTGACATGGCCATCATGCCCGCAGGCATGCATCTTGCCCTGTATGGTGCTGGCATAGGCCGCGCCCGTTGTCTCTGTGATGGGCAGCGCGTCCATATCAGCGCGCAGGCCAATGGTTGGCCCCTTACCCTGCGCGTTACCCTGCCCGTTGATAATCGCCACAATCCCCGTCTGGCCAATGCCGCCGTGAATCTCATCCACACCCATTTCGGCCAAACGCGCTGTGATATAGGCGGCGGTATTGTGGCAGGCAAAGGACAATTCGGGATGGGCATGCAAATGGCGACGCCAGCCCTTCATTTCTTCGGAAAAAGCGGCGATACGATTGATGATGGGCATGGGACACTCCTGCTGGCACTGTTTTACGGCAAGAAACGGGGATGAAGCAATGGGCAGCGATGATTTTGAACAGGGCTTGGCGCAAATGCAGCGGCTTTTGCAGATTATGCACAGGCTGCGCGACCCGCAGACGGGCTGTCCTTGGGATATCGAGCAGACCTTTGCCTCCATCGCCCCCTATACGCTGGAAGAGGCCTATGAGGTGGTCGATGCGATCACGCGCAAGGCTTGGGATGAATTGCCCAGCGAACTCGGCGATTTGCTGCTGCAAGTGGTCTTTCACGCACAAATGGCAGGCGAGGCGGGGATGTTCACCTTTGCCGATGTGGCCCGCGCCATTTGCGACAAAATGATTGCCCGCCATCCGCATGTATTTGGCGGGCAGTCGCGCGACAAATCGGCCAGCGCGCAAAGTTTGGATTGGGAAAAACAAAAGGCCGCCGAACGGGGGCAAGATGCCCGCGTCTTGGACGGGGTGGCCATGGGCCTGCCCGCGCTGACCCGCGCCATCAAACTGCAAAACCGCGCCGCACGTGTGGGCTTTGATTGGCCCTCCACCGATGAGGTCTTGGATAAACTGCGCGAAGAGATTGTGGAATTGGCGCAGGCGCGCGCGAATCCGTCGCCCGATGCCATCGAAGATGAATTTGGCGATATCTTGTTTGTCATGGCCAATCTTGCCCGCCATTTGAACATCGACCCCGAGGCCGCCCTGCGCCGCACCAATGCCAAATTCACCCGCCGCTTTGCCCGCATCGAAGATTGGCTGCGCGCGGCGGGCAAAACCCCCGCCAGCTCTGACTTGGCGGAAATGGACGCGCTGTGGAACCGCGCCAAGCTCGAAGAACGCGGCTGATTTGATATTGGCCCAAATATCCCCCGCGGCGCGCCTGCCCCGCCCGCCTGCGCCTTCGGCGAGGATATTTGCGCCTAAGTGAAAGCTGCAGCGATTTTTCTATTGACCAAGTAAAATACTCGGAATATTCAGGCGGCAGTTTCCGACTAAAGGAGTCAACAATGTCCATCCGCCTGCCCCTGATCGCTCTGCTTCTGTCCAGCGCCCTGCCTGCTGTGGCGCAAGAGGTGAATATCTATTCCCACCGCCAGCCAGAGCTGATTCAACCCCTGCTTGATGCCTTTACTGCGGAAACGGGCATTACCACCAATGTCGCCTTTGTTGATAAGGGCATGGCCGAGCGTTTGGCGGCCGAGGGCGACCGCTCGCCCGCCGATCTGGTGCTGACAGTCGATATCGCGCGCCTGACCGAAGTGGTGGCTGCGGGCGTGACGCAGCCCGTCACCTCGCCCGTGCTGACGGCCAATATCCCTGCCGAATTCCGCGACCCTGCGGGCCAGTGGTTTGGCCTTACTGCCCGCGCCCGCATTGTTTATGCCAGCAAAGACCGCGTGTCGGCGGGCGAAGTGACCACCTATGAAGATTTGGCCGACCCAAAATGGAAAGGCCGCATTTGCACCCGTTCAGGCACGCATGATTACAACGTGGCCCTGACGGCGGCGATTATGGCCCATCATGACGAAGCCTATACAAAGACTTGGCTGGAGGGGGTCAAGGCCAATTTGGCGCGCAAACCCGATGGCGGCGACCGCGATCAGGTCAAGGCGATTTGGGCAGGGGAATGCGATATTGCCGTGGGCAACACCTATTACATGGGCCAAATGCTGGCCGATCCTGAACAGGCCGAATGGGCAAATTCGGTGTCTGTGGTGTTTCCAACCTTTGCCGATGGCGGCACGCATATGAACCTGTCAGGCGTGGCCATGACCAAAGCTGCACCCAATAAAGAGGCGGCATTAAAGCTGATGGAATGGCTGTCGGGCGACACTGCGCAGAAAATCTATGCCGAAACAAATTACGAATTTCCCGTTAAGGCAGGGGTGGCGCGCTCGGCTTTGGTGCAATCATGGGGCACGTTTACGCCCGATAGCAAACCCCTGACCGAAATTGCCGCCCTGCGCCCTGCTGCGCTGCGGCTGATTGAAACCGTCGATTTCGATAACTAACCCCCCTCGACAAAGGGGCGCGGCTGGGATTTGGTGGGCGCAAAGGAGCCTACCATGACCCAACCGCGCCGCATTATAATCGACACCGATCCTGGCCAAGACGATGCCTTTGCCATTCTACTGGCCTTGGCCAGCCCGGAAGAGGTCGAGGTTTTGGGCGTGGTCGCGGTGGCGGGCAATGTGCCGCTGCCGCTGACCCAGCGCAATGCGCGCATTGTCTGCGAGTTGGCAGGGCGGCGTGATATTCCCGTTTTTGCTGGCTGCGATGCGCCGCTTAAGCGTAAGCTGGTCACAGCCGAACATGTGCATGGGGTCACAGGGCTGGACGGGCCGCCGATGGTGGAACCCACCATGGCGTTGCAGGGCCAGCACGGGGTGGATTTCATCATCGACACCATCCGCCGCGCGCCTGAAAAAACCATCACCCTTTGCCCACTTGGGCCGCTGACCAATATTGCGCAGGCCTTTTTGCAGGCCCCCGATATCATTGCGCGGGTGCAGGAAATCGTGCTGATGGGCGGGGCCTATTTCGAAGTAGGCAATATCACCCCTGCGGCCGAATTCAACATTTACGTCGATCCCGAGGCCGCTGAAATTGTGCTGAAATCGGGCGTGCCCGCGGTGATGATGCCGCTGGATGTCACGCATAAAGTCATCGCAACCCGCGCCCGCGTTGAGGCGATTCGCGCATTGGGCACCAATGTTGGCCGCGTTGCCGCCGAATGGGCGGACTTTTTCGAACGCTTTGACGTGGCCAAATATGGCAGCGATGGCGGCCCGCTGCATGACCCGACTGTCATCGCCTATTTGATCGCGCCGCATCTGTTCACGGGGCGGTTTATCAATGTGGAAATAGAAACCCAATCCGAATTGACATTGGGCATGACTGTGGCCGATTGGTGGGGCGTATCCAACCGCGCGCCCAATGCCATGTTCATCGGCGATGTCCATGCGCAGGGATTCTTTGACCTGCTGACCCAGCGCCTTGGGCGGCTGTAGCGCGCCTTAACCCAGCGGCAGAAACACCGAAAAGCGGCTGCCCTGCCCTTTGACGCTTTCGATACTTAACTTGCCACGATGGCGGCTGACGATATGTTTGACAATCGCCAGACCCAGCCCCGTACCGCCTTGTGCGCGCGAGCGGTGGCTGTCGACGCGGTAAAAGCGTTCGGTCAGGCGCGGGATATGTTCTTCGGCAATGCCGCTGCCTGCATCTTGCACCCAAAAACAATAGGCAGGCCCGCGCAGGGTGACTGTTTCGGTCAGGCCCACTTCGACGCGCCCACCTTTTACGCTGCCATATTTGATCGCGTTTTCTACAAGATTTCCAACCACTTGCATGATTTGATCGGAATCGGCAAACAGATTGCGCGGCGCATCAAGCCCCTTGCTGTCCAGCATCACCTCGGCACGTTGCGCCAAGGGGCGCAGCCCATCAACGGCCAAAGCAATGGTTGCGGCAAGGTCAATTTCCGTATCTGGGCGCAGACGCTCTTGCGCCTCGACGCGGCTCAGATGCAGCAAATCGGTGACAAGGCGGTTCATCCGCTCGGCCTCGGTGGCCATAATGTCCAAAAACCGCGTGCGGGCGGCGGGATCATCGCGCGCGGGGCCTTGCAGCGTTTCGATAAAGCCCTGTAGCGCAGTCAGCGGCGTGCGCAGCTCGTGGCTGACATTGGCCACAAAATCGCGGCGCATTTGGTCGGTCTGCTCTTGCGGGCTGACATCTTCGAAAACGCAAATCGCGCCATTGGGCACGGGCGAGATGGTGATGGCAAAACTGCCCTCTTGATCGCCCTGCCGCATGGTCAGGCGCAGCGTTGCAGCGGTTTCTGTATAAAGACAATTGGCCACAGCGTCCAAAACCTCGGGCTGGCGCAGCGTCAGCCCATAATGACGCCCCTGCAAAGCAGGGCCAAATAACGCGGCAGCCAAAGGGTTGGCCATGGCCACTTTTGAATCGCGCGCCACCAAGATCGCGGCATGGGGAACCCCTGCCAGCACTGCAGGCAGGAATTCTTCAAGCAGCGCGTTTTTCTCGGTAGAGTTGAACACTTTTTAACCTCTTCGCGTTATCCTTATAGAAGGTCAACAAAAACAAGATGATAGGTCTTGCATTAACCATGTTTTTGCGACAGAACCATTACAAAGATATGTCATTTCAATGGGGTTTTGGTTGTTTTCTTGGGCCATTTAACCAGATTTCTGCCGACGGATACTGGCACGATGAATGAAGATAATACAACCTCTGCTGTGCGGCCTAATGCGGGGGTGGGAACCTTGGTCTTTGGCCTATCTGCGCAAAGTGATGCTGTCTTGCGTCTTGATCTGGGCGCACCAGTGCAGCAGGCCGATTGCCGCAGCATCACTGCCGCCCAATTAACCGATATCACCCGCACCATTTGCGCGCTTTTTCCCACGCAGGGTGATCGGCAAAACGATGCTGTCTCGGTGATAGAATCGCTGTGCCATCTGGGGTATCGCGGCGAGATATGGGTTTTGGCCCCGCCACTGCTGCGCCCCAAAATGGTGGAAAGCGAATTGCGCGGCCTTGCCAAGGGTTTAACCTTGCGGCTGATGGCAGGTCATCTGCCGCCCCTCAGCGAGATTTAGCGCGCCGCTTATTTTGCCGGCGTATTTCGCACCTGTCTTTTGCCCGCGTTTTCAGCCCCCGTCTTTAGCGCGGGGCCGCAGGCAAATCGCGCTGATAAATCCAATCATGCGCGGGGTCATTTTGAAAGCGCCAATTGCGCCGCGGCCCTGCCATGACATTAAGATAATACATCTCATAGCCATAGGGCGCGCCGCAGGGATGGTGGCCGCGCGGCACCAGCACGACATCGTGGTTTTTCACTGCCATCACCTCGTCCAAACTGCCATCCTCGGTATAGACGCGTTGAATGCCATAGCCCTGCGCTGGGTTGAGGCGGTGGTAATAGGTTTCCTCAAGATAGGTCATGCGCGGAAAGTCATCCTCGTCATGGCGATGTGGCGGGTAGGATGACCAGTTGCCTGCTGGGGTGAACACCTCGGTCACCAAAAGGCGAGAGGCCACATCGCGCCCCTCCATCGCGATATTGTTGATATAGCGCGTGTTCGCCCCCTGCCCGCGCGGGGTAAGGTCGATGCCATCGGGGCCCAAACGTGCGGCGGGATAATCGGCACTGGCAGGGGCCGAGCATATGGCAATGGTGCAATCAGTTGTTGCACGGGCGTCCCATGCGCTGCGGGCGGGCAAAAACAGGCAATGGGGCGCGGTTCTTTCAAACACATCCATGCGGCTGCCCAACACGCCCCAGTTTTGCCCTGCCCCATTCACTGCCGCATGGCCTTCGACCATGACCAAAATCACCTCGCTGCTGGCAGTATTGCCCTGCGCCACCTCGCCCGCCTTTAGGCGGTGCAGCGCAAATCCAACATAGCCCCATCCCGCGCTTTGCGGCGTGATGTCATGCACCAACCCATGGGTTCCAAGCGGTTTGCGCAGCAGGTTCATCGCCTATCCCTTGTCCAATCCCGCGCGGCGGGCAAAGCCCCGCAGCGCGCGCAGCCCCATGGTTTGATAATCCAGCGGGATGCGCACCGAAGGGTCTTGCTCGGCCTCGATCACCAGCCACCCCGAATAGCCGTGGCTGGCGGCCACCTCTAGAACGCTGAAGAAATCCACCACACCTTCGGCATCGCCAGGCACAGTAAACACGCCGCGCCGCACCCCTTCCAAAAAGGACAGTCCCTGCTCGCGCACGGCGCGCATGACATCGGGGCGGATGTTTTTGGCGTGGATATGGGCAACGCGGCCCATATGCCGCTTGGCCAAACGCACAGGATCCCCGCCGCCGAAATAGCAATGCCCCGTGTCCAGCAGCAGGTGCAAATGCGGGCCCGTTTCGGCCATCAGGCGGTCAATCTCCCATTCCGCCTCGATCACTGTGCCCATATGGTGGTGATAGACCATGGTGATGCCCTGCGCGGCGGTATAGGCGGCCAGCGCCTCGATTCCCGCGGCAAAGGGCTTCCACTGCGCCTCGGTCAGACGCGGGCGGTCATTGACCGCCAGCGCATCATTGCCGTGAATCGCGTTGGATGTTTCGCAAACGATCACCACCTTGCAACCCATCGCTTTAAGCAGGTCAAGATAGGGCTGGATCGCGGCCTTTTCCGTTTCCAGATCATGGGCCAACAGGTTGGTTGAATGCCAGCCCGAGACGTATTTCAGCCCCCGCGGATCAAGTTCGGCGCGCAAACCTTCGGGGGTGAGGGGCAGTTTATGCCCCTTTTCTATGCCGTCAAAACCGATGGCGGCCGCCTCGTCCAAACATTGTTGCAACGAGATATGCGCGCCAAGGCTGCGGTCGTCATCATTCGTCCACGCGATGGGATTTGCACCGTAAAGGATCATGTATCACCTAAAATTCAGTCAGCAAGGCGCTGATTTTTCTTATTTTTTTCAAAATTGGCGCGGCTGGCCAAAACCTCGGGGCGCGTCGATACTTCGGGAACGCCCACTTCCCACCACGCCCCGCCCGCCTCTGTGCTGGGCCATGGATCGGTGTCAATCACAATCACCACTGGAATGGCGCTGCCTTTGGCGGCCTTCAATTCCGCCTCTAACTGGGCGATAGAGGCCACTTTTACCGCCCTTGCCCCCATGGCACCTGCATGGGCGGCAAAATCGATGTGGCTGGGATTGACGTGATAGCTGTCATCCAAAAGGTTGTTGAACCCTGCCCCGCCCGTGCCTTTTTGTAGGCGGTTGATACAGCCAAATCCGCGATTGTCGGTGATCACCACAGTAAATGGAATGCCCATCATCACCGCGGTGGCCAGTTCGGAATTGGCCATCATATAGCTGCCGTCGCCCAGCATGCAGACCACATCCGCATCGGGCCGCGCCATTTTGATGCCAAGCGCGCCTGCAATTTCATAGCCCATGCAGGAAAACCCGTATTCCATATGATAGCCGCCCTGCGCGGCATCCCAGATTTTGTGCAACTCGCCCGGCATCGTGCCTGCGGCAGACATCACCACTGTTTGCGGCAGGGCGCTGCGCTGGACAGCGCCGATCACTTGCATATCGGACGGCAGTCCTAGCGTGTTTGGCGCGGCTTTTACCGCGTCTTTTGCCGCGCGCCAATCGTCTTGCAGGCGCGCGATGGCAGGCCATTTCTGCCCCTTTAACCCCGCCGTCAAACCATTCAGCGCGACCAAAGCATCACAGGTAAGGCTGATCGCATTATGTTTATAGGCGTCATAGGGCGCGACATTGATCGACAGGATTTTGCGCGCAGGGTTTTGGAACAAAGACCACGATCCCGTGGTAAAATCTTGAAACCGCGTGCCAAGGCCGATGACCAGATCCGCATCGCGGCAGACCGCATTGGCCGCGGCCCCGCCCGTCACGCCGACGGGGCCAAAGTTTTGCGGATGGTCATGCGCCAGCACCGATTTGCCCGCCTGCGTTTCCACTACGGGGATTGCATGCGCGCTGGCAAACTCGGCCAAAGCGGCCTCTGCCCCCGCATAAATCGCGCCGCCCCCTGCGACGATGACAGGGCTTTTGGCAGATTTGATGGCGGCAAGCGCCGCGGCAAATTCTTGCGCGTCATAGGCGGGGCGGCGAATGCGCCAGACCTTGGGTTCAAAGAAAACTGCAGGATAATCATAGGCTTCGGCCTGAACATCTTGGCAAAACGCCAGCGTGACAGGGCCGCAATCGGCAGGATCTGTCATCACCCGCAACGCGCGCGGCAGCGCCGTCATAATCTGTTCGGGGCGCATGATGCGGTCAAAATAGCGGCTGACGGGGCGGAAACAATCATTGGCAGAAACCGTGCCATCGGCAAAGTTTTCCAATTGCTGCAGCACAGGGTCTGGCGCGCGGTTGGCAAAAACATCCCCGGGAATAATCAGCAAAGGCAGCCTGTTGGCATAGGCCACACCTGCCGCCGTGACCACGTTCAGCGCACCTGGCCCGATCGAGGTGGTCACCGCCATGGCGCGGCGGCGCTTTTGTGCCTTGGCATAGGCTATGGCGGTATGGGCCATGGTCTGCTCGTTATGGCCGCGCCATGTGGGCAAACTGTCGCGCTGCGCATAAAGCGCCTCGCCCAAGCCCGCCACATTGCCATGGCCGAAAATCGCCCATACCCCTTCGATGAAACGATCGCCCTCTTCGGTCATTTGCACAGACAGCCAGCGCACCATAGCCTGCGCTGCGGTCAACCTGATTGTGGTCATGTTCTGTCTCCTGTTGCGCGGGCGTCATCCCAATATGAACACATCCGCGTGTAATTCTGTGCCATTTGCGCCACCGCTGTTGCATCATCGACACGGCCCGCCATCCAACCCGCACCGACATCCGCATGAATCGTGCGGCCCACGGCGAAACCTTTGACCAAAGGATATTTTGCTGCAAGGCGAAAAGAGGCGGCAAGTTCACTTTCCGACTGGCCAAGACCCAAAATCACGATGCCCTGCACAAATGGATCGCGCGCCGTGATCGCAGCGCAGGTCGCCGCCCATGCCGCATCGGATTGCATGGGCTCCAGCTTCCACCAATCGGGGTAAATGCCAATGTCATAGAAGCGCTCGATCAGCTTTGCTGTGGTGGCGTCATCGACAGCGCCTACCTTGGAAGGGATGATTTCCAGCAGCAATTCCAATCGGTTACGGCGGCAAGCGTGGAACAGGCGCTGCAGCGTATCTTCTTGCGCCGCGCGCACATCCTGCGCATCCTCGGGGTGGCAAAAGCACAGCACTTTGACGATATGTTCCAGCGGCCATTCATTCAGCCCGCCAAAATCTGGGCCAAGTTCTGGCTCCAATGCCAGTGGCCGCGAGGCGGGCCATTCCACGGGCCGCCCAATCCACAGCCCCTTCCCCGCCGCGCGGTGCAGTGCCGTTTTGCCAAGGCGGTTGTCGCACAAAAGTCCGAAACCCGCGCGCCCAGCAGCAACGCTTTGCGTGGCCTGCAAACAAAGTTCTTTGAAACGGCCAATCTTTTCGGGGGTGGCCCCCGCCATTTCTTCCAACTGGGCGCGGTGATCAAAGGCGAAAATCCGCAGATCGCCCCATGTCTGGCGGCGGTTTGTGGCCCAATGCACCTGTTCTAATTCGGCATCTTTGCGCAGCGCGGGGGTTTTCACGCCGCGCTTTAGGAAAAACTGCAACTCTTGCCAACTGGGATAGGCAGGCGTGCAGCCATGGCGCGAGACGGCAAAGGCCCCGCAAGCATTGGCATATTTCAGCGCCGTCGGCCAATCGGCCCCATCAAGCCATCCTTTCGTTAGGCCCGACATAAACCCATCGCCTGCGCCCAAAACATTAAACACTTCAATGGGAAAGCCCGCGCCCGTTTGCCCATCATCCAAACTGGCCGGGATCGCGCCCGTAAAGGCCACGGCCCCAGCCGCCCCCCTTTTGCACACCAAAACCGCCCCCGAAACGGCGCGAACGGCGCGCAAGGCGGCCAGCGTATCGGTGCTGCCACCTGCGATATGAAATTCCTCTTCCGTGCCGACGATCAGGTCGAACAGCGCCAAATGGGCCTGCAACTTGGCCGTCACAGCCGCAGATTCGATAAACCGCGCCTCGCCCGCGCCATGGCCCGCAAGCCCCCAGAGATTGGGCCGATAATCAATGTCCAAAGCGGTTTGCAGCCCATGTTTGCGCGCCAATTTCAGCGCCTTAAGCACGGCCGCCTCGGTGCGCGGATGGCTTAGATGTGTGCCCGTTGCCACCACAGCGCGCGCCGATGCGATAAAGTTTTCGTCAATATCCTCTTCGCACAGCGCCATATCTGCGCAGTTTTCGCGGTAAAAGATCAGCGGAAACTGGTGTTCGTCGCGAATGCCCAAAATCACCAAGGCCGTCAGGCGGCTGGGATCGGTGATCACGCCTTGGGTGTTCACCCCCTCGCGCGCCAGTTCTTCGCGGATGAAGCGGCCCATATGTTCGTCGCCCACGCGGGTGATCAGCGCCGATTTCAGACCCAAGCGCGCCATGCCTGCGGCCATATTGGTCGGGCTGCCGCCGATATATTTGTTGAACGAGGCCATATCTTCCAGCCGCCCGCCCACCTGCGCGCCGTATAAATCCACCGAAGATCGGCCAATGGTGATCACATCAAGCGGTTTTGCTGGCATAAAGCCCCCCTAAAAGCTGCGGCGCAGGGGCAGAATCGTCTGCCTGCGGACATGGAATAAATATTCCATTTCGGGGCCAAGGAAAAGCGCAATCTGCATCATTCGCGCGCGGCGGCCACTGCCACGGCAAGGGCGAGTGCAAGGGCAATGGTTGCCGACAAGGCCCGAAACGCGCCGAAATCCACCTCGGCCACAGGCAAAATGGCGCTGGCATGCTGTGCCAAAGGGCTGGCCAAATGATCGGTCAGCGCCACAACGGGCAAGGACCGCGCCCGCGCGGTTGCGGCCAATTCCAAGGTTTCGGCGCTATAGGGGGCAAAGGTAATGGCAATCAGCGCATCGCCCGACCGCAGCGCATGGGCATGATCCAGCTTGCCCGCCCCGTGATGCAGCATGGCGGGAATATCCAGTTTTTCAAAGACATAAGACAGGTAACTGGCCACAGGAAAGGCGCGGCGATAGCCAACAATATGCAAAGTGCCTGCCTTGGCCAGCAGATGCACGGCGCGCTCTAGCGCCGCCTCGTCCACCGATTTTGCCAAAGATTCCAATGACAAGCGGCCCGATTCAATAAACTCACCCAGCAGCCGTGCAGGGCTGCCTGCCCCGCCAGATTTCAGATTTTCCAACCGCGTGCCGTAATCGGGCAAGCTGGGGCTATAGGCATCACGAAACAGCTTTTGCATTTCGGAAAACCCTGAAAAGCCGATGATCTGGCAAAACCGCATCAGCGCAGAGGGCGGCACATCCGCGCCTGCGGCCAAATCGGCCACAGTCGATACGGCAATGCGGTCAGAATTGGCGGCGATATAATCGGCACATTGGCGCAGACGTTTGGGCAGGCTGTCCAAGCTGGCCGCAAGCCGCGCGTGAAAATCTTCGACTGTGGCGGGGGGAAGATTGGCCTGCATGTCACCCACTTTGGAACAAAAATTCCAAGGCTGCAAGCTTCACTTTGCCATGGCCCCAAACCGCGCGACCAAAGCGGCCTCGACAGGGGGGGGCACAAATTTGCTGACATCCCCGCCAAGGCGCGCGATTTCCTTGACCAATTTGCTGGCAATCGCCTGACGGCGCGCATCGGCCATCAAAAAAACGGTCTCGACGCTGGCATCCATGGCGCGGTTCATGCCCACCATTTGAAATTCATATTCAAAATCCGCCACCGCGCGCAGTCCGCGAATGATCACGGCCGCGCCCACATCGCGGGCGCAATCGATCAGCAGGTTTTCAAACGGGTGCACCACAATCTCGCCCCCCGTTTTGGCCGTGATCTGCGCACATTCCGCCTGCACCATGGCCACACGCTGTTCCAACCCAAATAGGGGGCCTTTGTCGCGGTTGATCGCCACGCCAATCACCAAACGATCCACCAATTGCATCGCGCGCTGGATGATATCGGTATGGCCCAGCGTGATTGGGTCAAAAGTTCCGGGGTAAAGACCGACGCGCATGGCACCCTCCTGTGTTCCTGCCCAAGCAATAAGATTGCGCGGCGAAGTGCAAGGTGTTTTGCGCGGCTAAAAGCCCTTGATCATGCCTTCCAGCGCGTCTTTTTCCATGGCCAGTTCCGAAAGCCGCGCCTTGACCACATCGCCGATCGAGATCATGCCGACAAGCGCGCCATCGGCCATAACTGGCATATGGCGAAAGCGGCCCTCGGTCATCAACTGCAGCACATGGGTGGCGCGCACATCCAGTGGGCAAGTGACCACTTTGGCCGTCATAATGCTGCTGATCGGCTGGGTCAGGGCTGCTGCGCCTTTTTGCCCCAGAACGCGCACAATATCGCGTTCAGAAACAATGCCTTGCACCGATTTTTGATCGGTGGTCACCACCACAGCGCCGATCTTGTGCTGGGCCAAAAGCGCGGCCAATTCGGCAATGGTCATCGCAGGCGCAGCCGTGATCACGCCTTGTGGTTTTTGCTTTAGAATTTGGGAGACCAGCATGACAATCCTCCTTGATTGCCCGTTAAATGCTCGCCCCAAGCGGGTGCTGTGTCAAAGTATTCTTCGGGCTATCTCTGCCTCTAGCCGCGCCATCTCGGCGCGCACGCCAGCGGTCAGCGCGGCGGCAAAGCGTGACAGGCGCGCCACGCGCCCATCATCAGCATGGCGGATCAGCCAAAAGCTGCGCGTTAGGGAAATTTCATCGGTCAGAATGCGGCGCAGTTCGGGGGCGGCAGGCAGCGCAAAATCATGCACCACCCCTACCCCCGCCCCTTGGCGCAGAAAGTTCAACTGAACAGAAACCGAGTTCGAAGCCAAGGGCGGCGAGCTTTGGTTTTGCGGCGCGCCGATTTCTGCCAGATAATCCAACTCCTTATCGAAAATCATATCAGCGATATAACCGACAAAGCGGTGCTTGGGCAAATCGGCGCGGCTGTGGATGGGCCGTGCATCAAGATAGGCGCGCGATGCAGCAAGGTGCAGGCGATAATCCGTCAGCTTTTGCACTGTAAGGCGGCCCGCTTGGGGGCGCGATACTGCCACGGCCATATCCGCCTCGCGTTTGGATAGGTTAAAGACGCGCGGCAGGGCGACAAGTTGCACCTCAAGCCCCGGATTTTCATCACATATCCGCGCGATCACCTGCGGCAAAAGGTAATTGGCGCAGCCATCGGGCGCACCAAGGCGGATTTGCCCCGTCAGCCCCTGCGGCGCGGAAACGGCATCGCCTGCGCCCAGAACAGCCGCCTCGGCCCGCTGGGCATGTGGCAGCAGGTTCGCCCCCGCCTCGGTCAGGGCATAGCCCTGCGGGGTTTTGGTGAAAAGCCGCGCGCCAATCCCCTCTTCCAGCCGCGCGATGCGCCGCCCCACTGTCGCGGGATCAATCTTTAACGCCCGCCCTGCGCCAGACAGGCTGTCTGCCCGCGCCACGGCCAAAAAGATGCGCAAATCATCCCAATCCATGCCCACTCCTTTGCAAAAATGCAAAATGCCTTTGGTGAATTTGACCTTTTCACCGCAATTCCGCAAGGCTAAGCTGCGCCCAAACAAAGGAGATGAACATGCAACAGATCGGTCATTGGATTAACGGCAAAATGGTTGCGGGCAACTCGGGCCGATTTGCCGATGTGTTCAACCCCGCCACAGGCGAAGTGCAGGCGCGCGTGGCGCTGGCCAGCAAGGCGGAATTGGACGCGGCCACGGCAGATGCGGCAGAGGCGCAGATCAAATGGGGCGCAACCAACCCTCAGCGCCGCGCCCGTGTGATGATGGCAATGGTGCAACTGCTGAACCGCGATATGGACAAACTGGCCGAAGCCCTCTCGCGCGAGCATGGCAAGACCATCCCCGATGCCAAGGGCGACATCCAGCGCGGGCTGGAAGTGATTGAATATTGCATCGGCGCGCCGCAACTGCTGAAGGGCGAGTTTACCGACAGCGCCGGCCCCGGCATTGATATGTATTCCATGCGCCAGCCCATTGGCGTGGCGGCGGGCATCACCCCGTTCAACTTTCCCGCCATGATCCCGATGTGGAAAATGGGGCCAGCCTTGGCCTGCGGCAATGCCTTTATCCTGAAACCTTCGGAACGCGCGCCCTCGGTTCCCTTGATGCTGGCGCAATTGATGCAAGAGGCAGGGCTGCCAGATGGCGTTTTGCAGGTGATCAATGGCGATAAAGAGGCTGTTGATGCGATTTTGGACAGCGAGATTATTTCGGGCATCGGCTTTGTCGGCTCTACCCCGATTGCCGAATATATCTATGGGCGCGGCTGTTCTAATGGCAAGCGCGTGCAATGTTTTGGCGGCGCGAAAAACCACATGATCATCATGCCCGATGCTGATTTGGATCAGGCCGCCGATGCGCTGGTGGGCGCAGGTTATGGCGCGGCGGGCGAACGCTGCATGGCCATTTCGGTGGCCGTGCCCGTGGGCGAGGCCACCGCAGACGAGCTGGTCAAACGCCTGATCCCGCGCATCGAAAAGCTAAAGGTTGGCCCCTATACGGCGGGCAATGATGTGGATTACGGCCCCGTTGTGACAGGGGCTGCTAAGGCAAATATCCTGCGGCTTGTTGAATCTGGCGTGGCCGCTGGGGCAAAACTGGTGGTCGATGGGCGCGGCTTTAAGTTGCAGGGCTATGAAGATGGGTTCTTTGTTGGCCCGCACCTGTTTGACCATGTGACCACCGATATGGAGATTTACCGCAAGGAAATCTTCGGCCCCGTCCTGTCGATGGTGCGCGCCAAAACTTACGAGCAGGCCATCGGCATGGCGATGGATCACGAATATGGCAACGGCACGGCGATTTTCACCCGCGATGGCGACACGGCGCGCGATTTTGCCAATCGCATCAATGTTGGCATGATCGGGATTAACGTGCCCATTCCCGTGCCGCTGGCCTATCACACCTTTGGCGGCTGGAAGAAATCCAGCTTTGGTGATTTGAATCAGCACGGGCCAGATGCGTTTCGCTTTTACACGCGCACCAAAACCATCACCGCGCGCTGGCCTTCGGGGATTAAAGAGGGCGCAAGCCTGAACTTTAAGCAAATGGATTAAGGCGCGCCAAAGCCCAACCATAACGCCCGCACCTTTGTTGCGGGCGTTTTCATGCAATGGTGTCACATCCACCTATAAAACCAAGATTAAAGACCCCGATCTTGCCCAAAAGGCAACGCTCGTTGCCAAACCCTTGGCACAGTACCCCGCCCCTGTCGCATGGGCAAAGACATCCCGCGCGCGGCGTATCAGCCTTTGGGTTTCAAAAGGTCTTTCAAATATTTCCCCGTATAGCTGGCCGCATGGGCCGCAATGTCTTCGGGTGTGCCCGTGGCCACAATCACCCCGCCGCCATCGCCGCCTTCGGGGCCGATATCAATCACCCAATCGGCGGTTTTGACGACATCTAGATTGTGTTCAATCACCACCACGGTGTTGCCCTGATCAACCAATTCATGCAGCACTTCCAGCAGCTTGCGCACATCTTCAAAATGCAATCCCGTGGTGGGTTCGTCCAAAATATACAGCGTGCGGCCCGTGGCGCGGCGCGACAGTTCTTTGGACAGTTTCACGCGCTGCGCCTCGCCCCCCGATAGGGTGGTCGCCTGCTGGCCCACTTTGATATAGCCCAGCCCCACTTGGCACAGCGCATCCATCTTTTCGCGGATCGCTGGCACGGCGGTGAAAAACTCCTGCGCGTCTTCGCAGGTCATATCCAGCACATCGGCGATGGATTTATTCTTGAACTTCACTTCCAAAGTTTCGCGGTTATAGCGCGCGCCTTTGCAGGTCTCGCAGGTCACATAGACATCGGGCAGAAAGTTCATCTCGATTTTCAGAACGCCGTCCCCTTGGCATGCCTCACAGCGCCCGCCTTTGACGTTAAAGGAAAAACGGCCAGGCTGATAGCCGCGGGCCTTGGCTTCGGGCAGGCCCGCGAACCAATCGCGGATCGGGGTGAAGGCGCCTGTATAGGTGGCGGGATTTGATCGCGGCGTGCGGCCAATGGCGCGTTGGTCAATGTCGATGACCTTGTCCAGATGTTCAAAGCCCTTGATCGTCTCGCAAGGGCTGGGGGTTTCATGCGCGCCGTTCAGGCGCATGGCGGCAGTTTTGAACAGGGTCTCAATCGTCAGCGTCGATTTGCCCCCGCCCGACACGCCCGTCACGCAAACAAATTTGCCCAAGGGAAACTCTGCCGTCACATTCTTAAGATTGTTGCCCGTGGCCCCAACAACCACCAGTTTTTTGCCATTGCCCTTGCGCCGCGTCTTTGGCACGGCAATTTCACGTTTGCCCGAAAGATAGGCCCCCGTGATCGAATTGGGATCGCTGGCCACCTGTGCGGGCGTGCCGTGACTGATGACTTGCCCGCCATGCACCCCCGCGCCTGGCCCCATATCAAAGACATAATCGGCAGTGCGAATGGCGTCTTCGTCATGCTCTACCACCAGCACTGTATTGCCCGCATCCCGCAGGTTTTTCAACGTGGTCAAAAGACGGTCATTGTCGCGCTGATGCAGGCCAATCGATGGCTCGTCCAGCACATACAAAACCCCCGTCAGCCCAGACCCAATTTGGCTGGCCAGACGAATGCGCTGCGATTCCCCGCCCGAAAGCGTGCCCGCCGCGCGCGACAAGGTCAGGTAATTCAGCCCCACATTCACCAAAAAGCCCAAACGCTCGCGGATTTCTTTCAAGATCGCCTTGGCGATTTCGTTCTTTTGCGCGGTCAGGTTTTCGGGAACCGATTGCACCCAGTCAAAGGCCTCGGTGATCGACATTTGCACCACTTGGCCCACATGCAGCCCACCGATTTTCACGGCCAGCGCCTCGGGCTTTAGCCGATACCCGCCGCAAGACCCGCAGGGACGATTGTTTTGAAAACGCTCCATATCCTCGCGCGACCATGTGCTGTCGGTTTCGCGATACCGGCGTTCCATGTTCGGGATCACGCCTTCGAACACGCGGGATACTTGGTATACCCGCCCGCCCTCGTCATAGCGAAAGGGGATTTCCTGCTCGCCCGATCCGCGCAGGAACACCTCTTTCACCGCCTCGGGCAGATCTTTCCATTTCGCTTTCTTATCAAAGCCATAATGCTTGGCAATCGCATCGATGGTTTGCGTGAAATAGGGGCTTTTCGATTTGGCCCAAGGCGCAATCGCCCCGCCCAAAAGGGTTAGGTTCTGGTCAGGGACAACAAGGCGCTCGTCAAAAAACAGCTCCATCCCCAGCCCATCACAAACAGGGCATGCCCCATAGGGCGCGTTAAAGGAAAACAGGCGCGGTTCTATTTCGGCGATGGTAAAGCCCGACACGGGGCAGGCGAATTTTTCCGAATAGGTGGTGCGCGGCGCATCTTGCCCTTCGCCCACGGCCAGTTCCACCACGGCAATGCCATCGGCAAGGTTCAGCGCGGTGCGGAAACTGTCGGCAAGGCGCGTCTCCAGCCCCTCGCGCACAACAATGCGGTCTACCACCACGTCGATATTGTGGCGAAATTTCTTGTCCAGCGTGGGCGGCTCTTCCAATTCGTAAAAGGCGCCGTTCACCTTGACCCGCTGAAACCCCTGTTTGCGCAGGTCCAAAAATTCCTTTTTATATTCGCCCTTGCGGTCACGGATGATCGGGGCCAGCAAATAGGCGCGCGTGCCTTCGGGCATGGCCATCACAGCATCAACCATGTCTTGCACCTGCATCGCTGTAATCGGCAGGCCCGTGGCGGGCGAATAGGGCGTGCCCGCACGGGCAAACAACAGGCGCAGGTAATCATAAATCTCGGTCACTGTGCCCACAGTGGAACGCGGGTTTTTGCTGGTGGTTTTCTGTTCGATGGAAATGGCAGGCGACAGGCCGCTGATATGGTCAACGTCAGGCTTGCCCATCATATCCAGAAACTGGCGCGCATAGGCCGACAGGCTTTCGACATAGCGGCGCTGACCTTCGGCATAGATCGTATCAAAGGCAAGACTGGATTTGCCGCTGCCCGATAGGCCCGTAATCACAACCAACTGATCGCGCGGAATATCCACATCCACCGATTTTAGATTATGCTCGCGCGCGCCGCGCACCTCGATAAATTTCTGCTCTGCCATGATCTTCCTCATTACCGCAGCTAAGATAGGCCGATTTATGCGGCAGGCCAATGGCAAAAGTGAACGATACGTGAACGTTTGCCTTTTAATTAGATTGGCCTTTGGGGAATCTGCCAATGGGTCTAAACTGCAGGCGCGAAACCAAATGGGGGCATAGGGCGCAGAATGAACACGGGCGATATCATCACCGCTGCTGAAATCGGTGCGATGACGGTAATCGATTTGCGCGATGCGGAAGAATTGCAAAGTTCGGGCTATGCATCGGGCGCATTGCATATACCGCTGAATGATTTGGTGGCCAAGGCCGACCCGTTCAGCCCGCACCATGACCGCCGCTTGGTGCCAAGCAAGCCCGTCGCCGTCTACAGCGCCGCAGGTCGGCGCGCGCGGATCGCGGTGCAACTGCTCAATGGCTTTGGCTACAAGGCCATTGATATTGGGGGCTTTTACGTTTGGGCAGCGGCAGGCGGGCCAGTATCGCGCTAGGCGCGCAAAACGCGGTAACGCCGCAGAACATAGAATGCTGCACGCTTATTGCCCTTGTTTTCGGACAAGACATATTCTAACTATAGAATATATTGATCCAAAACTTTGCAAAGGAACCCCATGGCCTACAGCTCTCTTCCAGACATCATCCACGCTGCGGCCAGCGGGGCCGTCACAGTCATCGACGTGCGCGAGACAAGCGAGGTGCAAAGCACGGGCCTTGCCGCGGGCGCGCTGCATATTCCCTTGGCAATGCTGGCCATCAAGGCAAACCCGAAAAGCCCCGACTATGACAGCCGCATCGCAGCAGATAAGCCGATTGCCGTTTATTGCGCCGTGGGCGGGCGGGCAGGCATGGCTGCCAGCACATTGGGCAATTTGGGCTATGATGCCATGAATATTGGCGGGCTGGGTGATTGGACAGCCGCAGGCGGGCCGATCACGCGCTAAGGCAATGCGGGCAGGCGCAAGCTTGCCCTATCGCCCTGCGGCAGCTTAAGGCCCTCCCCGCACGTGCATTGCCCCACCGCACAAACGCAATATTGAACATTGGAACCAGACCGCCCAAGCTGCGCGCGGCGCGCATGGCCTGCGCCCTAAACCGCATGGGACAATATGATGCAGCCTAAACTGGCGCATTTGATCGCGCATCGCCTTGCACGCAGCCGCCAAATCAGACAGATGCAGGCGCATATCGCGCGGTCAGGCAGCAATTACACCAAAACATATACCAAAACGCGCATGACGCGACCGATTGTCACTTTTTCAATATACCCATGGCGAAACGATACTGCGCTCGCTATATATCGCAAAACCGCTTCGAGGACCTCATGAACTTTGACGCCCTATTCACCGCCCAGCTGGATGCCCTGAAAGCCGAAGGCAATTACCGCACCTATTCCGAGCTAGAGCGCAAGCGGGGGGCTTTTCCGCGGGCCGCCTCGCATAAGGATGGCGCGGTCAGCGAGATCACCGTTTGGTGCAGCAATGATTATCTGGGCATGGGCCAGCATCCCGATGTGGTCAAGGCGATGGTCGATTGCGTGCAGGCCTGCGGCACGGGCGCAGGCGGCACGCGCAATATCTCGGGCAATACGCATCACCATTTGATGCTGGAACGCGAATTGGCGGACTTGCACGGCAAAGAGGCGGCGCTGCTGTTCAC
>JAIXXB010000037.1 GCA_027490955.1 Rhodobacter sp.
GCGGTTTCCAGCGTGGGCGACGTATCGATGAACATGGTGCGATAGCCAAAGCCGCGCGCGTCGGCGATCAGCCGCTCGACGAGACGGCGGCCCAGCCCCTGCCCCTTGGCAATATCGCGGATATAAAC
This sequence comes from Rhodobacter sp., assembly GCA_027490955.1. Taxonomy (GTDB): domain Bacteria; phylum Pseudomonadota; class Alphaproteobacteria; order Rhodobacterales; family Rhodobacteraceae; genus Cypionkella. Next base: position 129 of record JAIXXB010000037.1, read on the forward strand.
GCGCTTCATCTCGCACACGCCGTCCCGCACGCGGCGCACACCGCCCATGCCAATTGGCTGGCCGTCCTGTTCAAGGATGTAGAAGCTGCTTTCGGGCGGGCCGGGGCCGAGCGTTTTCGGCAGCGCGGCCGGCAGATAGGCGCGGATATCGCCACCGGGGAAGATATCAGCCAGCGTCACGCCAAAGCGCGCCGCGACGCCGGAAAAGACGAAATCGAGATATTCGGCGTTCAGGTCGATCAGCAGTGCCGCATCATCAGGCAGGCGGGCGGGGCGATAGGTAACAGGTGCAGGCACCGCCCGCTGATAGGCAAGCCCGGTGCCGCCGGCAAGCGCCAGCAGCACCGGGCCTGGTTCAGGCCACGGCCACCCGGCGACGGCGGGCCACGGCGCCGATCAGGCCAAAGCCGGCGATCAGCATGGCCCAGCTGTCTGGCTCGGGAATGCCGGGCGCGTTGAGCGTGCCGGTAAGGGTGCCGTTGAAGATGCCCACCGGCCGGCCCTCCACCATGCCGAAGCCCAGCGTGCCAACCGATTGCAGCAGGCCGCTGGCATCCAGAAACCGCCCGGTCCCGCCCAGCACGGTGAAGTTTTCCGTGCCGGTCACCACCCCGGCATCAAACACCGCCTGGCCGGCATAGGTGCCGAACAGGCTGCCGCCGTCGTCAAAATCCCACACGAACTGGCCATCGGTGATGGCGCGCACCGGATTGCCCGCGTTGGGTGGTCCGGCAATGCAGTGGCTGTTGGTCAGCACAAAGCTGCCAAAATTGGACGTGCCGCTGGACGAAGGCCCGGTGGGCGTGATCGTCACCGTGTTGAGCGGCGCGCAGCGACCCGTGCCAGGCGGGCTGACGAAGTTTACATTCTGGCGCGAGCCGGTGAAGGCATAAATGCCGGCCGCTGCCGGAGCGCCGGCCAACAGCACGGCCACTGCGGCCGCGGCTTGCACGATTCGACTGCTGATCATGAACTGGTCCCCCGGCTTGCTGGACAGTATTGGCGCGGCGGACTGGCCGACACCTGCTGTCGGATTGTCAGCCGGACCGGTTTCATGCCATGATGGAGTTGTGACGATGTTCTGATCCTAAACGATTTATCGAAGGATTTCAGTATCATGCATGGTTTACACTCCGCCGGGCCGGGGAGCGATCCGCCCGGCGACAGCACCGAAGTGCGCGCAGGCACGCTGCTGCTGCGGCCGGCGCCGCGGGAAATCGTGGGCCCGGCCGGCACGGTGATGGTGGAGCCCAAGGTGATGCAGGTGCTGCTGTGCCTGGCCGCCAGCGAATCTGTCGTGACCCGCCGCCAGTTGGAGCAATATTGCTGGGGCACGGTGGCCAGTGATGAGATGATCAACCGTGCGGTGGCCGCGGCGCGCCGGGCGCTGCGGGCAGTGGGTACCGAGGCTGAATTGCAGACCATCCCGCGCACGGGCTATCGCCTTGTGGTACCTGCCACTGTTGGGCCAGCCGAACCGCAGGCCGTGCCACCCGAGAGGCCGGAATCATCACGGCCGACGCGGCGCGCACTTGTGGCGGCCAGTTTGGCCACAGCCGGCGCAGTCGCGGCGGGGTTCTGGTGGCAGCGGCAGGCGGCGGATTTGGTGGGGGACCCGGCGCTGGAGCAGGTGCGCCTGGCCTGGCGGATGGGCCGGCCAGACCATGGCGCGCAATCATTGGGCCTGGCGCGTGAGGCCGTGAAACGGGCGCCGGGCAGTGGTGAAGCCTGGGGCTGGCTGGCGCTGATGTTGCGCGACACCGCGGAATTTGGGCCGGTTGCCGAGGCAAGTTCCATTGTGTCGGCGTGCGAAACCGCGGCCCGGCGCGCGCTGGCGATCGATCCCGCGCAGCCGCAGGCGCACACGGCGCTGGCCACGCTGCCACCGCTGTTCGGCAATTGGGTGGCCACGCGCCAGCGCCTGCGCACCGTGCTGGCGGCATCACCAGATGAGCCGTGTGCCAGCGATCATCTGGGTTTTGCCGAGTTTGCCATGGGCCGGGTGAAGGCGGCAGCCGCAATCGGCGAAACGCTGGTGGCGGCCGATCCGCTGGCCGCCGTGCATCAGTACAAGCATGTCTATCGGCTCTGGACGCTGGGGCGGTTGGCAGAAATGGACCGGGTGGCTGACCGGGCGATGACCTTGTGGCCTGATCACCCAGCCGTGTTCATGGCACGCCTGTGGACTCTGGCCTTTACCGGCCGAGTGCCAGCAGCGCGCGGCATGTTGACAGAGGGACCAGAGGCGGTGCGGCTACCGCCGGCGCTGGCGCTGCTCTATGACCAGACATTCGTCGCGCTGGGCGGGGCCGGCGGAGCGGCCCGGGCGACAGCGATCAACGGCAATCTGGAAATGGGCCGGCGCGGCCCGGGCGCGGCGCTTATGGCGGTGAACCATCTGGGGGCGCTGGGGGCGCTGGACGAGGCATTCATGGTCATCAACGCATGGCTACGCCACCAGGGCCCGCTGGTCGTGGCGCAAGACAATCCTGCCGATCTGCCCGATGTCAACGAATTGCGCCGGCGCAAGACCAACATGCTGTTCCTGCCCAGCGCCGCCGGCCTGCGCGCCGATCCGCGATTTGCCGAGCTGGTGAACGGCATCGGCCTGGCGCGGGAATGGCACCGCAGCGGCCTCAAGCCCGATTATCTGCTGGCGGGCTGAACCCTAGCGCACCAGCCGCCGGATCAGGCTGGACGTGTCCTGCCGCGCGCCGTCCATGCCCTGCACGTCGGCATAGAATTGATCGACCAGCGCGCCCATCGGCAGCGGCACGCCAAGGCGGCGGGCTTCGTCAAGCGCCAAGCCGAGATCCTTGCGCATCCAATCCACCGCGAAACCGAAATCGAACTGGCCGCGCGTCATCGTCCTGGCGCGGTTGTCCATCTGCCAGCTTTGGGCCGCGCCCTTGGAAATCACGTCCACCACCGCATCCATGTCCAGGCCGGCCTTCTGGCCCAGCGCCAGCCCTTCGGACAGGCCCTGCAAAATGCCGGCGATGCAGAGCTGGTTGACCATCTTGGTGAGTTGACCGGAACCGGCCGGGCCCATGTGGCCGATGCGCTGGGCGTAAGCCTGCATCACCGGTTCGGCGGCGGCGAAGGCGGCATCGTTGCCGCCCACCATGATGGTGAGCTTGCCGTTTTCGGCGCCGGCCTGGCCGCCCGAAACCGGCGCATCCACCACGTGCAGGCCGCGCGTTTCGCCTTCAGTGGCGAGCCGGCGGGCAATTGCGGCGGACACCGTGGTGTGATCGATGAACAGCGCGCCGGGCGCCATCGCGGCGAACGCGCCATCGGGGCCGAGCGTGACGGCTTCCAGATCGGCATCGGCGCCCACGCAGGCGATCACCACGTCGGCGCCTTGCGCTGCCGCCGCCGGGGTGGGCGCAGCCCGGCCACCATGGGCAGCCACCCAGGCGGCGGCCTTTTCGGCGGTGCGATTGTACACGGTGAGATTGTGCCCGGCAGCCGCCAGATGGCGCGCCATCGGCCCACCCATCACGCCCAGCCCCAGATATGCGATGTTCTTGCCCATGCGCCGGCCTTAACGCCCGCGCCGCGCCTAAGCAATCAGAGCAGGATCAATTGGGCAGGAACAACGACACCA
>JAIXXB010000007.1 GCA_027490955.1 Rhodobacter sp.
CCGCGCCATTTGTTCGTCCGTAAGCCAGTAAAGATCACTCATTTGACACCCCCAAGGTGACACAAATGAATCAGTGAAAACTGGCCATGACAAGAACTTTAATGGGTTCTGACCCTAGTATTCTACATGCTTTATTGGCACCTTTTTGTGGTTCCGACAGAGAGAAAAATTAAATTTTGGAACTTATCAAAAAGCACACTTGCATTAATTTTTTGTGGATTTTTATTAACTTTCTTTGTTTTTTTGTTGCGGAACTCAAATTTGATGGCGGGCCCTCAGATGGAAGGTTCTATTTGTTCACATGGACTTTGTTCCCGATTGTAGCGTCTATTTTCATGTTTACGCTACAGTTCTTATTTTTTGTTTTGGTTGCCGTGATAACGGGATCCATTCAGCTAAGTGAGGGTTTTAAATGACAGGGTGAACCGCAACCGTTGCGGCGAGCCGTAGGGTGTGTGCTTGCACGCACCATCTGCCCCATGAGCGCTCACAATGGTGCGTGAAATCACGCACCCTACGCCGCTGTGGTGGGACAGATATCACCTAAAACCGATTATCCCGTGGAAAACCCCTCGGCGCCATGCGGCCCATGCTGGCCCTTGCGCCGATCCATTCGGCCAGATCAACCTCGGTGCGCGTGCGCCCCGCTGGGTCTTTCCACGACAGCCCTTCGGCCAGCGTAAAGGTGGTGGCATCGGACAGCCCGCCATCCTTATACTTTTGCAAGCGAACCCCCTTGCCGCGCGCCATTTCGGGCAGTTCGGACAGTGGGAAGATCAGCACTTTGCGGTTGTCCCCTACCACGGCAACAGTATCGCCCTGCACTTTGCGGCAGACGGCGGTTTTCACGCCTGCCCCTAGCGTCATTACCACTTTGCCCGCGCGGGTTTGCGCCAGCACTTCATCCGAGGGCACGATAAACCCATCGCCTGCAGATGAGGCCACCAGCAGCCTCTCCCCCGCCCGAAAGATTTGCAGATCAACGATTTCGACATCATTGGGCAAATCGACCATCAGGCGCAAAGGCTCGCCCATGCCGCGCCCACCGGGCAGGTTTGCGCCCAGCAGCGTAAAGAACCGCCCGTTGGCCCCCACGATCAGCAGCTTATCGGTGGTTTCGGCATGAAAGGCAAAGCGCGGGCCATCGCCATCTTTGAACTTTTGCTCTAGCCCCAAATCGACATGGCCCTTCATCGCGCGGATCCAGCCCATTTGGCTGCAAATCACGGTGATCGGCTCGCGGTCGATCATCGCCTCTAGGGTAATTTCCTCGGCCTCGCCTGCCTCGCTAAAGGTGCTGCGGCGCGCGCCAAGTTTGGTGTTTTTGCCAAAGGCTTTGCGCACCTCGTCCAAATCGCGGCCAATCTGCTTCCACTGTTTGGCGTCCGATTCGCGCAAGGCCACCAGCCCCGCGCGTTCCTTTTGCAAGGCGTCGCGTTCGGCAATCAATTCCATTTCTTCCAAGCGCCGCAAGCTGCGAAGACGCATGTTCAGAATGGATTCGGCCTGAAGCTCGCTCAGCTCGCCCGCGCCTTTGGCGGGAGAGATATAATCTTTTTCATTGGTCGCGCGCGCAATGGTGCGGCCCCATGTCTCGCGCATCAGGGCGGCTTTGGGATCATCGTCATAGCGGATGATGTCGATCACGCGGTCAAGGTTTAGAAAGGTGAGGATAAAGCCTTCCAGCACCTCTAGGCGGTGGTCGATCTTTTCCATGCGGTGCATGGTGCGGCGCAGCAAAACATCGCGGCGGTGGTCAAGGAAGGCGCGCAACACATCCTTGAGCGAGCATACCTTTGGCACGCGCCCATCGATCAGCACGTTCATATTCAGCGAAAAGCGGCTTTCCAGATCTGTCACTTTAAACAGCGCGCCCATCAGCATATCGGGTTCAACAGTGCGGGTGCGCGGTTCTAGGATGATGCGGATATCATCGGCAGATTCGTCGCGCACATCGGCCAGCAGCGGCACGCGTTTGGTCTGGATCACCTCGGCCAGCTTTTCGATCAGCTTAGACTTTTGCACCTGATAGGGAATTTCGGTGATGACAATTTGCCATGTGCCACGGCCCAGATCTTCGACCACCCATTTCGCGCGGGTTCGAAATGACCCGCGCCCTGTGCGATAAGCCTCGATAATGCTGGCGCGGGGTTCTACAATGACCCCGCCCGTTGGAAAATCGGGGCCAGGGATCAGATCGACCAGCGCCTCATCGGGCAGGTCTGGGTTGGCCAGAAGGGCGTGGCAGCCTGCGATCAATTCATCCAAGTTATGCGGCGGAATGTTGGTGGCCATGCCCACGGCGATACCGCTTGACCCATTGGCCAAAAGGTTGGGAAAAGCTGCGGGCATGACCACAGGCTCTTCCAAAGTGCCATCATAATTGGGGCGGAAATCGACGGCGTTTTCCGCCAGCCCTTCCATCAGGGTTTCGGCAATGGCGGTCAGCCGCGCCTCGGTATAGCGGCTGGCGGCGGGGTTATCGCCATCGATATTGCCAAAATTGCCCTGCCCATCCACCAGCGGATAGCGCACGTTGAAATCTTGGGCCAAACGCGCCATCGCATCGTAAATCGCCGCATCGCCATGGGGGTGATAGTTGCCCATCACATCGCCCGAAATCTTGGCCGATTTGCGAAACGCTGAGGTGGCCGAAAGGCGCAATTCGCGCATGGCATAGAGGATGCGCCGATGCACAGGCTTTAGCCCATCGCGCGCATCGGGAAGGGCGCGGTGCATGATGGTGGACAGCGCATAGGTCAAATACCGCTCGCCAATGGCGCGGGCCAGCGGTTCGGACAGGGTCACCGCATCAATTTGTGGTATGTCGTCATCTTCGCTTGCCATATCGGCGGTGTAGAGCGCGCCGCGCCGCAGGTCTAGATCGAAAATACTTGCGCGGGCGCAATGGCCCGATAGATAAGGCGCAAAAGGGGCGCGCAATGGTAAAATCCATCCTGATCACGGGCTGTTCTTCGGGCATCGGCTATGATGCGGCCCATGGGCTGCGCGCGCGCGGCTGGCGGGTGTTTGCCACCTGCCGCCAGCAGCAAGATTGCGACCGACTGATCGCCGAGGGGTTGGAGAGTTTCGTGCTGGACTACGCCGACGAAGCATCCATCACCGCCGCCGTGGCCAAGGTGGCGCGCCGCACGGGTGGCACGCTGGACGCGCTGTATAACAACGGCGCCTTCGCCATTCCCGGTGCCGTCGAAGACCTGCCGCGCGGCGCGCTGCGCGAGATTTTCGAAACCAACTTGTTTGGCTATCACGACCTGACGCGGCAGGTGATTCCGATGATGCGCGCGCAAGGGCATGGGCGGATCATCAACTGCTCTTCCGTTCTGGGCCTTGTCGGCATGAAATGGCGCGGGGCCTATGTGGCGACAAAATTCGCGATGGAGGGGCTGACGGATGTGCTGCGCATTGAAATGGCAGGCACGGGAATTGATATCATCCTGATCGAACCCGGCCCCATCACCTCGCGTATTCGGGAAAACGCGCGGCCCCATGTCACCAAATGGATCGATTGGAAAAACTCGCCCCGCGCCCCCGAATACGCGCCCCTGATCGAACGGCTTTTTGGCGAGAAATACGGGCCAGACCCGTTCGAGCTGCCCGCCAGCGCGGTCACAGCCAAACTGATCGCCGCGCTGGAATGCCGCCGCCCGCGCCCGCGCTATTATGTCACAACCCCCACCTATTTGATGGGTTTTGCCCGCCGTATCCTGCCCACACGGGCCTTGGATTGGCTGATTACCAAAGCATAGCGCGAAACGCCCCTTCGCTTTTTGGCCAGATCGGCATAGGTAAGGACCAACGCAAGGAAGGTGATGCATGGACAACCCAATTCTTATCATCGGCGCAGTGCTGTGCCTGATCGTGGTCGTGATTTTGGTGCTGGGCCTTGGCACCTTTGCCAAGGGCGGCGAAGGATCGTCAAGCCGTTCCAACAAACTGATGCAATTGCGCCTGATCTTTCAGGCATTGGCCGTGATTTTCATCATCGGCGCGGCCTATTTCGGATTGGGGGCCAAGTGATGGTGGTTCTGTCAAAAATCTACACCAAAACGGGCGATGCGGGCGAAACCGCGCTGGGCAATGGCGCGCGCGTGGCCAAACATTCCTTGCGCGTGTCGGCCTATGGCACTGTGGACGAGACGAACGCCGCAGTGGGCATGGCGCGGCTGCATGCAGCGGGGGATATGGACGCAGCCCTACAGCGCATTTCCAATGATCTGTTCGATCTGGGGGCTGATCTGTGCACCCCCGACATGCATCTGGATGCGACTGCCGCCTACCCCCCCCTGCGCATGATCGCAGGCCAAGTCGCGCGGCTGGAATCGGAAATTGACGCGATGAACGCGCGCCTCACCCCCCTGCGCAGCTTTATCCTGCCCGGCGGCTCGCCGCTGGCCGCCCACCTGCACCTGTGCCGCACTGTGTGCCGTAGAGCCGAACGCGGCGTGGTGGAACTGGCCACGATGGAGGAAGTGAACCCCGAAGCGGTAAAATACCTCAACCGCCTGTCCGATTGGTTTTTCGTGGCGGGGCGGATCGCGAATAAGGACGGGGCGGATGATGTGCTCTGGGTGCCGGGGCTGACGCGGTAGGGGGGGTCTTGTTGGGCCTTGCCTCCTATCCATGCTTCGCACAGCAGACGATCAGTTTCAATCAAAGGCCGTATTTCATAACTTGATAAAGCCTCTAAAATTCGTTCTACCATGCGGTTAATTGATCAACTTTTTCGACTATTTCACGGAACATTGGAAAATCTGCTCCTACATCACGCAATTTTGTTACGACTCGATTGACCGCCTGCGGTGTTTTACAAACGTCGAGAATGTCTAACTCCATATCGTCAGCAACCTCTTTAAAAGTCTGTTCCCATCCGTCGCCGCAAATTTTCTCGATGTATCCTTCTAAGTTGACTTCAAATGCAGCATAATAAGAGAAACATCCAAAGGGGTATTCAACTGGTTTCTCGACACCTGCAATTTGCTGCAACAGCCTATTGGTACGCGATCTTTTTTCTTTACTATTGGCGTCTGAGTCAAATACAGCATATGTCGGGATACCAAGTTTATTGAAAATGAAAAAGGGCTTGTCCATCTTATTTTTGCCTTCTATGGAAATTATGACAATTCCCTCGGAAATGTTGTCCCTAGCAAGTGATTGGTAGACACCCTCAAGTATTGCTTTATCAACAACACCCTCGACTAATATAGTCTTCCGCGCGAAAAAACCCTCGCACACTTCTCGAGAAAAAATATGTAGCTTTGCTAGAAAGGCATGATCTGGCATGGGTTTTTTTCTGAAGAAGGTTAGCAAAATACTCAGAGCACTCCTTAATTGATAAGGCGGAAACCTTGTGCTCGACTGTCTCTTCAGTAACAGTCTTTCGCATTATACGGGCTGTATGAAAATTTTCAATATCCACAAATTTCTCAGAGTGCGTGGCAAATACGACTTGAAAACGAATTCCTGTTGATTTGCTAAACTGATCACATATGCTACGGAAAGCAGCCGATACCAATTTTTGTTTGTGTGGATGCTGGTAAATTTCAGGCTCTTCGATAAGAAGAACAATATCGCTTTGAGCTTCATCGAATTCCTCGTCAGCAGCCTCAGTCCGACTCTGAGCAAGAAACTCAATTACAGAGAAAAGTGCTGCTCTTTGCAGCCCGTGACCAACATGCTCTAAACCGCTCAAGAAACCATTGTCTTCGACCTTGATGCTGGGCTGCGGAAAACTAAATTTAATGCCTTCATCTGATCTCCAATCGGCCAAAAGCTGTGAATCGCTATAATACTTTTGAATCGTTGCCGTCAGTCGGTCACTTATTGCCCCAAGCTGGGGAAATTTATGCGGCGAAACCAAGCTATCAAAATCAGTTTGTGTTCTTTCGATAAATTTCCGCACTTCTTCACGATTCTGATAAGTCTGCCTCGCGATTTCTGAGAGTAAGTTGATGATCGGGCTTTTCTTTGGGTCGGAAGTTTCTTCTGGCACGTTCGCCACTGCAGGTATGAAGTGAAGAGATGTTTTCTTTTTAAGCATTCCATTTGCTACATTAGTAGCTCCGAAAAAACCTCTGACATAGGAATACTCAAGCTTTTCAGGATTCGCTTGCTCCCAATAATTCATGTTATCAATAACTTGTTCTGCAGTAGTAGCTTTCGAAAGTCCTTCTGTTGTATCAACAAGAGAATTGAATAGTGTTCGCATGTTAGGCTCAGGACTCATAGCCAGAACAATACGATTGCGGCAAGTGCGCAGGCGGACAGGAAGATTTCTGGGCGTCGGTCGAACCGCATGGCGACCCTACGCCAATCCTTGATGCGCCC
>JAIXXB010000009.1 GCA_027490955.1 Rhodobacter sp.
CCACCATCAAAGCGTTCCGCAAACGCCTGCAAGAGGCAGGAAAACCCCTCAAAGTCGCCATAACCGCCTGCGCTAGAAAGCTGCTGACCATTCTCAATGCGATGGCGAAAAAGGGGGAGAGTTATGTGAAACAGACGGGGTGAGAAAGACAGTTGCTACCCATCGTCACTCTTATCCAGTTTTGATTTTCGTCCTGCGCGTTCCGCCGCCGCCCGACGGCAACCTGACCCCTAGCCAATCTGACCAATTGCCTTGACCAAGCGTAAGCGATAAGCTTGTCTGAGAAAGCTAAGTGGGCAGGCCAAGATGAAAGCTGTTATCCTTGCGGGGGGTCTGGGCACGCGGATCAGTGAGGAATCGCATCTGCGCCCCAAACCGATGATCGAAATCGGCGGAAAGCCCATTTTGTGGCACATCTTGAAAAGCTATGGCGCGCATGGGATCCATGATTTCGTGATTTGCTGCGGTTATAAGGGCTATCTGATCAAAGAGTATTTCGCGAATTACTTTTTGCATATGTCCGATGTCACCTTTCATATGGCCGAAAACCGGATGGAGGTTCATCACCAAAAAGTAGAGCCGTGGCGCGTGACCCTTGTGGATACGGGCGAGGCGACGATGACAGGCGGCAGGCTAAAGCGTGTGGCAGATCACATTGATGGCACGTTTTGCCTAACCTACGGCGATGGCGTGGCCGATGTGGATATCACCCAGCTGGTTGCCTTTCACAAAGACCAAGGCACCGAGGCCACGGTGACCGCCATTCAGCCCGCCGGCCGCTTTGGCGCGCTAGAGCTGGACGGCAACCGCGTCAGTGCCTTTTTGGAAAAGCCCCAAGGCGATGGGCGTTGGATCAACGGCGGCTATTTCGTGTGCGAGCCGTCAGTGATAACGAGGATTGCCGATGATCAAACGCATTGGGAGCTAAGTCCTTTGGAAGGTTTGGCCCGTGACAGCCAGTTGTCGGTGTATCGGCATGGTGGGTTTTGGGCGGCGATGGATACGCTGCGCGACAAGAATATGTTAGAAAAACTTTGGGCCGAGGGGCAAGCGCCGTGGAAAACCTGGCCGTGAAACCTACGTTTGATTGGCGCGGCAAACCCGTTCTTGTAACGGGGCACACCGGGTTTAAAGGGTCTTGGCTGTGCGAGATGTTGCTGGCGCGCGGGGCAAATGTTGCGGGCCTTGCCTTGCCCGCAGAGGGCACGCCTGCCCTGTTCGATCAGCTTGGGCTGGCGCAGCGTACAAACCACGCCATCGTGGATATTCGGGATCGGGGTGCCTTGGCCAAACACGTGGCCAGTATTGCCCCCGACGTGGTGTTCCATTTGGCCGCCCAGCCCTTGGTGCGGCGGTCCTACCGCGAGCCTGTCGAGACATGGGCCACCAATGTCATGGGCACCGCGCACCTGCTGGATGCTTTGCAAAAGGCGGCGCGGCCCGTCGCCGTTGTGGTGGTCACCACAGACAAAGTTTACGAAAACCGCGAATGGCCGCATGCCTACCGCGAAAACGACCCTTTGGGCGGGCACGATCCTTATTCCGCGTCAAAGGCGGGCACGGAACTGGTGGTGCAAAGCTGGCGGCGATCGTTTGGCGGGCCGAACCTGCGCCTTGCCACGGCGCGGGCGGGCAATGTTGTGGGGGGCGGCGATTGGGCCGATGATCGGGTGCTGCCCGATCTGGTGCGCGCCTTGCTGCAGGGTAAACCTGTGTCGCTGCGCAACCCTGCCGCGACGCGCCCATGGCAGCACGTTCTTGACCCGCTTTCGGGCTATGTGATGCTCGCGGAAAAGCTGGCGAGCAGCGATGATGCCAAATGGTGCGATGCGTTCAATTTTGGTCCCGAAACCGCAGACTTGCGGTCGGTTCAGGAATTGGTGGAAGAGGCGCTAAAACATTGGCCCGGGGAATGGGTGAATGCCGCCAGCCCCGACCAGCCGCACGAGGCGGGTAGGCTGCTGCTGTCGATCGAAAAAACGCGTGGCGAACTTGGCTGGGCACCGCGCTGGGATTTTGCGCGCGGGGTTGCCGAAACGATCCGTTGGTACCGCGCTGTGCTCGAGGGTGGCGATCCCTTGGCGGTAACCCGCGCCCAATTGGCAGCGCATGGATCGGGGCAATGATATTCCACCCCCTGCCGATCGAGGGCGCGTTTCGCATTGATCTGGACCTGCGCGAAGATGCGCGGGGGTTTTTTGCCCGGCTATACTGCGAACAGGAGTTTGCCGCGCAGGGGATCAACCTGCGCTGGGTGCAATGCAACACCAGCTTTACCAAAAACGCGGGCAGCCTGCGCGGTTTGCATTTTCAGCGCAGCCCCATGGCAGAAACCAAGCTGATACGTTGCTTGCAGGGCGGCGTGTTTGATGTGGTGGTTGATCTGCGCCCCCAGTCCCCCACCTTTGGCCGCTGGCACAGTGTGGAATTGACGGCCGAAAACCGCACGATGATGTTGATCCCGCAAGGCTGTGCGCATGGGTTTCAAACACTGGGTGCGGATACGGAATTGCTGTACTTTCATTCCGAATTCTATAGCCCCCAGCATGAAGGCGGTGTTAGATTTGATGACCCGCAGTTAAACATCACATGGCCGCGCGCCGTTGCGGATGTGTCCGCAAGAGATGCCGCACTTCCATTGTTAAGCGAGTTGGAGATCCTTTGACGTTGCACCTTAAACAAACCTGCCGGCATTGCGAGCAGCCCCTTAACCATCGGTTTCTTGATTTGGGCTATGCACCGCCATCGAATGCCTATCTGTCGCCGGATGCGTTGTTTTCCCCAGAAATGACTTGGCCTTTGCGGCTGCAAATTTGCCAAAGCTGCTGGCTTGCCCAAACCGAAGATTTCACGCAGGCCGAGGCGCTGTTTAGCGCCGATTACGCCTATTTTTCATCAACATCAAAAGGTTGGTTGGCCCATGCTGCCGACTACACCACACAAATGGTGGGGCGTTTTGGGCTGACCCAAACCTCGAAGGTCATCGAAGTTGCAGCCAATGATGGCTATTTGCTGCGAAACTTTCTGGCCTTGGGCATTCCGTGTTTGGGCATTGAACCCACAGCGTCCACCGCCGAGGCCGCCGAAGCCTTGGGCATCGACATTTGGCGCGAGTTTTTTGGCCAGTCTTTGGCGCAGAAATTGGTCGCAGGGGGCCATGCGGCCGATTTGGTAATTGGCAATAACGTCTTTGCCCATGTGCCCGATATCAACGATTTCACGCGCGGCATGGCCGCGATGTTAAAACCCGAAGGCGTGATCACGCTGGAATTTCCCCACCTGATGCGCCTGTTGGAATTTTGCCAGTTCGACACCGTGTATCACGAACATTTTTCCTACCTGTCCCTGGTGGCGACCCAGCGCATTTTTGCCAAGGCGGGGCTGCGCATATTTGATGTGGAAGAATTGCCAACCCATGGCGGTAGCCTGCGCGTCTATGGTTGCCTCAACTCCGCCGCGCATATTGAAACGGCGGCGGTAGAGCAGATGCTGTTGCGAGAGCGCGCCTTTGGGATGGAGACGCTGGCGGGCTATGCAACGCTGCAGGCGCGGGCGGATGAGTTGAAGAACAACCTTTTGCGCTTTTTGCTGGAGGCCAAGCAAAACGGCAAAACCGTTGCCGCCTATGGCGCGGCGGCCAAGGGCAACACGCTGCTGAATTATGCGGGGGTCAAACCCGATCTGCTGCCCTTTGTGTGCGATGCCGCCCCCTCCAAACAGGGCAAGTTGATGCCGGGCAGCCATATCCCAATTATGCCGCTGGATATGATGGACAAAGAAACTCCCGATTTCGTTTTGATCCTGCCTTGGAACATCGCAGCCGAGGTGCGCAGCCAGTTGGCGCATCTTTCTGCCAAGGGCACACGATTTGTGACGGCGGTGCCAAAGCTGATGATCACATGATTGAAATTCACGAAACCGCCCGTGTTAGCCCGCTGGCCGATCTAGAGCCGTCGCTGCGTGGATCGCGCTATGTTATCGGCCCGGGGTCGATGATCGACGCCTTTGTTAAGGTAAAGCCAGCAGGCGGTCGCGGTGATCTGATCATCGGGGCGGATTGCTATGTGAATTCTGGCTGTGTTTTGTATACGGGCCACGGCATTCGGCTGGGCAAGAATGTTTTGATTGCGGCAAATTGCACCCTCGCGGCCACGAACCATGAATTTTCTGACCCATCCACGCCGATACGCAGCCAAGGATTTCAGCCATCGCGCGGCGGAATTGTGATCGACGACGATGTTTGGATCGGGGCAAACTGTGTGATTTTGGATGGCGCACATATCGGAAATGGCGCGGTGATCGCCGCAGGATCGGTTGTGCGCGGCCCTGTCGAGCCATTTGCCATAATGGCGGGAAACCCGATGCGGTGCATTGGTATGCGCAACGGTTCCGAAAAAGGAGCGTCTTGATGGCGCGTTTTTCGGTGTTTGGTGCGAAAGGCTTTATCGGCCGCGCGCTGACTGCGCATCTGCGCCATGCAGGGCATGAGGTACTGGCCTTGGGGCGCGCAGACGTGCCGCCAAAAAAGCTGGGACATGTCATCTATGCCATTGGATTGACAGCCGATTTCCGAAGCCGCCCCTTTGATACCGCCCATGCCCATGTTGGAGATTTGGCAAAGGTGATGGAACAGGGCGGCGCGGACAGTTTTTTGTATCTTTCCTCGACGCGCGTCTATCAGGGCTCTGAATGCACCTACGAAACCACCGCTTTGCGCGCAGAACCGCTCAAGCCAGATCATCTTTATAACCTTACAAAACTGGCGGGCGAGGCATTGGTTTTGAACTGTGGTCAAGATTTCGCCCGGGTCGCGCGCCTTTCAAATATCCTTGGACCAAAGGAAAATGAACGCGATACGTTCATCGGTGCCTTGGTACGGGACGCGCGGCAGGGGACGATTAGCCTGAACTCACATCCTCAATCTGCGAAAGATTATCTTTGGATCGATGATGCCGTGCAGATAATCGAAATGATCGCACTGGATGGGCAACAGACAATCTATAATGTTGCCAGCGGGACGCAGACCACGCATCGGCATTGGGTGGAGGCAATTGCGGCGATGACCGGCGCTCAGGCCACCTTTGCCGAGGACGCTGGCTATGCAGGATTTCCGGCGATAGATACGGCTAGGATTTTCGGCGAATTTCGGCACAAGCCGTGCGATCCTGGTGCGAAATTAGCGGCTATTCTTGGCCTAGACCTATAACCTTATCACAAAAGGAACCCTCGATGGACCCCTTGTCACAGTTTCAACAAGAGCGCGCAGCAGCCATCGAAGGCTATCGTACGGATAAGGGGTTTAACGACCTGTCCCAAGAGTGGCTGCGCCAATCGATGGAGCGGCGCTATGTCTACAATTTCGATTGGCTAGGCCGCCCGATCATTCAATACCCGCAGGATATGGCTGCGGTGCAAGAGATTATTTGGGCCACACGGCCAGATGTGGTTGTTGAAACAGGTATTGCGCATGGCGGCTCTTTGATTTTGTCGGCGTCGATCCTTGCGATGTTGGATTATGGCGATGCGGTTTCGCATGGACGCACCTTAGACCCCAAGGCATCTGGTAGAAAGGTGATCGGGGTGGATATTGACATCCGTGCGCATAATCGCTCTGCGATTGAAAATCATCCATTTGCCCATAAGATCGACATGATCGAAGGGTCTTCGATTGCGCCAGAAACCATCGACAAGGTAAAGCGAAGCATTCCAAAAGATGCGCGTGTTATGGTTTGCCTCGATTCGATGCATACCCACGACCATGTATTGGCCGAATTGCGAGCCTATGGGCCGCTGGTTTCGGCGGGATGTTACTGTATTGTCTTTGACAGCTTTGTCGAAGATATGCCCAAAGATTTCTTTGCGGATCGCCCATGGAATGTGGGCGATAACCCCAAAACAGCCTTGCACGAATGGTTGCGCGGCGCACCAGATTTCGAAATTGATCATGCGATGACGCAAAAACTGATGGTCACCGTTGCGCCAGACGGGTTTTTGCGGCGAAAAGGGTAAGGTTTCGCCGCGCTAGGAGCCGACATGATCTTACCTAGTAGCGTAGCGCGCCCAGCGTCACTTGCGACCGATCATTTTGCGAAGGCGGTTCTTGACCCGTTTCGGCAGGGTAAAGGGTGTGACTAACCGCGCGACATGGCTAAGTTCGGGCTTGGCATAATCGATACCTTTTGCACTTAGCAATTGGCAAAATTCGTCCAGTGTTAGATGGGCCGGTCTGACCGCAGGGGCACCCGCCTCTCGCGGTTGGGCGGCCTTGTCCCGGCGATCGCGCACGCAGCGAACATAGGCGGCCAAAGCGGTGTCGGTCTGCGCGGAAACTGCGCCAGAATCATCGCCAGTTTGCGCCGAAATCACTTTTGAAATGGAATGGATATAGGCTTGGCGGGTGATCTGAAAATCTGGCTGATCCCACAGGTCATGCAGCCGATTTGGTGTGTCTAAAGAGACATCCTTGCTTGTCCGCACCGAGGCATTTTCATAGGACCGCATCCAAAGCAGCTGAGGTATCACTTTGCACTGGCCCAGATAGGCGCAGGTCAATTCAAAGGCCAATTCGCCACTGGCAAAGAAAGGCGTCTCGGTTTGGGCGGTGTGCTGAACGCAGGTGCGCCATACCTCTTTGCGCAGCACCGAATAGACGGTGGTTGGGCTGTAGTCTTCCATGTGCGTCAGCATCCGCGCGGCGGGTGAAGGGCTGGACAGGTTATGCCCAACAAAGCCCAAGTACCGTTCCCTCAAGCGCAATTGTTCCGATTTGTTAAGGGAAAAGCCAACGGCGGTTCCCATGCAAGAAACGAGGTCTGGGTTGGCCTCTAGCTCTTGGATGCAGCGCACAAGGCCAGAGCGTAGGTGAAACTCGTCATCGCCAACCAAAACACAGTATTTGGTGGAAACAAGGTCCGCTGCATGCAAGAGCCGCTTGGCCAGACTTTCTGGCCTATGCAGGTATCGAATTTTGCGTGACAATGTAGCCGCCAGCGGCAATCGCATAGGCGCATCGCCGCCGTCCAAAATCAAGGTTTTCACCCCAAGCTTTGCCCAATACCGCATCGCGCGGCGGGCATAGATGGGGCGGTTATAGGTGGGGATGATCACCGTTAGGTGTTGTAAAGCTGAGGACATATTGGGCATACAGCACCTGTGTTTTAAGCCGAAGCAAGAGGTTTTGCCAAATCATCGCCATGCGATGTGCTGCGGCATCTTACCCATCCCGCTGGGATTTGCACAAGCTATTACCCTGTTTGGGCGAATGTCCTGAACCACCGCAAAAAGAACGCCGCATCTGCCATGGGCACCGCGCTGAGGCTGCGGCCACAGGAAGCGGTTTGCCCAAAGGCTAGATATCGTTCTCTAGGTCTAAATCATCCAATCCCGTTTTGCCAAGGCCTTGGTCATGAATTGGTGTATGGTCGCGGCCCAGCCGCTTGTCGAAAATCTCGGTCAGGGGGGGGATTTCTGTCCGCGCTTCTAAAATCTTGGCCGCGACCACGCCCACCTCGCGCGCTGTGTTCAAGGAAAAGCGGATTGCGATCACGAGGTAGGCCAAAAGAAACAGCTTTAGACTATCTAAATCCTGCATTTGAAACACGACCACAATGATCAGGGCCAGCCCGACGCCATTCAGGGACAACTGCTTTTGCCCCGCCATATTGTTGCGCGACCAATAGCTTAGCACGTTTTGAAAATAGGCATCCCGCTGTGGCCCTTGGACATTGGCTGGGACGCGCGTTGCCGCATCTGGGCCAGACTGGTGAGCTTCGATCACACGCCTAGAATACTCGGCGGCGAGGGGGGCCTGCTCTTTAACAATAATGATGTTGCGCAGCGACAGGGCGATGACAGCCGCACCAATGACCAAAGACGCAGCTAGCACCAATAGGAAAAGTTCAAACCGAAGGATGGCAACCACCAAAAGGGCGGCAAAGATAAAGATCAGCGCACTTAAAACGCGAACCAAAGCAACCATCAAGGCGGGCATACGGCGAATAACAAACAAGTCGGTTGCATAAGAAACCCCAACTTTGCCAACAAACTCATGCGCCTCTTGCACAATCTTGCGCACCAGCACGAGTTCACCACGCTTTAGGATTGCAGGCAGCAAAAACAGCGCCAAAACGACCACCGCCAGCACCCAAGGCAGTATTGCGTGCGATATACCGATCCAATCCACATAGGATTTTCCAGGATAGGCGGCGTCATGGCTGATCGTGCTTTTGAAGGCGACGTAAACGGCCTGGATACTGGCGATAAAGGCAAAAAGCGAAAACACACGCCCCATCACATTCAAACCAGCTGCAACCACAAATTTAAGTCGATGTGGGCGTAAAAACCCGACATACAAAAGGTGCAACAGATGAAGGCCTAGCAGGAAAGATACCTTTGTCCGTTTGAACAGCTTTTTCAATAGGTTCACGGGAGAAAGACCTTTGTTGAGATAGGTTTCAGGCGTTCCAGATGCGCCGCAGATGAGATCCGAGCAAGGGGCAGTGGGTTTCCACAATTCGGACTATCGCGTTGGGCCATGGCAACCGTTGCCGCGATGGGTATCGCTGTCATGGCGTGGTTTCAAGCAGCTTTTGCAAGATCAAATCGCTGCATTGCCCTGTGCCATAATCTGCAATCGGCTTTGGCGCGCAGGCATACTGCTCCTTTGTCCAAAGCCTGTTCCATCCCGCCGTGATCGTTTCGACCCATTCGGTATCATCGCGCAGGGTGACGCATCTAACCCCATGAAAATAGGCTTCTTTCTGGACGCCGCCAGAATCTGTCATCACCAGCTTGGCCGCGCGCAGCAGAGATTGCATCGCCAAATAGGGTTGCGGGTCAAGCAGGTGAAAACCCGCCAAAGAAATCGAAAACTCGTCGCATTTGCGCCGGGTGTTCGGATGGATTGGAAAGACCAGTTGGTAATCTTGCCCCTGCGCGCGGATATAATCCAGAACCCTATTCATGCGCGCGGGATCACCCACGGTGTCGGCGCGGTGCAGGGTGACCAAGGCTATCGGGCGGGCAGGGTCTATGCCAAGGGTTTGCCAAAAGGCAGCAGGGGGAGCCGCTTGCGCGAACATTTTGACCGCGTCGAACATGATATCGCCCACGTGAAAAACGCCTTTGGTTAGATTTTCGCGCTGCAAGTTGGCGACAGAATCGCGCGTTGGGCAAAACAACAAATCGCTGACATGGTCGGTGAGAATGCGGTTAATCTCTTCGGGCATCATTTTGTTGAACGATCGCAGGCCCGCCTCGATATGGCACACAGGGATATGCCGTTTTGCGGCAGTTAGGGCGGCGGCAAGGGTGGAGTTGGTGTCGCCATAAACCACGCACCAATCACAGCTTTCACGGTCCAAAATCTCTTCGAATTTGGTCATGATTTCGCCAGTCATGCCGCCGTGGCTGCGGTGCTGCAAATCCAGTTTGTAATCTGCTGTCTTTATCCCCAGTTCCGAGAAAAACACATCCGACATGCCATGATCATAGTGTTGGCCCGTGTGCACCAACACCTCGTCTATGCCATAATCAGGCGCGCGTTTGCGCAAGACCGCCGCCTTGATGAATTGCGGCCTTGCGCCGACCACGGTAACAATTTTTAACGGCTTTCCCATCAGGCGTAAACCTGCGCTAAGGCGGGTTCATAAGTTTCCCAGTTTTCTGTCTGGCTGAAGCGAAGGCAGTTCTGCCGCCAGTGATCTAGGCGTTTGGGGGTGGCACTGCGCAGGGCCGCCGTGATGTCATCGGGGCCAAAGTCGCGCGGCAATAGCAGGCCAATATCGTGCTGGGTGATGATCTTGCTCATCTCGACCAGATCGGTGGCCAAAATTGGAACGCCGGCATTTGGGTATTCCCACAGTTTGTTGGGCGTGCAGTAAAGATGATTTCGCGAGGTGTTCTCGTAAGGAATAACCCCTAGGTCGGCCCCCGATGTCCAATCTTGCAAATCTTGGTGCGGGGCGGGCGGTATCAGCGCGATGCAGGGTGCATCACTTTGGCGCGCGGGATTTAGGGATGCGGCGGCCCGTTCAATGGCCCCCGACAGCGGCCCCGACCCCATGAAAACAAGGCTCCAATCGGGGGGGGAATTTGGGGCCGCGCGCAGAAGGATGGAAATCCCGCGACCATGTGCCAGCCCCCCTTGGAACAGCAGAATTTTTTGGCCCGCACGCACCCCCGCCGCTGCGCGCAGGCGACCGCGATCCAACGTCTTTGTGACAGGGCGGCGCGTTGCATTCATCACGACAACGGCCTTTGGCAATTTTGGGTATTCCTGGGCATAAAATTCGGCAAATGAAGCCGAGATGGTGATGAGCCCATCAATTTTGGCCGAGGCGCGCTGGATCAGCGCGCGGATCAATTGGCTTTGATAGGTCGAGACGTGGCTCATGTCGGTGTAAAACTCGTGTGCGTCCCAAATCAGCCGAATGCCGGGTTCCGCCGATTTTATCTTTGCCCCCGCCATCAAGGCAATGATGTCATGACAATGCACGGCATCATAGCCTTTGCCTATAACTTGGGCGGCCAAGGCGTTGGCTAAAGTAGTGTAGGCAAAATTCATGATTGCCCAGGCGCGAAGGGCGCTTTTGAACAGCAGGGCGGCGGCGGCAAGTGCCAAAACAATGGCTGCAAGCGGGGTAGAGACGTAGAACAACAGGGCAAGGGCTGCGACAATAGCTGCTATAAAAACGGCTTTCCCAAAGGGTGAGCGCAATGCGCCCTTGATCCATTTGAACAGGTTTAGGGCGATGCCGAGGTAAGGCGACAAATCCTGCTCGTTAAGGATTTTCAATGTCGCGCCACCCTCGATGATTTCGGGATAGCTTTGATCACCGCGCGAAAATCCAAATACCTCAACCCTATGCCCAAGCCTTACAAGACTGCCCGCCTCTTTGCGAACACGGGCGTCAACCAGAACATTATTATGCACCAGAATCGCAATTCGCTTTGCGGGCAAGGTGTAGGATTTACTCAAACTTGTGTCCTTTTTCGCAATCCGTCCGGGCGCGACTGTCCAATGCCATAAGATAAACGCTGTGCGCCTCTAACTCAAGCCATGTCTGCTGCGGGTAGATTTTTCAAGGCGCTTAAGGCAAATGGAGGCGAAATTAATCGCTAAAGCAAGCGTCGAAACTTGGGTCGTACCTCCCCAAAGGTTTCTGATCTGGCTGCACGCCCGTAGTTGGTGGTTGAAGGTGTGGCCTCTCAGTGGTATCGGAGCGATGTATGAAAGCTGTGTATTCTGCACGGCGGCATGTTACCACAAAGGTCAAGGTTGCGGTGCCGCTGCAACATTGACAGACACAGTTTTGGATGATTATGACCACTCCCAAAGAATTTTCGAGCGCAGCCTTGGCGCTGATTGATGAGCTAAACTCCCGCAGGGCAGTGATTGGCATCTTGGGTATGGGATATGTGGGCCAGCCATTGGCGCTGCGGTTTTCCCAGTTGGGCTACCGAGTTCTGGGGTTAGATATCGATGCCGAAAAGGTGGCCCAGTTGAACGTTGGGCATTCACAAATCGAACATATCAGCGATGCGGCAATTCAGGCGGCCAATCATGCGGGGATGGAATGCACCACGGATTTTAGCCGCGCGCGCGAGGCGGATGCCTTGATTCTTTGTGTGCCTACGCCCCTCAACAAATACCGCGAACCCGATCTAAGTTATGTCACCAAAACCATCGACTCGATTGTGCCCTACCTTCGGGCGGGGCAGGTTGTTTCGCTGGAAAGCACCACCTATCCTGGCACAACCGAAGAGGAAATGCTGCCACGGGTGGCGGCAACGGGTCTGGCTGTGGGGGAAGAGATTTTTCTGGTGTATTCGCCCGAACGCGAAGATCCAGGAAATACCGATTTTACCACCAACAGCATTCCAAAAGTGGTGGGCGGGCATACGGCGGCCTGCCTAGAAGTGGGAAAGGCGCTATATGGTCAGGCGATTGACCGGATTGTGCCCGTCAGCTCGACCAAAGCGGCCGAGATGACCAAGCTTTTGGAAAACATCCACCGAGCTGTGAACATTGGGCTGGTGAATGAGATGAAAATTGTCGCCGACCGCATGGGCATCGATATTTTCGAGGTGATCGATGCGGCGGCGACCAAGCCGTTCGGCTTTACCGCCTATTACCCCGGCCCCGGCCTTGGCGGACATTGCATCCCGATCGATCCGTTTTACTTGACGTGGAAAGCGCGGGAATACGGGCTGCACACCCGTTTTATCGAGCTGTCGGGCGAGATTAACCGCGCCATGCCCGAATATGTGGTGGGCAAAGTTGTCAAAGCCTTGAACGAGCGGCGCCTATCGCTGCACGGCAGCAAGGCGCTGGTTTTGGGCATTTCCTATAAGAAAAACGTCGATGACATGCGCGAAAGCCCCGCGGTCGAGGTGATGGAATTGCTGCGAGCAGCAGGCGCGGATGTGGCCTATTCCGACCCGCATGTGCCCGTATTTCCCAAAATGCGCGAGCATAAGTTTAACCTATCGTCAGTGCCATTAACCGCAGAAACGCTGGCCAGTTATGACGTTTTGGTTCTGACCACCGACCATGCAAAGTTTGATTATGAATTGATTGCGCTTAACGCGCGGCTGATCGTAGACAGCCGCGGCATTTATCGCACGCCCGCCAGCAATATCGTAAAGGCTTGATAGGTATGAAGAATTTTGCGTTAATTGGCGCGGCAGGCTACATTGCTCCCCGGCACATGAAGGCCATTCGCGATACAGGCAACACCTTGGTTGCGGCGATGGATGTGAACGATTCCGTCGGTGTGATCGACAGCCATTTTCCCGATGCGCAGTTTTTTACCGAGTTCGAGCTGTTTGACGCCCATATGAATGCCGAAAGCCGCGCAGGGCGCAAATTGGATTACGCGGCCATTGCCTCGCCCAATTTTCTGCATTCGGCGCACATGCAATGGGCGCTGCGGGCGGGGGCGGATGCCATTTGCGAAAAGCCCTTGGTGCTGTATCCCCACCAGATCGATCAGCTAAAGGCGATCGAGGCGGATACGGGCCGCAAAATTCACACTATTTTGCAACTTCGCCTGCATCCGGCCATATTGGATCTTCGCGCGCGCGTGGCCAAATTGCCGCCGAATACCAAGGTGGATGTTGATCTGACCTACATCACCGCGCGCGGCAATTGGTATTTGAAAAGTTGGAAAGGCGCGACCGAAAAATCGGGCGGCATTGCCACCAATATCGGGGTGCATTTCTACGATATGCTGCATTTCGTATATGGAAATGTGCAACAAAACATTGTGCATTTGAACACGCCGACCAAGGCCGCAGGGTATTTGGAATATGATCGCGCACGGGTACGTTGGTTCTTGTCGCTGGATGCAAATGATGTGCCACAGCCCGAACGGGAAAAGGGCAAGCGCACCTTTAGGGCGGTGGTGGCCAATGGCGAGAACCTAGAGTTTTCCGAAGGCTTTACCGAGCTGCATACCAAGATTTACGAAGATATTCTGTCTGGTGGCGGCTTTGGGGTGGAAGATAACCGCGTTGCGATTGAAACCGTTGCGACCATTCGCCATGCCCCCATCGCGCCGATTGGCAATTTGACCCATCCTTTCGTGCGCCCCTGATGGCCTTTCAGCAGCATCCCAGCGCAGTTATTGACGAGGGCGCCGAAATAGGCGAGGGCAGCCGCGTGTGGCATTTTGCCCATGTCTGCGGCGGGGCAAAAGTGGGCCGTGGCGTGTCATTGGGCCAGAACGTGTTTGTGGGCAACAAAGTGGTGATCGGGGATCACTGCAAGGTGCAAAACAATGTCTCGGTTTATGATAATGTGACGTTAGAGGAGGGCGTATTTTGCGGCCCTTCGATGGTGTTCACCAATGTCTATAACCCGCGCAGCATGATTGCCCGCAAGGACCAGTATCGCGATACGCTGGTGAAAACGGGGGCAACGCTTGGGGCCAATTGCACCATTGTTTGCGGGGTTACGATTGGGGCCTTTGCCTTTGTTGGGGCAGGGGCGGTAGTGACCAAAGACGTGCCAGATTTCGCGCTGATCGTGGGCGTGCCGGGCCGCCACAAAGGCTGGATGAGTGCCTATGGCGAGCAGTTGGATTTGCCGCTGCGGGGCGAGGGCGACGCGATTTGCCCCTATACGGGTGATGCCTATCATCTGCGGGGTGGGCGTGTCACCCGCCAGCCAGCCTAGCCCGTTTTGGCGCGGCGAGTTCGCCGTTTTCATATGGTTGCGCGCCGCTTAAGTTGGTAGCAGCCCGCAACGCCTTGAAAGACCGGAACCTAAATGCCCACCAAAATCGCGCATATCTCGACGGTACATAAGCGGACGGACACGCGCATTTTCGTCAAGGAATTGGGCAGCCTTGCCGCCGCGCTGGACGCCGAGGTGATCTTTCTGGTTCAGGATGGCCTGCCCGACGAGGTGATTGGCGGGGTCAAAATCCGCTCGGCTGGGCCAAAGCTGTCGTGGCAAAGATACCGCTTTGCAATCGGCATTTGGCGGATGCTGGCGCGCGTGTTGCGTGAGGGTGCAACGATTGTGCATTTTCACGACCCAGAATTGATCCCAGTCGGCATAATCCTAAAGGCGTTGGGCAAAAAGGTTATTTATGACGTGCACGAAGATGTGCCCAAACAGCTGTTTCACAGGGGCATTAAATCGCTTTGGCTGCGATATATCTTAAGCTGGGCATACCTGCTGTTTGAACGCATTGGCATGGCGGTGTTTGATGCCTGTTTCGTCGTCGTGCCCGAGATGCAGGCGCGGTTTCGCCATGGCAACACGTTGCTTCTGGCCAATTTTCCCAGCTTGGCCGAGTTTCCGCCCCCATCGCCCCAGCCGCCCCCACGCGAACCTGCCCGTTTCGTTTACGTCGGCGGCCTTTCCCTAGTGCGCGGCCTATGTGAAATGATCGATGCCGTGGGATTGGTAAAGGATCAGAGTGCCAGCCTGCATTTGCATGGCAATTTTCCGAATGCAGGGATCGAGGCTGCTATGGGGCAGCGCGCGGGGTGGACGCGGGTGCGCTTTCACGGATGGGGCGAGCGCGGAGATGTTGTAGGTGCCCTGTCCTCGGCCACGGCAGGGCTTGTGGTTTTGCACCCCACGCCGCAATATTTAATCGCCTATCCCGTCAAACTGTTTGAATATATGGCTGCGGGTCTCCCGGTGATCGCCTCGGACTTTCCGCTATGGCGCGAGATTGTGACGGGCGCAAATTGCGGGCTGTTGGTGGACCCGATGGACCCAGCGGCAATTGCCAAGGCGATGGACTGGATGATTGAAAACCCCGCCGAGGCGGCAGAAATGGGGCGGCAGGGCCGCCGCGCCGTTGAAAGTCGCTACAACTGGGAAACCGAAAGCGTGAAGCTGATTGATCTGTACCGCCGCCTGATTGGCCATGGTTAGACCGCACCGCCTGCCATATTGCGGGGCGGCGGAGTGTACTGTATAGCCCGCATTAGTTGTTAAACATTCCGCTGAAGGGGCTTGGCCCACAGCTTTAGCCAATGGCTTGGTAGAAAGACGCTGTATTCATGATTTCCTTTATTGATCTGGCCGCCCAGCAACGCCAAATTCGCGCGCGGATCGACGCGCGTATTGGGCAGGTGCTGGACCATGGCGGCTATATCATGGGCCCCGAAGTGGCCGAATTGGAAGCGGCGCTGGCCACCTTTTGCGGGGCCAAGTATTGCATCACCTGCGCCAATGGCACCGATGCCTTGCATATCGCGCTGATGGCGCTGGGCATTGGCGGGGCCAAAGATGCCGTGATCGTGCCTTCGTTCACCTTTGCCGCCACTGCCGAAGCGCCCTGCCTTGTGGGAGCCACCCCGATTTTCGCTGATATTGACCCCGAAACCTATAACATCGACCCGGCCAGCCTGATGCGCTGCATCGATCATGCGCGGGCAAACGGGTTGGCCCCAAAGGCCATTATCGCTGTGGATATGTTCGGTCTGCCCGCGCCCTATGGCGCTATCCGCGAAATTGTCGATGACCAAAACCTAACCCTGATCGGCGACAGTGCGCAGGGGTTTGGC
Source organism: Rhodobacter sp. (assembly GCA_027490955.1). GTDB lineage: Bacteria > Pseudomonadota > Alphaproteobacteria > Rhodobacterales > Rhodobacteraceae > Cypionkella. The sequence goes on from JAIXXB010000009.1 coordinate 16,033, forward strand.
GGGCTGATTGATGGGCGCATGACGGGCACATTTGGCACCATCACCACCACGTCGTTCTTCCCAGCCAAGCCTTTGGGCTGCTATGGCGATGGTGGGGCGATCTTTACCGATGATGCCGATCTGGCCAAATTGCTGGACAGTCTGCGCGTGCATGGCAAGGGCACCGAGAAATATGACAATGTGCGCGTTGGAACTAATTCGCGGCTGGATACGTTGCAGGCAGCCATTTTGCTGGAAAAACTGGCGATCTATGCAGGCGAGTTGGATGCGCGGGATCGGATTGCCCAGCGGTACACAGCGGCGCTGGGCCAGCGCTTTATCGCGCCGCGCGTGCACAAAGGGTATCGATCCATTTGGGCGCAATACACGCTGCGCACCGAAACCGAGGCAGAGCGTGATGCCGCCATGTCGCGGTTGAAGGCCAAAGATATTCCCACCATGATCTACTATCCCCGCCCCTTGCATCTGCAATCGGCCTATCGTGCCTTTCCGCAAGATCCGCAGGGGTTGGCTGGGTCTGAACGTGCCTCAAAAACCGTGTTCAGCCTGCCAATGCACCCCTATCTGACCGAGCAAGACCAAGATCAGGTCATCGTGGCGCTGTTGGAATGATGCCGCGCCCGCCCGCAAAGAGACAGGCGATCACCGCCCCATGATGAAACGTGCGTTCGACATCGTGGTCTCTGCGGTTGGGCTGATATTCCTGTTGCCGGTGTTTATTGCGGTTGACTTGGCGATACGGCTGCGCATGGGCGCGCCCGTGCTGTTTTTCCAAATGCGCCCCGGCCTTGAGGGCAAACCGTTTATGCTGATTAAGTTTCGCACGATGACCAACGCACTTGATGCAGATGGCACCCCCCGCCCCGATGCCGATCGTTTGACCAAACTAGGCAGCTTTTTGCGTGCAACATCGCTGGATGAATTGCCCGAGCTGTGGTGCGTGTTGAAGGGCGATATGAGCCTTGTCGGCCCGCGCCCCTTGCTGACCGAATACCTGCCCCTTTATTCCAAAACCCAGGCCCGCCGCCACGAGATGCGGCCCGGAATCACCGGCTGGGCACAGGTGAATGGGCGCAATGCCATTTCATGGGACCAGAAATTCGCGCTGGATGTTTGGTATATCGACAATCATAGCCTGTGGTTGGATATCAAAATCATCCTGCGCACATTTGGCAAGGTTTTGGCGCGCGAGGGTATCTCGGCCAAGGGCGAAGAAACGATGTCCAAATTTAAAGGGGGTGGAACATGATGCCCATTAAGCTGAACCCGCCTTGCGATTTTGGGCGCGCCTGCGCGCACCCTATGCGCCCCGCCAAACCTTTTACCAAGGACTGACCCATGCAAGAGATGCGCATTTTCCTATCGCGCCCCCATATGTCTGGCCGTGAACAGGACTGGGTGGCCAAGGCCTTTGACTCGAATTTTGTCACCCCACTTGGCCCCCAACTGGATGCGTTTGAAAAGGTGGTGGGCGATTATCTTGGCCATGGGCTGCACTGCGTGGCGCTGTCCTCCGGCTCGGCTGCGCTGCACTTGGCGCTGCGCCTTGCGGGCGTAGGGCAGGGGGACGAGGTTTGGATTTCCTCCATGACCTTTGCAGGCGGGATTTTTCCTGTGTGCTATCAGGGGGCCAATCCCCGCTTTTTCGATTTGTCGCCCGACAGCTGGACGATCGACACAGATCTGTTGGCCGCAGAATTGGCCAAGGCGGCCAAGGAAAACCGCCTGCCCAAAGCGATTGTTCCCACAGACCTTTACGGCCAATCGGTGGATTTGGGGCCGCTGGAACATCTGGCCGCGCAGTACCAAGTGCGGCTGATTGTGGACAGCGCCGAAAGCCTTGGCGCGCTATTTCAGCCCAGCCGCAAGGCGGGCACTGGCGGGGATGCTGCCATTTTGTCCTTTAACGGCAACAAGATTATCACGACGTCGGGCGGCGGCATGTTGGTGACGCGGCACGAGGAATGGGCCAAACAAGCGCGGTTTTTGGCGACACAAGCGCGCGATCCCGCCCCGCATTACCAACACTCGACGGTTGGGTATAACTATCGGCTGTCCAACATCTGCGCGGCGATTGGCCTTGGCCAGATGGAGGTGCTGGATACCCGCGTGCAGCGCCGACGCGCGATATTTGACCGCTATCGCACCGCCCTTTCGCGCGCGGGCGTGGATTTTATGCCCGAACCAAAGGGGCGGTATTCGACCCGTTGGCTGACGGCGATGACGATTGATCCGACCCTCACCGGTGTTTCGCGCGAAGATATTCGATTGGCCCTTTTGGCAGAACTGATTGAATCGCGCCCCCTGTGGAAGCCGATGCATATGCAGCCGCTGTTTGCAAGCGCGCCCTATCACGGCACTGGCGTGGATGAGGCGCTATTTGCCAACGGGCTGTGCCTGCCATCGGGCAGCGATATGACGGATGACCAGCAAGACGAGGTGATTGGCCATATCACCCGCCTGTTGGATCGGCGGTGATCGGGCCTTGCAGCCAGCCGCCAATAGGTCGTAGATTGGGTTACGTTATTGGCTGTGAACAATGAAATCGCTTTGGTTTATTTCCAAATATGTAGTTCCCCCGTATGCAGCCATCTCTGGCGCGCGGGGTTTCCTGATTTTGCGCGAGATGGCGAAGATGGGGGTGGATTGCCATTTGATCTGCTCGGACTCGAACCATTTGGCCAAACCTCCGGTTCTAACAGGCCCCGTGCTGGACGAAGAAATTGACGGTGTGCGCGTACATTGGCTGCGAACGCGAAAGTACAAAGGTTCTGCCAGCATAGGGCGCATTATTAGTTGGCTGGATTTTGAATGGCAGCTGTTCAAAATGCCAAAGGTGGCGCTGGGCGTGCCAGATGTCATCATTGTGTCCAGCCTGTCTTTGATAACGATCCTCAGCGGTCTGTATCTGCGCCGCAAATACCGCTGCAAACTAGTGTTCGAAGTGCGCGATATCTGGCCGCTGTCCTTGCAAGAATTGCGGGGGTTAAGTCGTTGGCACCCCGCCGTTCTGGTGCTGGCTTGGGTAGAACGGCTGGGGTATCGCCATGCCGATCTGGTGGTGGGCACGATGCCGAACCTGCAAGCGCGCGTGACGGAAGTACTGGGCTATGCCCGCCCCGTGGGCTGCATTCCGCAAGGCGTTGATGTAGCGCCCTCGAAGATCACGCAGGACAGTCATCCAATGTCGCCTTCGCTGCCGAAGGGCAAATTTATTGTGGCCTATGCTGGATCGGTGGGTCTTGGCAATGCATTGAACAGTTTGTTCGAAGCCGCCCGCGCCTTGCGCAACCGCAATGACATCCATTTTCTGATTTTGGGAAAGGGTGAGTTAATGGAGACCTTTCAAACAGCCAATGCCGACTTGCCAAACCTGACCTTCGTGGGCGCGTTGCCAAAATCTGCCATGCAAAGCGTGCTGGACGAATGCGACCTAATGTATCTGTCGTCGCCGAAATCGCGAATCTGGGACTATGGGCAGTCAAAGAACAAGGTTATCGACTATATGCTATCGGGCAAACCAGTGCTGGCGGCCTACAGCGGGTTCCCCTCGATGCTAAACGAGGCAGGCTGCGGCCGCTTTATTGCAGCCGAGGATACAGGGGCCCTGATCGCTGCGATTGAAGAGTTTGCCGCGATGCCAAAGCCGCAGCGCGATGCTATGGGGCAGGCGGGGCGCGATTGGGTGTTAAAGCATCGACCGTTTTCCGAATTGGCCAAGGCATATCTGCAATTGATTGAAAAAATCGCCTAACAGGTGGCGTTTAGGCTGGGCGAGTTTAACGCACCTTCCCCAGCCATAAGTGCAAGGAAATCCAGTTGACCTTGGGCCGTATGTCTGGTGAGACATGGGCGGATAACACAAAGGAGACAGCGTTGAGCATCATCTTGATCGGGGCTGGGCCGATGGCCATTGCCTATGCAAAGGCGCTGCAGCATATGGGCCATTCGTTTCAATGCTTGGGCCGCGGCAGCGAATCCGCGGCGCGGTTTTTGCGTGAAACGGGCGTTGCTGCGGGAACGGGTCCGCTAGAGCAACAGCTGCAATCGGTGGAAATCCATGGGGCCATGGTGATCGTTGCGGTCAGCATTAACCAGCTGGCCCCGGTGTGCCAGATGCTGCTGCAAAAAGAACCGCGCGGGGTTTTGGTGGAAAAACCGGGCGGGGTTGATTTGCGCCAAATGGCAGAGCTGGCCGCGCAAGATATGGGGGGCCGAATTCGGGTTGCCTATAACCGCCGCTTTTTCAAATCCACCCAAGCGGCGCGCCAGATCATCGCGGATGATGGCGGCGCGCAATCGGTGCATTTCGAATTTACCGAATTGCCAGATAGGTTGGCCGCCCTTGGCGTGCATCCGCCCGAGGTTTTGGCGAACCTGCCTTATGCAAACTCTTCCCACGTATTCGATATGGCGTTCTTTCTGGGTCAGGCGAATGGCGATTTGAGCGATGTAAGCATCGCAGGTGCGGAGCGGCAGGGCGGGCTGGTATGGCACCCCGATGGCGCGCGCTTTGCCAGCTGCGGCACGATTGGCGAGCGCGCCCTTTACAGCTGCATGGCGGATTGGCAATCGGGTGGCAATTGGAGCGTTGAGATTACAACGTCCAAGCGCCGCCTGCGACTAAAACCGTTGGAAACCCTGACAGAGCAACTGAGGGAAACCTTTGCGGTTCAGCCCATCGCCCTGCCCGAAGAGCCGAAAGATATAAAGCCCGGCCTGCATGATATGTTGGTTGATTTCATGGAAAACGGTGGCGCCCAGTTGCCCACAATGCGCCAGCAAGTGGCGAGAATGGGTGTTTTTGCCAAGATGTTGCGGCGCGAGCACTAGCCGCTAGGTTTCAATCCCAAGCTGCGCCAAGGCATCTGTCATCGGGATCGGCGTTTGGTGGGTCTGCCGCCGCACCGCAGGCATTTGGCCTGCCCAAGCCAAGATCGCGGCGGTTTGGTCTGCGATGTCTTCGCTGGCATGGATGGTGAGCAGCCCGTGCACCTCGTGCTGGTAATCCTTTGCGATCTGCTGCGCAAAGCTTTGGGTGGCAAAACTGGGAATGCCCAGCAACGCCGCCTCGAGAATTGTGGCGGAATAGCCCGTAACCACGCCGTCCACCCAGTCCAGCAAAAAGGGCAGTGGCGTGGTGGCCGCAAGGGCGCTGCCCAATGCTGCGCTGGTGTCAGGATCGATCAGCCGTTCGGTTTCCTTAACCCGCGTTGGGTGCGGTTTGAAAAGAAGGTTCGCGCCCGCGCTGTGCAGGGCCTTGGCCAGCAGAACATCGTTGGGTTGCTGCGCGGCAAACAGCAGCAAGGGGCCTTTGCGCGCGCGGCGCTGGTGCAAGGTGGCCTGCACGTTATCGGGCAGCGCGGGCAGAAAGGGTTTCATTTGGCCCCAAGTTGGGCCAACAACGGCGGCCTGGCGCGAAGGGTGCTGAGATGTGAACAGATCAGCATCCGTTGCCGTCCAGCTAAGTTGCGCGCTGGGCAAGACTGACCAATCTTCGGCAGGCGTATCGTGGAAAAAGTATGACCCATTGGATCGGCCCTGTAGGCCATGCTGGATATCGACAAAGCGCGCGCCATATCCGCGGCACAAATGGGCCATGGCCCAGCCGTAGAACGAGGCATAGTTGCCCGAAAAGACCGCCCTCGGTGGCGCGGCTTGGAACAACGGGGCAAAGAATTTGATCGTGCAGGCGACCCGCGCGATCAGCGTGTCGGCATAGGCGAAGAGCGATGCCTCGGGCTGGGCGGTGGCGGCAATCACGATATCCAACTCGGCGCAGTTGCGGCGCATAAAGGCTTGGGCGATGCTTGGCCCACGGGCATAGCGCCCGATATGTTTGATCAGCGGGTCTAGCGAAACTTGCGCGCCGCCCGACCCTGCCGCCCCTTCGACAAAATTGGAATAGAGGCCCAAACTTTCATGACCTGCGGCCCTTAGAGCTGCACGAATGGCGTGATGATGCTGGCTTACCCGTTGCCCATTTACATCAACCATCCCAGATCCAGCGCCAAATAGCCAATAGTGGTGCCGGCGCAAAAGCGCATCGCTGAACTGCGCCCGAAGCCCCGACCGCAAGGCCCAGTCCGCGCCAAGGGCAGGTAACCCGCCCAAACTCTGCCGCCGTTGCGAAAACCCAAGATAGGCCTTGAACTTATCGCTAGAATCAACGCTGCCTTGCATGGCAAAAATAATCTGCTTGACCAGCACGTATTTCACAATCGGCCAGACGTGAAAGCCATCAAACTTCCAAGTTTGCGTGATGCCACTGGTTTCAAACCGCGTCAACGCAGCCATCGCCTTGGCAAAGGGGTCGCTGTTATCGTTGGACCCTGTGCGCATCTGGCTGGCCCTCTAGCGAAACGCGCGATTGACCAGATCGATCACCCGCATCTGGTCAGATTGCGTTAGCTGAGTCGAGCAGGGCAGGGGTTGAATGCGCTGCCACAAGGCATCGGATAGACCGCTAAGGTGGCGGGGGCAGGCAAGATAGGGCTGCTGCAAATGGATGGGTTTCCAAAAACTGCGCGCCTCGACGCCGTTTTCGATCAAACTGCTGCGCAGGTTTTCCATTTGCGCCAGCGATGCATCGGGCGCAAAGATGCCAGACAGCCAATGCGATCCCGTTCGGTCTGGCAGCGCAGGAAACGGCAGCAGGCCCGCCGTATCGCCAAAAGCCGATGCATAGGTTTGGGCGATCCGCGCCTTGGCTTGCAGAAATTCGTCCAGCCGTTCCAATTGTGCCACGCCTACAGCGGCCTGCAAATTGGTCATCCGATAGTTAAAACCAACGATATCATGATCATAGCCCGCCCCAAGGCGTGCGGTGGCGGTCAGGTGTTTGATCTTTGCGCCATCGGCGGGCGCAGCGCCAACCAGCGCGCCGCCGCCGCCCGCTGTGACCAGTTTGTTGCCATTGAACGACAGCGCCGTCAGATCGGCCCCCGTATGGGCCAGATCTTTGCCCTGATACTGTGCCCCAACAGCCGCCGCCACATCGGCCACAACCGCCAAACCATAAGCCTTGGCCAGCGAAACAATAGCGTCCATATCGGCGGGCAGGCCCATGGCAAACACAGGCATCACCACCTTGATAGCGCCGCCCGTCGCAGTGTAGCGCAGCACGCCCTTTGCATCGCGCTGGCAATGATCGTTCAACAAAACCTGTAGCAGGCCCGCATCCATGCCCCAACTGTCGGCATCCACATCCAAAATGATGGGGGTCGCGTGACAATGGGCGACGGCGTTAGCAGTGGCGATAAAGGTAAGGCTGGGGATAATCACATGATCCCCCGGCCCCACGCCCAAGAAATGCAGTGCTGTGTGCAGCGCCGTTGTGCCAGACGAGGTCGCCACGGCCCAAGCGCCGCCCGTTGCCTGCGCTGTTGCCGCCTCGAACCGGTCGACAAAAGGCCCGACGGTCGAGACAAAGGTCGAGGCCACGCATTCCGCCAAATACGCCCCTTCGTTGCCCGAGATATTGGGGATGCACAGGGGTATCATGCTAAACCCGTTGGTCCAAGTTCAGGCCAGTTTCTTTATGGCTTTGCAAGAAAGACGGCTCGGCCATGGCGATCAGGTCTTTCAACTGTTCTTTCGAAATCGGGCCCAATTCGGTCTGCGTGAAAATCTCGGCCATTCGTGCCAGCATCGCCTGCATGACGCCCGCGCCTGCCAAAGGCAAATACTGAACGGCGGCGATGGTTTGATAGCCCAGATCGACCAAGGTTTCGCCTTTTGCCACAAACTCTTCAAAGGGTTTTTCGCCCGAGGTTGTTAGTTTGGTCAGCAGCAACGGCCAGCGTTTGGCATGTTTTTCGCGCTCTACTGCCGCGCAGGCTGCGGCCTCGTCCGTGTAGGGGGCAGGCTGATAGCCACTGGCGTGCAAAAACCGCTCGGCGATCAATTGCATTTCGACAAGGCAGGTTTCGGGATCAAGTTTTGGCACAACGATATGACGGTGCGGCGCGGTGGTTGCTGCCAGCAGGCAAAGCTGCCCGCTTTCCTTTAGCGAGACGAAATAGCGCCGCGTATCTTCGGGCGCGGCGATGGGCTGGCCTTTTTTCAACCGATTCTCAAAGCTTTGCAGCAGCGAGCCATTGGAAAAGGCCACATTGGCAAAACGGGCCGATGTGACAGTGCAGCGCAAATCGCCCGCCAGCCCCTGATCGAACATTACATGTTCCATGACCCGTTTTGACGCGCCCATTAGCGAGGTGGGGTTTGCGGCTTTATCGGTGGACACGCTAAAGTAGCGGCCCGAAAACCCAACGTTGCGCAGCAAATCGACCAGTTTGGCCTGTTTGACGATATTGGTGTCAAACATTTGCAGAGTGGAATAGCCATCCTTTTCCGACCGCACATGTTTGATGGCGGCAAAGTTCATCACCAAATCATAGGGGCCTTCTTCACGCACAAAGGCCCGAAACGCCGCCGATCCGTAATCTAGCGGCAGGCTGCGCAAATCGGCGATATCCACAGGTGTAGGCGTCGAACGCAGGCTGCGGATCAGTTCGGCCAATTCGTTTTCGTTTTGGTCGATGATGTGCAGGGCGGCAGGGCGAAAGGCCACCAACTCGACTATGGTCGAGCTGCCAATCGAGCCTGCCCCGCCAATCACCAAAACGCGCGCGCCCGCGACCACACGCTCGATCGCTGCTTTTTTGCTGTCGATATCGGGTTGAAACAGGGGGGCGTCGCGTCCAGTGGCTATCGCCGAAAAGTCTGATTTCACGATGATTTACTCCGCTCCAGTTCGGGTGTGTATTCCTGCAAATCTGGGTGTCGGTCAAGCAAAAAGGCCATGTTGGCGGCAAAGGTCAGTTGCTGCAAGAAGTGTTGGCGCAGGCTTTGCAAACATAGTACAGAAATTCTGCGCGCTGCGAATGGGAAAGGGCCAGGGCATATGCACGGCAAACCGCTTCACGTCACCTGCATCACCACCAGCCGCGCCGATTTTTCGTTGCAGCGATGGCCCATGCGCGAAATCGCAGGCCATAAGGATATGCGGCTAAGTATAATTGCTGGGGGCGGGCATTTGGCCCCGTCGCAAGGCGCGACCATCGACGAAATTCGGCAAGATGGGTTTGTCGTGGATGAAACCGTTGACATGTATATCGATGGCGACAGCGCGCAAATCAAGGCGGCGGGGGCGGCCTTGGCCACGATGGGGGTTGGGCAGGCGCTGACGCGGCTTGCGCCCGATTGGGTGATGCTGCTGGGGGATCGGTTCGAGGTTTTGGGCGCGGCCACGGCGGCGGCGCTGCATCGATTGCCGATTTGCCATCTGTGCGGCGGCGATGTGACCGAAGGGGCTAGCGACGATGCCTTTCGCAACGCGATCAGCAAGCTGAGCCATCTGCACTGCACCACCTCGGCAGAAGCATCCGAAAACCTGCGGTACATGGGTGAAGAGGATTGGCGGATTTTCCAAACGGGCAGTCCAGGCCTAGATTCCATACACCATGTGCCAAAGCTGGCCCGTTCGCAGATGTTCCAAGAGATTGGCCTGCCAGACCATCCGCAAACGGCGCTGGTCACCCTGCATCCCAGCACGCTGAAGGATGATCTGGGTCTGTCCGAATTGCACGCCTTGTTGGCGGCATTGGACAGTCATCCAGACCTGCAACTGCTGATCACCGGAACCAATGCCGATTCTGGCGGTGCCGAATTCAACGCCGCATTAAAGGACTTTGCCGCGCGGCGGCCAGGCGCGGTGTTTCGCCAAAGCCTTGGGCAAAACCTGTATGTGAACGCGATGCGGCAGATGTCTGCAGTGATTGGCAATTCGTCTAGCGGGTTATACGAAGCGCCCAGCTTTGGCCTGCCGACTGTGAATATAGGAGATCGGCAAAAGGGCAGGCTGCGCGCGGCCAGCGTGTTTGATTGCGGTGGCACAGCGCCCGAAATTGCGGCTGCGATTGCGGCGGCCCGCGCCTTTTCGGGGCGGGATATTGTCAACCCCTATGGCGATGGCCATAGTGCGGCAAGGATCGTTTCGGCCATGTTGACGCTGTCCAGTCAGCGCGGCCAGGGCGAGATTTTGGCCAAGCGGTTTGTTAGGTATAATCAGGGGCAAAGGGCATGAATAGCGCGAAAATACTGCTGATTGCCGAGGCGGGCGTAAACCATAACGGCGATCTGGCGCGGGCCATTGATTTGGTCGATGCGGCCGCCGAAGCGGGCGCGGATATGATCAAGTTTCAAACCTTTTCCGCTAAGGCGATGGTGACCAAATCCGCGGGTTTAGCTGATTACCAAGCGCGGCAAATCGGCCAAGTAAAATCGCAGTTTGAGATGTTGGTCGAATTGGAGTTGGACGAGGCCGCCCATTACAAGCTGATCGAAAAATGCAAGGCGCGCAAGATTGGGTTTTTGTCCACGCCGTTTGATCTGGATAGCCTTGATCTGCTGACCAAAGGTTTGGGGCAAAAGCTGTTGAAAATAGGCTCGGGTGATTTGAACAACGGCCCGTTGCTGTATGCGGCAGCGCAGTCAGGCACTGATATCATACTTTCAACGGGCATGGCGAGTTTGGGCGAAATAGAGCTGGCGCTGGGTCTGCTTGCCCTTGGCTACAGCGTAAACCCACCCGCTGCGCCCATTAGGCAAGACATGATCAAGGCTTGGGCCAATGCTGATCTGCGCGCAGGTTTGACTGGCAAAGTGAGTATTTTGCACTGCGTTTCGAACTATCCAGCCAGCGCGGGCGCGACCAACCTGCGTGCCATGCAGACCATGCGCGATGCCTTTGGCCTGCCGGTCGGCTATTCTGACCATACGTTGGGCGGCACAGCGGCAATTGCAGCGGCGGCGCTGGGCGCGGTTTGCATCGAAAAGCACCTGACACTGGACCGCACACTAGAGGGGCCAGACCACGCTGCATCCAGCGAACCTGAAGAGTTGGCCGCGATCTTTACAGCAATCCGCGAGGTAGAGGTGATGCTGGGCAGCGCGGTGAAATGCTGTGCCCCCGAGGAAGCAAACACCGCCGAGGTGGCCCGTAAACGGGTTGTTGCCAAAACCGATATCGCCAAGGGCGAGGTGTTTTCGCCGAAAAACCTGATCACCAAACGCGCGAAATCGGGCAAAGACCCTATGTCCTATTGGGAGCATATGGGCAAAATAGCTGGGGCCGATTACCGCGAAGGCGATCCGATTGATGGCTAATCGTGTCTGCATCATCCCCGCGCGGGCGGGGTCAAAGGGCCTGCCCAACAAAAACATCCTACCGTTTCGCGGCCTGCCTTTGCTGGCGCATAGTGTAAAGCAGGCCCTAGGCAGCGGGCTGTTTTCTGAAGTTGCCGTTAGCAGCGACAGCGATGAGTATCTAGAGATTGCGCGCGCTGCTGGCGCGACATTTTACATAAAGCGCCCTGATGAATTGGCAAGCGATCAAGCGGGCACGATCGATGTGCTGCTGCACGGCGTTTTGGCCTGTGAAAAGGCCCGCAATCAGGGTTTTGACAGCGTCACCTTGTTGCAAGCCACCTCGCCTTTGCGGCAAAGCCAACACATCCGCGAGGCGGTCGCAAAACTGGAAGATGGCCAGTTTGACAGCGTGGTCAGCGTGACCGCCGCCAAGAACTCGCCCTATTTCAACCTGCTGGAATACGATGCCGATCATCGCACCTATGGGCTGTCGAAAAAGCTGGGAATGGCGGTGACACGGCGGCAGGATGCGCCAGCGGTGTATCAGCTGAACGGATCGATTTACGTGTGGTCTCGCGCGGCCCTGTTCACGCAAAAGGCCAGTCTTTGCAAAAAGACAGAAATCTATTTGATGTCAAACCTGCATTCGGTGGATATAGACACCAGTGACGATTGGGCCTTTGCCGAATTGGCCGCAGAGTTGATTGCAAAGAACAGCGCCGCAGCAGGCCTTGCGGGCCAGGGGACATGAGACGTTGAGAAAAACGCAGACCATATCGGTTTCACCGCGCGACAGTATCCAATTGGTGCTGCAAGCCATCGACAGATCGGCGCTGGGCTTTGCCTTGGTTGTCGATGATGCCAACCGCCTTTTGGGAGCCATCACTGATGGCGATTTGCGCCGCGCTTTGCTGCAAGGGTCGATTGACGGGAAATTGGCGCAAGATTTGATGAATCCCACGCCCAAAACCATTGATTGGGGCACCTCGCAATCGGATCAACAGCTGTTTCTATCGCGCAACCGCGTCAGTTTTGCGCCGCTGGTCGATGCAAACGGCGTGGCTATGGGGGTTGCGGTTTCAACCCACCTGCCCGGCAACAACATGGAAGAGGTTTGCGTTGTGGTCATGGCGGGGGGGCTTGGCTCTCGCCTGGGGGCGTTGACGCAGCAAAAACCCAAACCCTTGATCGAAATCGACGGCGAGCCGATTTTGCAAAAGATCATCAAAAAGTTTCGTAACGATGGGTTCAATCAGTTTACCATTAGCCTGAACTACAAGGCTGAAATGATCCGCGACTACTTTGGCGATGGCCAATCGCTTGGGGTGAATATCGACTATGTTCAAGAGAAGGAACGGCTGGGCACGGGGGGCGCATTATCGCTGATCGATCACAGCCGATTTGACCATTATTTTGTGACCAATGCCGATATTTTATGTTCGACCAATTACCGCGAGATGTTGGATTTTCACCTAGATCAAAAGTCTTTCGCCACAATGGCAGTGCGGGAATACGATGTTCAAATTCCCTTTGGTGTTGTGGAAACCGATGGATTTGAAATTAAATCCCTAAAGGAAAAGCCAAGCTATAAACATTTCATCAATGCGGGTTATTATGTGCTGGACCGCGCCGCGATAGGTCATGTGCCGCGCGATACGTTTTTCGATATGCCAACGCTGTTTAATCTGCTGCGCGAAAAAGACATTCGCACGCGCATTTTCCCTACCAGCGGTGATTGGATCGATATCGGGCGGCCCGAAGATTTGGAACGCGCCCGCCAAAAGACGGAAAGTTAGGAATAACATGACCCTTCGATTTGCTGTGATCGGGCTGGGACGTATGGGCTTTCGCACCATTCAAGCTGGGCGCGATGCTGGGCTGGAATTGGCCGCAGTTTTGGATAGCGCGCCGATGCCTTGGGGCCTAGAACAAGACCCTGCTTTGGCCCCATTGGTGGTGCGGGATTTTGACCGCTTGGTCGCCGCCGCGCCCAATATTGTGGCCGTATCGACGACGGCAGACAGCCATGCCGCGCTGTTTCGTCTGATCGCCAAGGCGGGCGTGAAGAAAGTGCTGATGGAAAAGCCTGTGGCCTGCAGCGTGGCGGATGGGCTGGACATGCAGCGCATTGCCGCCGATCAGAACATGCAGGTTTTGGTGAACCACAATCATCGCTGCTGGTCTGTTCTGCAAACCATTCGCGCCTTTGGCCGCGATTCGCGCTTTGGATCGCTGCGCTCTTTCATCATCACCCAAGGCGCGGGCGGGCTCGGCAACCTTGGCACGCATTATTTCGATTTGGCCAATTGGATGTTTGATGCGACACCCATCAGCGTTTCTGCCATCGGCACCCAGCCCGAGGCAGCGAACCCAAGGGGCGCACAGTTCCAAGACATTGGCGGCGCGGTGCTGGCCGAATATCCGGGCCAACGCCGCCTGATGCTGGAAATTGGCGATGATGTAGGTGTGATCGGTGGGTACGAGTTTCGCTTTGAACGCGGCCGGGTGGTGATGCCGCACACGTCCCAGCCGCCACAGGTGTATGTACGCACCGTTGAGGCGCAAAACGCGCCGAAACATTTCTATGGATCTGCTTTGCAGGAAATTCCTTGGCAAGGTTTTGTCGCGGGCGATGTGGTGAAACATACCAAAGAGGTTTTTCAAGATTTGGTGGCGGGCAGGCAAGACTGCGGCGCCAGCCTTAAGGATGCCACAGACGCGCTAGAGGTGATGATCGGCGCGCGTTTGTCTATCGAAACGGGCACAACGGCAACGCTGCCGCTGACGGCAGCGCAGCGCAGCAAGGCCTATTTGCTGGCGTAAGGAACCTGGTTCAACTATCGATTTTCTCGTCTAATTTCGCACCATTGATCGATAGGATCAGGGAATGTTACTGCGGCTGAGTTCTCAACAGGTTGATGCAAAAACTTGCGTAAATCTTCAAAATCTTCGCAAATCAAAATTCGATCCGACGCATCGGCCAGATTCAAGCCCAGCTCGTTTGGTACTGGCAGGCAGACAGCGGTTCTGCCAACCAAGGCGGTTTGCAAAGCCACATTCGAAAAGCCCGTTACGACGATGAACGAGCGATGAACAAAGCTTGCCAAAGTTCCCGTGTCTATCGGGCCATAGCTGCCAAAAAGTGCCTCCACATCCCGCAAAGATTGCGAAGGGTGCGGGCGAATAACGACTTCAAATCCTTCCTCGATAATCAATTTGCAAGCCGCCAAAAATATGTCTTGATTGACGGGCTGCAAGGCAAGCCCGATTAACCTACTTTGTCCAACGGGCTGGGGGCTTTTGGAAATTTCCCGAAAATCGGCAAGGAAACCAGCAATTCCAAATGATGGCCCTGGAACGATTTTTGCCGAAAAACACTTTGCCGCGACTTTGGACGCGATCACGTTTTGGGTCGCGCCGTCTGAACAAACAAACAAATCGATATCCTGCACAATATAGCGGGGATGGGCACTCCAAAAGAAGGGTTGATATTCAATGAGCTGCACGCCCCGCCGTTTCAGTGCGAATAGGATAGGCAAGTGAAAGACGGACCGGCTTGGGACAAAGATTGCTGCACTTAACTGGTCAAATTCTTTTCCGTTAACTATGGAATCGTAAAATTCAGATACCGCCTCCAAATAGGTGTTCATGATGCTTAAAGATTGAGATAGGATGATGCCAAACCAAACCTCGCCATTGATTCCAAACCGAGCGGCCAAGATTGGGTCAGATTTATTTAGGCTGGCATGACAATCCTGCGTTTCAACATCTTCGCGCAGGCTTAGTTGCAAGACTCTCCAAGGTTTATCTGGCTCTGGCAGATTAATCAGCACTTTCGAGACGCGCTTTTTTTTATTATGCATGCCACCGTCTAGATCAACGACGTCAGGGCTAGGCATTACCACACAAACATTCAATCCCATTTGCAACTCTGCCTTAACCACCGCCTCTACCGAAGCAACGTAGGCTGGCCGAAACGTCGTTCCAAAAATTAAAGTTTCTGGAATGCGCTCTTGAAGGATGTCGAGAACAACCGTCTCTCGCCGCCTTCCAATACGGTCGCCTTTGGCGGAAATAAATTTAACTGTGTCCGGCCATATAGTGGTTCCACTTAGTCCTTGACTGGCTATGCCATTTTGATTTTCAAGAATTGATGACCGATTGCCGTAATCGATCCAATCGCTTCCTAATGGAATCCTTGAGGCGTCGATAATAAGTAATATGCGGTGGATGCGCGAATATAGGTGATCCCAAAGCCGAAGCTTTATTCCTTCTGAGATGTCTGCAACAGCATAACGGTCGAATTTGTATTCGGACTTCTCTAGCACCGAAGAGATAACAATGTCGGTGACGTGATCTGCCACTTCGCGCGCGGCTGCGGTTACTTCATCGTCTCGTTGATTATAAAAATCGGGAGTATTTTTTACATGTACTATTTCAATCAAACCCAATTTTTCAGCAAGATTCAACGTTCTCGTGATAATTTCACGCGGACGCTTGTTTACAAATACTAGAATCCGTCGTTCCGCGCGCCGATGGGCCGCAAAGGCAATCAACCCTAAAATCGACATGCGTTTCTTGGAAGTGGACATCCAAACCAATGGTGGCGTACGTCTAAAAAAATCATTCAAGCCAAAGACTTCCTTAATCACGGCATCACCTGACGTGCTTTTGCCGGAACGCCATATACAGTTTGGTTGCCCGCAACATCGCCAACCACCACTGCGCCCGCACCGATAGTGGTGGTCGCGCCAATTGTGATCCCATTCCTGACACTGGCCCCGATACCCAGAAAAACACCCTCGCCCAGAACAACGTCGGCGGCCATATGGGCTGCGGGAGCGATGTGGCAGAACGCGCCGATAGTGCAGTCGTGATCGACGCCTGCATGGGTATTCACGATCACGCCTTTGCCCAAAGTTGCGCCATAATTCACAACGGCGCCCGCCCCGACCAGGCATCCAGCACCAATGGTTGCATAGCGCGACACCACGGCGCTGGGATGGATCAGCGTGGCGATATCAAGGCCCAAAGACTCGATCCGTGACTGAAGGCGGCTGCGGGTCAAGTTATCGCCAAGCCCCACGAAAAACTGTGTGTTCTGGGCAAGGGTCTGCAATGTCTTGTCGCTGTCATCGCCAATCACGGGCCAATGGCCGCTGGTTGGGCGGGTCTGCCAAGCTGTATCCAAAAAGGCGATTTCTGCCCAGCCGCACATCTCGGCAATTTCAGCCGCGACGCGCCCGTGCCCGCCTGCCCCAAGAATGATCAGCCTAGCCATGTTTGCCTCGCACGGCTGGACGGTGATCTTTTGGGGTTTGGTTAAGATTCTTGACCATGCAGAACCATGGCGCAAAGGCGGGCTTGGATCAAGTAGCCCTGCGCGGCAAGGTCGGCAAATAAGGCGTCGATTGGGCGCTGCGGGCGTTCTGGCGCGGCGCAAAGGCGCAAGCATAGAATACCGCCCAAATCAGTCTGAAAAGCGAAAAGTTAATTTGCACCCAAGATTAAACAAATTGGCTATTTTGGGGATGGTTTGGACGTTTTGTTTAGCTGCCGCGCCAAGTCTAACAAGCTAAGATCGAGCTTTGCGATAAACGGAATCTCCCTGAATAATAGGCTGAACTGGACAACCAGCAACGACACCATCTTTAGCCTAGCGGGCAAAGATATTTTGGCGGCTTGGAAGGGTAATCTCCCCCCTTTTTACGGGGTGCTTCGTAGAATTCACGCGGCCATTTTCAGTTTCATGGCGGGCGTAATCCCCCCGATGCCCATGTTGGGGCGGTCGTTGTTGTAAGTCCAGAGCCATTTCGTAGCCTGCTCCTGTGCTTCCTCTATGCTTTCGATGATGTATTTGTCCAGCCATTCATGCCGAACCGTCCGATTGTAGCGATCGACATAACCGTTCTGCTGCGGTTGGCCGGGCTGGATGTGCTGAATCGTTACCCCATGTTTCTCAGCCCATTTTCGCAGCGTTTCGCTGACATATTCGGGGCCATTGTCGACCCTGATCAAGTTTGGTTTTCCGCGCCATTCTGTGATGCGGTCGAGTCTGCGAGTGACCCGCTCGGCTGTCAGCGAAAAGTCCACGTCGATCCCCAACCCTTCGCGGTGGAAGTCATCCAACACGTTCAGCAGCCAAAATGCGCGACCATCACCCAGACGATCTGCCATAAAATCCATCGACCAAGTGATGCTTGGGGCATCTGGCACAGCCAGAACGTCAGGTTTCTCCCGTTTCAGTCGCGTTCGCGGCTTGACCCGCAAGTTCAGTTCCAGTCCGCATAAAATGCGGTAAACCCGTTTATGGTTCTAGGGATGGCCCTTCACGTTGCGCAGATGCAGCACCACAGACCAAATCCCCAAGTTTGGCGCGCATCCGTCAGCAAGTCGTTTGGCATACTCAGATCGGCATACATCCGCTTCAGCCTGCGGTTCTCGTCTTTCATGGCCTTCATCTGGCCGACCATGGACGCATCCATGCCGCCATATTTCGCCCGCCATTTATAGAAGGACGCATCACTCATCCCGTGCTCACGGCACAACTCAGCCACAGGAACTCCGCCTTAGGATTGGTCTTGTCGCGATTTGGTGCCGCTCCTTTGATAGCGTAATGTGCAGCAAAGGAGATGAACCATGGGCACAGCCAGGACGGAAGAATTTCGCAAGGATGCGGTGCGGATCGCGCTGACCAGCGGGCTTTCACGCAAACAGATCGCTGATGATCTTGGTGTCGGGATGTCGACGCTGAACAAATGGATCACGGCGCACCGGGACACGGATGTGGTCTCGTCTGAGGATCGTGAACTAGCCCTTGAGAACGAACGGCTTCGGCGCGAAAACCGGATATTGCGCGAGGAGCGTGACATCCTAAAAAACTGTTCCGGGCTGCAGCCCGCCTGTGCGCGGTAGTAACAGCCTGTGCTATGCTGCACCCGAAGGGCAGTTGCCGATCGCTTATTGGAGGGTCAGACCCCGTTAAAAAACGTGGCACATGGGTTGATGCGCACTTGAGAGTGGTGACACCGCTATTGCGGTGATCCCGATTAGGAAGATGACGAACTTGCATGGCCCACGCCCTTCTTCCCAAACGGAGGAGATGCCATGACGAACCCCACGACCGGCGGCCACCCGGATCTAAAGATGGTCAATCCAAATGCAGCGGCGATCGACATTGGGTCGACCATGCATATGGCCGCGGTTCATCCTGATGCCTGCGACATACCCGTGCGCGCCTTTGGAACATTTACGCAGGATCTTCATGCGTTGGCGGCTTGGTTCAAATCCTGTGGTGTCACCAGCGTTGCGATGGAATCGACCGGTGTTTACTGGATTCCTGCCTTTGAGATACTTGAGGCCCACGGCCTTCATGTGATTCTCGTGAATGCGCGTTACGCCAAGAACGTGCCGGGCCGCAAAACAGATGTCAGTGACGCTGGATGGCTGCGTCAGCTGCACTCCTATGGCCTGCTGCGCGGCAGTTTCCGGCCCGAGGCCGAGATTGCCACTTTGCGCGCCTATATGCGCCAGCGCGAACGGCTGACAGAATATGCCGCCGCGCATATTCAGCACATGCAGAAGGCGCTCATGGAGATGAACCTGCAGCTGCATCACGTCGTGTCCGACATCACCGGTGCAACCGGCATGCGGATCATCCGTGCCATTGTCGGCGGCGAGCGTGATCCGGAGGCTCTGGCAGCGTTCCGCGATGTCCGATGCAAATCCTCTATTGAGGCCATCAAAGCGGCGTTAGTCGGCAATGACCGTGAGGAACACGTTTTTGCCCTGACACAGTCTTTGGAACTTTACGATTTCTACCATGTGCAGATTGAAGCTTGCGATCGCAGGCTGGAGGCGGCGGTTGGCGCACTTACAGCCCGGGCAAACGGTGATTTGGCCCCACTGCCCAAGGCGCGGATCAAGGGCAAGCAGCACAATGCTCCGTCGTTTGATGTGCGCGCTGCGCTTTACGGCGTGTTGGGCACAGACCTGACACGTATCCAGGGCCTTGGGCCATCGCTGGCGTTGAAGCTGGTAGCCGAATGCGGCACGGATTTGCGAGCATGGAAGACCGCCAAACACTTTACGTCGTGGCTCTGTCTGGCCCCAGGCAACAAGATATCGGGAGGCAAACTTCTGTCTTCGCGGACACGCCGGTCCTCAAGCCGTGCTGCGGCGTTGCTAAGGCTGGCCGCGACCACCATTGGCCGGAGCGATACGGCTTTGGGTGCATTCTATCGACGGCTATCATCGCGCATCGGCAAGCAGAAGGCCGTCACGGCGACGGCGCGCAAGATCGCTGTGCAGTTCTACAATGCCGTGCGGCATGGCATGACCTATCAAGATCAGGGCGCAGCAGCTTACGACGAGCGGCACCGGCAACGCGCGCTCTCAAACCTCCAGCGCCGCGCAAGAACCCTTGGGTTTGAATTGGCACCTATCCCACAGGCAGCGGCTGTTTCTTAGGAAGGCCACCCAGTTCTTCGCGAGCCAAAAGCCGTGAGGTTCAGGTTCGTCGAAGAACATAGTGGGGCGTTTCCAACCGAGCGGCTGTGTCAGGTGATGAACGTGAGCCCTCGTGGCTTACGGGCCTTTCGCAGCCGCCCTGCCAGCCGCAGGCAGCACACAGACATGGTCGTTCTGGCCCATATCAAGGAACAATCGCGCCTGAGCCTAGGCAGCTATGGCAGGCCACGAATGACCGAAGAACTGAAGGAGGTTGGGGTCGATGTCGGTCATCGGCGGGTCGGGCGGCTGATGCGCGAGAATGGGATCATCGTTGAAAGAACACGTAAATTCAAGGCGACCACCGACAGCGACCATACGTTCAACATCGCGCCAAACCTGCTGGACCGTAACTTCACGTCAGATCGGCCCAACCAGAAATGGGCAGGTGACATCAGTTACATCTGGACCCGCGAGGGCTGGCTGTATCTGGCGGTGATCCTCGATCTGCATTCCCGGCGGGTGATCGGCTGGGCCGTCAGCAACCGCATGAAGCGCGATCTGGCGATCCGGGCACTGAAAATGGCCATTGCCCTGCGATCACCGCCCAAGGGCTGCATCTTCCACAGCGACCGCGGCAGCCAATACTGCTCCCACGACTACCAGAAGATCCTGCGTGAGCATGGGTTCAAGGCGTCAATGAGCGGCAAAGGCAACTGCTATGACAATGCGGTCGTCGAGACTTTCTTCAAGACCATCAAGGCAGAGCTGATTTGGCGCAGGTCATGGGAAACACGTCGACAGGCTGAGACGGCCATCTTCCAATACATCAACGGCTTCTATAACCCACGCCGTCGGCATTCAGCATTGGGAGGAAAAAGCCCCTTGGCCTTCGAACGCCAGGTGGCCTAAACGAGCACTTGGAGCGGCACGAATACGCGACAAGACCATATCCAGGGCTCGCTTCTGTCCAGTTTGCAGCTGATTCACCAGCCGACGCAGGCCATGTCATTATCCATAGAAATCCTACATTTGGGCGTTTTCGGAAAATTAATGCACGCTTCTCAAAACCGTGCTAAGCGAACCGAGGCACTTTTGCATGGCGAATGTCGCGCGTAGCTTCGGTCAAGCGGTGATAAGATAGAATTGCGGAGATCCTGATTTGACCAGTTTTTACAGGAAAGACATTGATGGGTTACGCGCAGTGGCTGTGTCCGCCGTTGTGATTTATCACACGCAGCTCACACTTTGGGGGCGCGAGGTTTTGCCCGGTGGTTATCTTGGCGTCGATGTGTTTTTTGTGATTTCTGGCTATCTGATTTCGATGATCATGCTACGACAGCATGCAGCGCAGCAATTTTCGGTAATAGATTTCTTTGTCCGCCGCATTCGCCGGATTGCACCCATTCTGTTGGTGGTCTTGTCGGCCACATTGGTCATGGGCTGGTTCACGATGATGCCAGAACCATTCTCTGAACTGGCATCAACGACATTGGCCGCTCTTGGTTTTTCGTCCAATTTTTGGTTCTGGCTGGAAGACAGCTATACAGCAGCACCTAGCCAATTTAAGCTGCTCTTGCATACTTGGTCCTTGGCCGTGGAAGAGCAGTTTTACTTGATCTTGCCTTTCGCATTCCCCTGGCTTTTGCGGCGCGGGCAAAGCGTTACGGTATGGGCAATAGCGGCTACAGCCGCCGCGAGCTTGGCCCTTGCACAGTATAGTACTGCCGATGCACGCGATTTTGCGTTCTTTCTGCCCTTGACCCGCATATGGGAATTGCTGATCGGCACATTGGTAGCGATCCTTGTTTTTCACAATCGCCTGCCAGATTTGAAATGGATGCGCAAATCCTGCCAAACCATTGGATTGCTGGTTTTATTGGCGGCCTTCCTATATTTCGACGAAACAACACGGCATCCGTCACTCCTAACAGTGATACCCATCGCAGCCACCTCGGTTATTATCGCATATGGTCACGGTCATGAAACCACTTTTTCCCCACTGACGTGGAGACCAATGGTTTATTTGGGGCTGATTTCTTATTCACTTTATCTGTGGCACTGGCCGATATTTGTATTTACCCGCGGATTGCAAATGGGCCACTTGATTGGCTATAGTGTTGCTTTAGCTATTGCCCTTAGCGTGTTGAGCTATCACTTCATCGAAAAGCCTTTTCGAAGAAATTACAGCGGCCTCGTATTTTCCAGTGCCGTCTGCGCGGGTTTGGGGATTGTGGTAACTGCAAGCATCTTCGTGATTAGCATGGGTGGAGTGCCCTCGCGTCTGCCTTTTGATGTGTCTGATAGAAAGCGCGACAATCTTGAATGGAATGGGTTAGCTTGTCACATGCGCGATGAATGTATTGTGAACTGGGATGAAGATAGACCGAAATTCATTTTGGTTGGCGATAGTCACGCAGGTGCCATCAGCGGTGCATTGGGCCGCGCCATAATTGAAAAAGGTTATGGATACGCGCAATTCACGTCTTCCGCTTGCTTACATATTGAAGGCGTTACAAACCCTGCCCGGAACATGGCCTTCAACGAAGATTGCACAAGGCGCGCTGTTAAACTGCAAAATTTCCTTAGTGCATCACGGCCTGCAACAATTATTCACTTTGGGTATTATTCTTATTGGCTTACAAATTATCGGCTACGCAATTACGAGGGCGAATTTGATGCGCCCGCATTACAGCCTGTCCCTCCTTTCAAGACGACGCAACTGGCATTACAGGCGGGCTATAATTCCTGGATTGCGAAGGGGCACCGAATTTTGTTCATAGCGCCGGTTCCAGAATTGATGTTTAATCCCTTCGCGCCCTTTTCGGCGGCCTCATTTGCACCGAATCTGTCGCGCCCTCGCACGCCCGTTGCCCTGTACGATGTTTTCACCCGCCCTTACTACGATATGCTGGCGCAACTATCACCAATGAATAAGTTTGAAATTTTTTCACCACGGGCAGCGTTTTGCAATGATGAGATGTGCCAGTATGAAGATGACACTGGTGTATTTTATACTGACTATGATCATCTGTCTGGCAAAGGTGCGCGTGTTCTTACCGATGCACTGCTTTCCCAAAGTTCTATCGGTATTCCACATTAAAGCTATGGTTGTGTTATTGAAATCTAAAAGAGATAAAAACATATTAATGTGCGTTCATTGATTATTTCAAATGTAAGCTTGCTCTGGCCCCCATCCTTGAACCTGTCACGTATTTTTGCCGCTCCAAATACTGGTTTAATCCACCTTCCGTTCAAAAGCGACCCGACTTTTCCATCCCAATGCCGAATGCCGAATGCCGACGGCGCGGGTTGTAGAACCCGTTGGTATGCTGGAAGATGGCGGTCTCGGCTTGGCGGCGCGTTTCCCAAGACCTGCGCCAGATCTGCTTGGCCTTGATGGTCTTGAAGAAGGTGAGGAGGATCAGAAAACAGTCCAGTGGACTGTTTTCCCGACGTAAAACTGCGGCGTTGTCGTAGCAATTCCCTTTCCCGCTCATCGGCTGCCCGGCGACGGATGTTTACATCCGCGAGAGGGGACACCTTGAACCCATGCGCGCGCAGAACCCTCTGATAGTCATGCGAGGTGTTGCGGCATCTTTTCCATCGCGCTGGGATGTGCACAAGCCACTACCGGTTTAGGCGTAGGAGCCAACATCGTTCAACGAATGCAGCCTCTGCCTTGGGTGCCGCTTTGACGCTGCGTTCAAAGGGAGCGGTTTGCCCAAAGGCTAGGCTCAGGACTCATAGCCAGAACAATACGATTGCGGCAAGTGCGCCGGCGGACAGGAAGATTTCTGGGCGTCGGTCGAACCGCATGGCGACCCTACGCCAATCCTTGATGCGCCC
>JAIXXB010000031.1 GCA_027490955.1 Rhodobacter sp.
CCGACCCGCTGCACGCGATGAGGGCTCCGCGCGCCGCGCGATTGCTCAACCCGCGCAAATAGGTGTAAATGACCAAAGGACTCCAGTTATGACTGGATGAAAGATCGGTGGCAGGTCACAAGGTCGCCACGTGCAGGCGTGTCTTTGGCTGCGGCCCCTTCTGGATGGATGTCAGCCACGCATCCGCCGCAGCTATCCTGCCAAATCAGTGCGGGCGCCTGATGCTTTGCTTGTTTGATTGTGCATTGTGGGGCTGCTGTGATACACCACTTACAGTTGATCACCCCCTCGCCAGAGGGTCGAGCGCTGCACGGGAATTTTCGTTTTGACCGACCAAAGTCCCAGTTTGATCTTGATCGCCGAGGATGAGGCGCAGATTGCCGAGATTCTGGACGCCTATTTGCGTCGGGCGGGGTTTCGAACGGCGCGTGCGGGCGATGGGGATGCGGCGCTGCATTTGGCGCGGTCGCTGCGGCCTGATTTGATTTTGCTTGACCTGAACTTGCCAAAGCGCGACGGTTTTGGCGTTTTGGCCAGCCTGCGGCAGGATGGGACAGTGCCTGTTATTGTGATTTCCGCCTTGGATCAGGATATCGACAAGCTGACCGCGCTGCGCATTGGTGCAGATGATTATGTGACCAAGCCTTTCAACCCCAATGAGGTGGTCGCCCGCATAACCGCGGTGTTGCGGCGCAGTTTGGCGGGGGGCGAGGCTGGGCTGCATCGCTTGGGCGGGTTGGCGCTGAATACGTTGGCGCATGAGATTTCAACCGCCCAAGGCCCGCTTTCCTTGACCCCCAGCGAGTTTCGTTTGCTAGAGCATTTTATGCGCCGTCCGGGGCGGGTGTTTTCGCGCGGTGATCTGGTGGATGCTTGCCTGCCCGAAGCCGAGGCCTTGGACAGGACTGTGGACAGCCACATTGCCAACTTGCGGCGCAAATTGGCCAGCAGCGGGGCGCAGGCGGCGCTGACGACAGTGCGCGGCGTGGGTTATCGGCTGGATGCCACATGAGGCCGGGGCTGCGAGTTTGGCTGCTTGTGGCCACGGCCCTTGCCTCGGTTGCAGCGCTGGGAACGCTGCTGATCTATTTTACCACGCTGGATTTATTGGCGGAAAGGCAGATCAAATCGGCGCTGGGTGAGGATATCCATGCGCAGATCATGGCGGGTGCCTATATCGCCGAAGCCGAGGCGCAAATGATGGCCATATATGATTGGTATGCAAGGCCGCGCTTTGTTGTTTTGGGGTTTCTGGCCAGTTTCGCCATTGCGGGTGTTATTGGCTGGGTTTTTGCGCAACCGCTGCTTCGCCATGTCGCAGCATTGCGCCGAACGGCGGCGACTGTGCGGCAGGGCAACCTGCAGGCGCGGGTTGCAGGGTTTCGCATGACAGCGGCTGAAATTGACCAGTTTTCCAGCGATTTCAATGCGTTGATCGAACGGGTGGAACGCGCCGAGCGCGAAAGCCGCGACAGCGCAGCCGCCCTTGCGCATGAATTGCGCACGCCGCTGGCAGTGATCCGCGGCCGCCTGCAGGGCCTTTTGGATGGTGTCTTTCCCACAGATCAGGCATCGATCCGCCTTGTGCTGCAGCAGGTCGAGCTGCTGAATCGTCTGGTGGAGGATTTGCGGTTTCTGACCCTGTTCGAAGCGGGCCGCATGGTGTTTCGGGCAGAATCTGTCGATTTGACGGCGCAGGTACGTGCCGTGCTGGCGGATTATCCCAACGTCACGGCTGCGCTGGCCAAGGTGCAGGTAAAGGGTGACGCTGCACGGCTGTGGCAGGCGCTTGCCGCGCTTTTGGACAATGCAGCGCGCCATGCAGGCGGGGCAGATCGGGTAGAGCTGGCCGCGAAGGGCGGGCAGGCCGTGCTGCGGGTGATGGATCGCGGGCCGGGCCTGCCGGATGCGGCGGCAGATCGGGTTTTTGATCGGTTCTTTCGGGCGGAAAATGCGGCGCCAGATGGTTCGGGCCTTGGTCTGTCGGTTGTGCAGGCGATTGTGGCAGGGCATGGCGGGCAGATTCGCGCCCTGCCGCGCGCGGGTGGCGGCACGAGTTTTGAGATTGTTCTGCCGCAGGCTTAGGCGGCGCGGCTGGCGGGCCATCTCGACCAAATCTGCATAAAGCATCCATGCTAATCACAGGTTCGGGCCGTAGCGGTGGGCAAAGGCGTGCCAAGCCTTGCAACCGCGTGCCGCACCAGCAGAAGGATCAACCATGCCCGCCCCCACAGACCCGCTTTATGCCCTGCAATGGCATTTCCCCATGCTGGGCAATATTGAAAAGATATGGGAAGACTATACGGGTCGTGGGGTGAAGGTCTTTGTCGCCGATCTGGGCATGGAGGGCACGCACGAGGATATCGCGCCGAATTATGACAGTTCTTTGCACCTTTTTCAGAACGGGCAGGAACTGACGGGGGTTGACGCGCATGGCACCAGCGTTGCTGGCTTGATCGCAGCGGCGCGCAACGGCATCGGCGGGGTCGGTGTTGCCTATGAGGCCAGATTGACAGGCGTGCCGCTGTTCAATGCCGCTTGGGAGCAGAATGATTTTTCCGCCATATTTGCGCATATGGCCAGTTTCGATGTGGTGAACAACAGTTGGGGTGCCTTTCCCAATTTCGCGCCGATGCAGGATATGGCGCGGCCCAATTCCGCCTTTGGCAAATTGCATGGCGTGATGGCCGAAGTTGTCGCCGAAGGTCGTGCTGGGCTGGGGACAATCATCGTGCATTCGGCAGGCAACGACAATCTGAACGCCAATGGCGAGATGTTCTCGCTAAGCCGTTTCACGATCAGCGTGGGCGCGATTGAATCCAATGGCTTTATTGCCGATTATTCCAGCTATGGGCATGGCCTGCTGGTTTCTGCGCCAGCGGCGGCTTACACCACGGATGTGATGGGGGCAGAGGGGTTCAACACACCGCTGGATGATCCCTATCAGGATGAAAACTACACGTCCGAATTCAGTGGCACATCGGCGGCTGCACCTGTCACATCGGGGGTCGTTGCCCTGATGCTTGACGCGGCGCGCGGTTTGGGTTGGCGCGATGTGCAGACCATTCTTGCCCTTTCCGCCGCCCATACTGGATCGCCTGCCGATGGCCGCAGCCAATCCCCCGCCGAGGATTCACCTTGGGTCACGCTTTCGGGCAAGTTGTGGAATGGTGGCGGCCAGATATTCAGCGAAAGCTATGGCTATGGCATGATCAATGCCTATGCCGCCGTCAGGATGGCCGAGGCATGGCTGACCATGACCAAAGGCCCCGCGACATCGGCCAACGAGGTTGAAATGACGCGCAGCTATCAGGGAAGGGAACTTGCCATCCCAGATGCGAGCAGACGGGCGGATGGCGATGCAGCGGTTCAGATTCGGGTGACCAAGGCCATAGAGATCGAATCGGTCTATCTCAGGGTCAAGCTGTCGCACGATAGGCTCAGCGATTTGCAGATTTCTTTGATCGCGCCTGACGGCACGGTCGTCACAGTGCTGGAAAATGATCTGACGCAGATGGGCAGCCGAACGCAGTTTTCGTGGACCTTCGGCATACAATCTTTGCGCGGGTACAGTTCGGCTGGCACATGGCAGGTGATCGTGACCGATACTGAAACGGGCCATACGGGCGTGATGAAAGATGCGCGGCTGACCTTTTATGGCAGCGACGCCTCGCGCAATGATATTCACAGTTTCACCAACGATTTTCGGGAATTGGCGGGCTTTGATGCGGGGCGCAAGACTGTCACGGATACAAATGGCGGTATCGATTGGCTGAACCTTGCTGCCATTTCGGGCAATATCGTGGCCGATATGGATCGGGGCGGTTTGGTTTCTGTTGGTGGGGTGTTTTGGTTTGGCCTTGGCCAAGGGGCGGTGTCGTTCGAGAATCTTTTTGCGGGTGATGGCCATGATGTCTTGCGGGGCAATTATCTGGCCAACCATATCTTGGGCGGCCGCGGCCATGACAGGATTGCGGGCTTGCAAGGCAAAGATACGCTTATGGGCGGTGCGGGCGATGATCGTCTGGCGGGCGGGCGCGGCGATGACATTCTGTCTGGGGGGGCTGGCAGCAATCTGCTGCGCGGCGGCGCTGGCAAGGATGTCTTTGTGTTTGACACAGCCATTGGCCGCGGCCAGACGACCCAAATTGTTGATTTCGATGTGCCGCAAGATCGTATGCGCCTTGACGATGCCGTGTTCACGGGCCTGCCGCTTGGGCCGCTGTCTGTGCGCGCCTTTGCGGTGAACCTGACGGGCCTTGCCGATGATCCCTTTCAGCGCATCATCTACAATAGCCAAACAGGCGGTCTTTATTTTGATGCAGATGGCTCTGGGCCAAGCGCGTCGATTCACTTTGCAACATTGGACGCTGGCCTTGATCTGACCAGCGCCGATTTCTTTGTGTTCTGATGCGCAAAGTTTCTGGGCGCCCGCACAGATGAAAGGCCGAGTTTGCCCAGCGGCTGCGCGCCATGTCAGCCATCTGCACCAAACCTGCACAAAGCGTCCACAGTCTGCGGGGTTTTGCGCCGTAAAAGGGCAGCTATGTTTCTGCTCGCTCGCGCCACTGTCTGGTTTGACCGCCGCCGCTATGCCCCAATCGCGGCTGTTGTGGTGATTTCGGGCTTGATGCTGCTGGCGCAAATCGCACTTGCCAACGGCAGTTTTCGCGAGGCGGTCGCGCCCATCGAACGCTCTGACGCGCAGTTATGGGTGGGGCCAGAGGGGGCGGCAACGCTGCTTGACAGTATGGGCCTGACATCGGATCGCGCGAGTGTTCTTTGGGTTATCCCAGAGTTGCAGCGGCTAGAGCCCTTTGCCACGGCCTTCGGTTTTCTCAGCGCGACCCCGCGCGCAGGGGACGATGTGATGTTTGCCGATTGGCAGGGCGGATCGCGGCCCGTCACCATCATCTATATCGATCCTACCGCCGATGCGATGCTATATGCCCGCCACATGCCCGCCGATCTGCGCGCCCAATTGCGCGAGGCTGACACCATTGTGATCGGTGACGAGGATGCAAAATCGATGGGCGTCCGTCTGGGTGATAGGGTTTGGCTGGACAACCGACCCTTGCGGCTGATCGCCACAATGCCTGGCCTTTTGAGGTTTGGTGCCTCGACTGTGCTGGTCAGCAAGGCCGCGCAACCGCCAGAAATTCCGCCCAGCTTTTGGCTGGTTGGTCTGAACCCCAGCACATCTGACGCGCGCATATCTGAAATCGTCACCCAAACGGGCCCTGATCTTGGCCTGTCTATCCTGCGGCCCGACGATCTGTCGCAGGCCACCATCGCGCAGTTCGTCTTTGAATCGGGCGCGGGCCGCATTTTCATGTATAGCGCGGGCCTTGCCTTTGTCATTGCGGCGATGGTGGTCAGCCAAGTCATGCGGGCGGCGGTTTTGGCCAGTCTGCGCGAATATGCCGCCCTGCGCGCCTTTGGCATCGGCTTTGCCCGCCTGTGCTGGCTGGTCTTTCTGCAGGGCGGTTTGATCGCGGTTGTTTCGATTGCCGCCATGGCGGTGATGAGCCTTGCCCTGCTGGCCCTGCTGGACTGGGCCAGCGTGCCCTATGCCCTGCCACCCTTGCTGACAGTTTTTGTCTTTGTCAGCATCACGGCTGTCTTGCTGCTGTCCACAGTGCTGGCGCTGCGCCATCTGCGCCAGTCTGACCCTGCCAGTTTGCTACGATAGGGCTGGCCATGGCGGATCAGATCGTTCTGGCGGGAAGATCACTGGCCAAAGGCTTTGGCACTGGCGCGCGCCGCACCGAGGTTTTGGGCGGGCTGGATGTCTGGGTTGCTGCGGGGTCGCTGACGCTGATTAAGGGGCCTTCGGGCTGTGGCAAATCCACGCTTTTGGCCATGCTGGCGGGGCTGACACGGCCTGATGGTGGGCGGGTTCTGCTGGGTGATATCGATCTATGGGCTTTGCCTCAGCGCCAGCGCGACCATCTGCGCCTGCATCAAATGGGCTTTATCTTTCAAGGATCAGTGCTGTTTCCTGCCCTTCCCGTGCGCGAGCAGGTGGCCTTTTTGCTGGCCGAAATGGGCATTGCCCGCGCCGAGGGGTTGGCACGGGCCGATGACGCCCTTGCCGCTGTTGGCCTTACCAATCGCGCCCATTTGCGGCCCGCCTCTTTGTCGGGCGGGGAAAAGCAGCGCGTCGCCATCGCCATTGCTTTGGCCAAAGCGCCCAAACTTGTCTTTGCAGATGAGCCGACCAGCGCGCTTGACAGCGAAAATGCGGCGACAGTGGGCCAGCTTTTGCGCGATCAGGCCGTGCAACGGGGCACTGCCGTTTTGTGCGTGACCCATGACGACCGCCTGCTGCGCCACGCCGACCGCGTGCTG
Source organism: Rhodobacter sp. (assembly GCA_027490955.1). Classification (GTDB taxonomy): domain Bacteria; phylum Pseudomonadota; class Alphaproteobacteria; order Rhodobacterales; family Rhodobacteraceae; genus Cypionkella. The sequence continues at coordinate 6,352 of JAIXXB010000031.1, forward strand.
TCCATGCGCGCGGGCCTGATCGAGGATGAACGCATCATCAAGGAAGTCCTGCCATGCCCGTCCTAGCCACTTTTTTCTGGTTTCTTCTGCTTGTTCAGCCCTTTGCGGCCATAGCCCAGCAGGCAGAGCCGCTTGCGGAAACTGCCCCCGCCACATGGGCCGCTGCCTTGCGCGGCACAGTTGATTTAGAGGGCGGTTTGATGCGTCTGGCCGCCCAGCGCGAAGGGCTGATTGTAGAAGTTTTGGTGCAGGAAGGTGATCGTGTTCAGGCTGGGCAATTGTTGGGCCGCATTGATGATGACATGGCGCGCCTGCAACAGCAGGCCGCCGAACTGGAATTGGCGCAGGCGCGCGCAAGCAGCCTGATGGCCGATATCAAACTGGATCAGGCCAAGGCCGAAATGGACAGGCTGAACGAAATGGCCGCAGCCGATGCCGTGCCGCGCAAAGAAATAGGCCAAGCATCAAGTGCCATCGCCTTGGCAAGCGCCGAGCGCGATCAGGCCCGCATTGCCGTGGATCTGGCCCAAAACCGACTGGCCCTTGCCAAGCTAGAGGTTTCGGCCCGCGAAATTCGTGCGCCCATTGCAGGGGTGATCTTGCGCAGTTCGGCCCGTGTCGGGGATGCCACCTCGACCAGCACAGTGACCGAGATGTTCCTGCTGGCCCCTGATGGCAAGCGTGTGTTGCGCGGGATGTTGGATGAGCAATTCGTGGGGCAAGTCGCCCCAGGTCAGCCCGCCGTTCTGATCAGCGAGCGTATGGCGGGGGTGACATTGCAAGGCCGTGTTTTGCGCATTGCCCCGATTTTTGGAACGCCAGGGCAGACATCGGCAGACCAGAACGGGGCCGAAGCGCGCGGCGTTGCCATTGTCCTTAGCATCGAAGGTGCGGGGGCTGCAGATTTGATCTTGGGCGAACGCCTGATAGCGCGGATAGGAGAGTGATGATGCCGCAAAGGTCTTTCCTTTTGGCCGTGGCCACGCTGCTGCTGGGTTGCGCATCCTTTCCCGAATTGGATGGCAGGCCCGTGGATGACATGCGCGCAGCCGATCTGGCTGCACCTTTGCCCCAAGAGCAGCCGATCAGCCTGCCTGATTTTGGCAATGCGGGCCTGCGCCAGATGATTGCCGAGGCGAATGTGAACGCGCTTGACCTTGCGGCGGCGCGGGGGCGGGCGATGCTGGCCGATCTGGTCTTGGCGCAGGCCGTGGCAATGCGCGCGCCGCAGCCAACGGGCAGCCTATCGCTGTCTGGCACATCGGCCATGGCGGCGCTTTCGGTCAGCTTTGAACCTGATTTGTCGGGCAGGATCAATTCTGCCATCCGCACAGCCCAGATTGAACATCAGGTGGCGGGGGTGGATTTGCTGATTGCGCGGCGGGCCTTGGTGCAGCAGGTGGTTTTGGGTTGGATCGCGCTGGGCGAGGCGCAGTTGGCCGCTGACCGCGCCCAGACCCGCCTCGCCTTGGTGCGCCCGCTTGTCCCGATGACTGCCGCGCGCCTTGCTGCGGGCGAGGTGACGGCGCGCGCCTTGGCCGAGGTGCAGCAAAGCCTTTCGCAGGCTGAACAGGCCGCCGCCTTGGCCCCCAGTCAGATCGCCTTGGCCAAGGCGCGGTTGCAGGCGCTGGGCGTGGCAACATTTCCAAAACAGATCGCGCTGACCCAAGTGCGGTTGCCGCAGGTGCCGTCTTCGGTTGATATCGCGCGCGTGGGGCTGCTGCCCGAGGTGTGCATGGCCTTTTTGCAGTTTCGCAGCGCCTCATCCGCGCGGGCCGATGCGCTTTTGGCCAGCAGGCCTAGGCTGGTGCTGACAGGTTCGATGACCCAAATGGCAAGCAGCCTAGAAGGTTTGATCACAGGCAGCCTTGCGCCGCTGGCCAGCACGTTGCTGTTGCAAACGGCCCTATTGGACAATGGTCAGGCGCGCAGCAGGCTGGATCAGGCGCGGCTGGCCGTTGCACAGGCCGAGGTGGCTTGGCTGCAGGCACGGGGCCGCGCCGAGATTGCGCTGCTGCAAGCGGGCATCGCATTTGCAGGCGCGCGGGCGGAACTGGCCCCTGCGCGCGATGGGCTGGCCATGGCCAAGGCCGAACTCTCCCGCGCACGCACGCGCGAAGGCGCGGGCGAAACCGATCGTTCTGATGTGATCCAAGCCGAACTTGCTGTGATCGAGGCGCAGGCCGCCGCAGATCAGGCCCATGCGCGCGCGCTGTCGGCGGCATTGGGCTGGCTGGACGCAAGTGAAGGCGGCAGCACCCCCTGCCGCGCCTTCGGCTGAGGGGCATCCAGCCGTGGCACGCGCTGTGGGCCGTGCTGCGCCCTATATCCCGTTGATCGGCACTTTGAGAAAGCGTTTGCCCGTGTCATCAGGTTCGGGCAATTCGCCTGCCCGCATATTCACCTGTAGGCTGGGGATGATCAGCTTTGGCATGGCCAAAGTCGCATCACGCGCCTGCCGCGTGGCAACAAATTGGTCTTCGCTGATCCCGTCGCGCACATGGATGTTATGGGCGCGTTGTTCGGCCACAGTGGTTTGCCAGCGAATATCGCGCCCATTGGGGCCGTAATCGTGGCACATGAACAGCCGCGTTTCGGCAGGCATGGACAGCACCCGCTGGATAGACCTGTAAAGCGTGCGCGCATCGCCACCCGGAAAATCGGCACGCGCCGATCCGCCATCGGGCATGAACAGCGTATCGCCCACAAAGGCCGCATCGCCCGCCACATGGGTCATGCAGGCTGGCGTATGGCCGGGTGTATGCATGACGAACACCGATAGATTGCCAATCTGATAGCTGTCGCCATCTTGGAACAGCCGATCAAACTGGCTGCCATCGCGTTGAAAGGCGGTGCCTTCGTTGAACACTTTGCCAAAGGTGTCTTGCACGATGGTGATGTTTTGCCCAATGCCAATCTTGCCGCCCAGTTTGCCCTGAATATAGGGCGCGCCAGACAGGTGGTCGGCGTGGACATGGGTTTCAATCAGCCATTCCAGCCTAAGGCCCTGTGTCTGGATATGGTCAATCACCGCATCGGCCGAGGCATAGGTGATCCGCCCTGCGGCATAGTCAAAATCCATGACACTGTCGATCACGGCGCAGGCCGTGCTGGATGGATCGCGCAGAACATAGGTCACAGTGTTGGTGGCTGCGTCGAAAAAGCCCGTCACATCAGGTTTGATCGACAGATCAACCGCCTGTGGAAGGGGGGCAATATCTGCGCTCATGCGGCATCCTTCTGGGTTGCGGGTGCGGCGGTGGCCTTGGCAAGCCGCGCCTTTTTGTGGCCAGCGGTGGGGCTGCGTGCCATCGCGCCGCCTTACACCTATGCAATTCTATGAATATAAATCGGCCACAGTGCAATGTCATTTCGCGCCGATATGGGCGGCTTTGGCAAAAGCGCGCCGACGCGCGTCAGCGGCGCGCTAAATGCCCTATGGGTGAATGGCGCGCCACATCACCGCCCGATCTGTGATTCGCCGCCGCTTTGCCCCGCATTACGGGCCGATTCGCCGCCATTTCGCCCAATTAAGCGCCATCTGCCCCCAGTTTTCGCGCGTTTATGCTGCACGCGCAGTATAAACCGCCCCCGCCGCGGCTGATTTCTTGCCGCGCTGCGGAAAAGACGATGGTCTGATCTGCAGAAGGGCCGATGCCTTTCGATTGGTGCGCCCTTGCGGCGCTTTGGGACAAACCGAAACGCGCCGCACCCTCCCATGCGGACGCCGTTATGAAAGGACAGGGAATGAAAACATTGAAATCATTGCTGCTGGGGGCTGGGCTGGGCCTAAGCATTTCTGGCGCCGCTGTGGCGCAAGACACGATCAAAGTCGGCGTTCTGCATTCGCTGTCGGGCACGATGGCCATTTCGGAAACCACGCTGAAAGACACTGTTCTGATGATGATCGACGCGCAGAACAAAAAGGGCGGGCTTTTGGGCAAACAGTTAGAGGCCGTGGTGGTTGACCCCGCCTCTGATTGGCCGCTGTTTGCCGAAAAGGCGCGCGAGTTGTTGACTGTGTCCAATGTGGCCGTGACCTTTGGCTGCTGGACATCGGTATCGCGCAAATCGGTGCTGCCCGTTTACGAAGAGCTGAACGGGCTTTTGTTCTATCCCGTGCAATATGAGGGCGAGGAATCTTCGAAAAACGTCTTTTACACGGGGGCTGCGCCAAATCAGCAAGCTATCCCTGCCACGGATTATTTCCTGAACGAACTCGGCGTGCAGAAATTCGCGCTGTTGGGCACGGATTATGTCTATCCCCGCACCACCAATAACATTTTGGAATCCTATCTTTTGTCCAAGGGCATTGCGAAAGAGGATATCTTTGTCAATTACACGCCCTTTGGCCATTCGGATTGGTCGAAAATCGTGGCGGATGTGGTGGCCTTGGGTGCTGATGGCAAAAAGGTGGGTGTGATTTCCACCATCAACGGCGATGCGAACATCGGCTTTTACAAGGAACTGGCAGCGGCGGGGATTTCGGCAGATGACATTCCTGTTGTTGCCTTCTCGGTTGGGGAGGAGGAGTTGTCGGGCCTTGATACCTCGAACCTTGTCGGCCATTTGGCGGCGTGGAATTATTTCCAATCGGCGGATACGCCTGAAAACGCGGCCTTTATTGAACAGTGGAAAACCTTTGCTGGCCCAGATCGCGTGACCAATGACCCGATGGAGGCCACGATGATTGGCTTTCAAATGTGGGTGGCTGCGGTGGAAAAGGCTGGCACGACCGATGTCGATGCGGTGCGCGCGGCGATGTATGGGCTAGAGGTGCCGAACCTGACGGGCGGCATGGCCAAGATGTTGCCAAACCATCACCTGACCAAGCCCGTGCTGATTGGCGAAATCCGCGCCGATGGTCAGTTTGATATCGTCAGCCAGACCGAACCTGTGGCTGGCGATGCTTGGACAGATTTTCTGCCCGAATCGGCCGTGCTGGAAAGCGATTGGCCAGGTTTGGGTTGCGGGATGTACAACAAAGACACCAAGACCTGTGTTCAGTTGACCTCGAATTACTAAGGCGGTTGGGGGGGGCAGCGGTGCCTCCCCCACCTGTCGTGCTTGCATTCAATGTCCCTACAGATGCCATACAGATGCCATACGCCCGCAATACGCGGGCCAGCCCCCAAAAACAAAGATATTTAAGGCGTTAGATGCACAAGATTCCAGTCCTCCTCGCTTTGGGCCTGATGCTGGTCTTCAGCCCGTTTGCCCATGCTCAGACCCTGCCCGAGGTTATGGCGCAGAACGCCGATGCCATTGCCAAACCATCGCGGCAGACCATTGCCCCCGTCATTGCCGCCATCACCGCAACGGGTGATCCTGCCGCCGCGGTTGTTCTGGCGGCTTGGGCGGAAAAGGGGCTGGGCCTGCGTCAGGATGGGCAGTTTTTTCTGATTGTGGATCAGGGGGATAGTTGGGCGCTGACCGATCTGTCGGGCGCGGCGGCTGGCACAGCGGCCAAGGGCGACATCACACAGTTGAAACCCAATTCTGGCGTGCGCGGGCTGATTGCAGGGGCCTTGGTGCAGTTTCAACTGTCTGATCCCGACCCAGCGCGGCGGATTGCGGCCCTAACGGCGATTACCCGCGCCCCAGAAAAAGGCCATCTTGCTGCCCTGCGCGCCGCGATAAAGGGCGAGGGGGATGCAGATATTCTATCGCAAAAACAGCGGCTTGAGCGTTTGCTTACCTTGCAATTTGACCCAGACCCAGCCGCGCGCATTGCCGCGATTGATGGATTTGGCAGCGATATTGGGCTGGATCTGCGCGCGGCGTTGAACCCGCTGCTGGCCAGCACGCGGCAGGCCTTTGCCACTGTCCCCGCAGGTGCGAATATTGCCCAAATCCTGACTGTGGGCGCTGATCTTTCGGCCGCAGAGGCCTATGATTTGCTGGTCGCAGCATCGCTTGCCCCTGCGCGCCTATTGGCGGAAGATGCGCGCAAGTCATTGGAATCTCATATTGAAAATGGCAAAGTCGGTGGGATTGCCGTGGCTGATCTGGGCAGTCAAGCCGCCCGCGATGCTGCCTATTCGGCGCTGGAAGCGGCAGGTATCGTGCCCGCCGCCGCGACCGAGGCCGAGGTGCAGGCCGCCCTTTCCGCCAATATCTTCGCCGATGTTTATACCGAGCCGAACCCCCAAATCACCAGCGCCGCCAAGGCGGCCTTGGGGCGGATCGAAACCCGCCTTGCTGGTATGCAAGCGCTTGATTTAACACTCGATGGGTTGTCGCTGGCCTCGATTTATTTCCTTGCCGCCATTGGCCTTGCCATCACCTTTGGCGTGATGCGCGTCATCAATATGGCCCATGGAGAGTTCATAACGATGGGGGCCTATACGGGCTATGTGGTGCAGCTTTTTGTGCCGAATTATACGCTGTCGCTGATCGTCGCGTTGCCTTTGGCCTTTGCCATCACTTTTGGCGCGGGTGTGCTGCTGGAACGCCTTGTGATCCGCCATTTGGCCAAGCGCCCCTTGGAAACGCTGCTGGCCACCTTTGGGATTTCCATCGCGCTGCAACAATTGTTCAAGAATATCTTTGGCACACAGGCCCGCCCGCTGACCTCGCCCGCATGGCTGGATGGGGCATTTGTGATGAATGATGTGGTGTCGATCAGCTATATCCGCATTGCGATTTTTGGTATGGCGCTGATTTTCCTTGGGCTTTTCCTGTTGATGATGAAGCGCACGGCGCTGGGCCTGCATGTGCGGGCGGTCACCCAAAACCCCGCTATGGCGGCATCCATGGGCATCAATACGGCGCGGATCAATATGCTGACCTTCGGCCTTGGCTCTGGCATTGCAGGCGTGGCGGGCGTGGCGATTGGCCTGTTTGCCAAGGTCACATCCGAACTGGGCAGCGATTACATCGTGCAAAGTTTTATGACTGTGGTCGTGGGCGGCGTGGGCAATATTTGGGGCACGCTGGCGGGCGCGGGGCTGATTGGATTTTTGCAAAAAGGGATCGAATGGTTCAACCCCTCCAACACCCTTGCCGCGCAAACCTATATGATTTTGTTCATTATTCTGTTCATCCAAATCCGCCCAAGGGGCATCATCGCCCTAAAGGGCCGCGCGGCAGGAGATTGATATGACCAGCGGTTTTCTGTCCAAAAACCCCAGTGTTTTGATCTTTCTGGCCATGCTGTCGCTGTTCACAGTTTTGGTGACGATCCTGTCCTCGGCCTATGGGTTTGACCTTGTGTCCACCTCATTCGTGAAGACTTTGGGTAAGACGCTTACCCTGTGCCTGATCGCTATCGCGATGGATCTGGTCTGGGGCTATGCGGGCATCTTGTCGCTGGGCCATTTCGCGTTCTTTGGCCTTGGCGGCTATATGATTGGCATGTGGCTGATGTATGCGCGCACCGAAGGGGTGGTGATTGCGTCGCTTGCCGCATCGCCGCTGCCACCCACGCCAGAGGAGATCAGGGCCGGCGTGGTGAACCAAATCTTTGGCGTGGTGGGCGCGTCAGATTTGCCGATCATCTGGTCATTTGCCCACTCGCTGCCCATCCAATTGGCGCTGGTGGTGCTGGTGCCGGGCCTGCTGGCGCTGGTCTTTGGCTGGCTGGCATTTCGCAGCCGTGTGACGGGGGTTTACCTGTCGATCCTGACCCAAGCGATGACGCTGGCCCTCTCGCTGTATCTGTTTCAAAACGAATCTGGCCTGCGCGGCAATAACGGGTTGTCGGGGCTGCAAAACATCCCCTATCTTGACCATATCAGCCAAGATGTCATCTCGATCTGGTTCTTTTGGGCATCTGCCGCCGCGCTGGGAATTGGCTATGTTCTGGCTGCCTATGTTGTGTCGGGTAAGTTTGGCCAAGCCCTGCGCGCCATACGCGATGACGAACAGCGGTTGCGGTTTTTGGGCTATTCGGTTGAAGGGTATAAGCTGTTCATCTTTACCCTGACCGCCATGATCGCGGCCATTGCAGGGGCGCTGTATTATCCGCAGGCGGGCATCATCAACCCTGCCGAAATTGCGCCGATTGCGTCGATTTACCTCGCCGTTTGGGTGGCGATTGGCGGGCGCGGGCGGTTGTATGGCGCCGTGATTGGGGCGGCCTTCGTCTCGCTTGTTTCTAGCTATTTCACGGGCGGCACGGCCCCTGACCTGCCCCTTGGCTTTGCCACGCTGAAATGGGTGGATTGGTGGCAGGTGCTGCTGGGATTGTCCTTTGTGGCCGTCACTCTTTATGCGCCGCGCGGATTGGCTGGGCTGTTTGACCGCTTTACCCATTTGCTTGCGCCCCGCCGATTTGGTGCCGACCTTGGCCCCGATGCAGGCAGCCTGCGAGAGAAGGAGGCCAGCCAATGAGCGCACTTTTGGAAGTGTCTGGTGTGTCTGTGTCCTTTGACGGGTTTCGCGCGATCAACAACCTGTCCTTTTCCATCGGCCCTGCTGAAATGCGGTCAGTCATTGGCCCCAATGGCGCGGGCAAAACCACCTTTATGGATATTGTCACGGGCAAGACCAAACCCGATAGCGGCAGCGTGACTTTTGGTGCGCGGTCTGTGTCCCTGCTGTCCAAATCCGAGGCGCAGATTGCCCAAATCGGCATTGGCCGCAAGTTTCAGCGCCCCACTGTGTTCGAAGATCAGACGACCGAGGAAAACTTGCGCCTTGCCCTAAAGGCCCCGCGCGCGCCTTGGGCTGTGCTTGTTTCGCGCAGCACCGCCCTTGACCGCGAGAGGATCGATTCTCTTGCCGCCCAAGTGGGGCTGACAGATGCCCTGCATCGCCGCGCGGGCGAGTTGAGCCATGGGCAAAAGCAATGGTTGGAAATGGGCATGCTGCTGGCGCAGGAACCCAAATTGCTGCTGGTTGATGAACCCGCCGCAGGCATGACCTTGGCCGAGCGCGAGGCGACAACTGCCATGCTGGTAGATATGGCCAAAACCCGCGCGGTGATTGTGGTGGAACACGATATGGATTTCGTGCGCCGTTTGGATTGTAAGGTGACAGTGCTGCATGAGGGCAGCGTTTTGGCCGAGGGCAGTCTGGCCCATGTCACCAAAAACCAAGCCGTGATTGACGTTTATTTGGGGCGATAAGATGCTAAGCGCACAAAACCTTTGCCTGCATTACGGCGGATCGCAGATTTTGTATGACATTGATTTTAATGCCCGCGCGGGCGAGGTGACCTGTATTTTGGGTACGAATGGGGTGGGCAAAACCTCGCTTTTAAAGGCGCTGTCAGGCACGCATCCGCGCAGCGCTGGCCATGTTGAACTGGGTGGCCTGACCCTGCCTATATCGGCGCGTGCCGATACGATTGCCCGCGCGGGTTTGGGCTATGTCCCGCAAGGGCGCATGATTTTTCCGCTGCTGACAGTGCTGGAAAATCTGGCCACGGCCTATGCGGTTTTGCCCAAAAACCAGCACAGGGTTCCTGATGTGATCTATGATCTGTTTCCCGTGCTGCGTGATATGGGGCATCGGCGTGGTGGTGATTTATCGGGCGGGCAGCAGCAGCAACTTGCCATTGCGCGCGCGATGCTGATGCAGCCCAAAGTTCTGCTGCTGGACGAGCCGACCGAAGGCATCCAGCCCAATATCATCGCGCAGATTGGCCGCGTGATTTCCTATCTGCGCAGCGAGGGGACGATGGCCATTGTTCTGGTCGAGCAGTATTTCGACTTTGCCTATGATCTGGCCGACCATTTCTATGTACTCAAACGTGGGACCGTGGCCCTGCAGGGCCGAAAGGCCGATTTGGACAAATCAACGCTAAAGGCAGGCGTTTCGGTATAGCTTTGGCGGCCAGTTAAAGCGGCGGCTTTGCGCCCCGAAAAGCGCGCTGTTTATTGCTATCCCCCCAAGGCATCTCGCCCTTGGGGGGATGTGGCAGATCAGCCCAAAATACCGTTCAATTCTACGATATTGTCGGCAAGTGTTTGCAGGTTACTGATCCCCTGAATGGTTATACTCATCGCAAAATCGCCTGTGCCAAAGGCTAGCGTGATCGAATTGGCAGCTTGGTTGATGGTCGCGATGGATTGAAGATCGGCCGCCGTGATGTTGCTATCGGCGTTCCAATACAGATGCAGCTTATCACCTTGGGCCACGTTGAAATCGGTAATCGTATCACTGCCCGACGATCTATCTGGATCCATAGATTCAAAGAAGAAGTGGAACTGGTCCGCGCCAAGCCCGCCTGTCAGCGTGTCCAAATCGCGCCCAGCGCCACCAAATAGGATGTCGTTGCCATCGCCGCCCAGCATCAGATCACTGCCCGTATCGCCGCGCAAAGTATCGTTGCCTGCGCCGCCAGTCAGGGTGTCTCTGCCATCACGCCCGTTCAGATCATCATTGCCGACATCGCCATAGATCAGATCTGCGCCAAGGCTGCCTGCGATATAGTCATCGCCATTGCCGCCATATGCCGCACCTGTGGCGCTGTCATCGCCCAGATAGATGTTATCAACGCCATCGCCGCCATAGATCAAATCTATGCCCGCCTCGCCATATAGGAAATCATCCCCCGTGCCGCCCGACAGCGTATCTGCGCCCTCGCCACCCATAACTGTATCGCCATGTGCGTCGCCATTGAGCAGGTCATTGAACGCGCCACCGACAATATAATCGTTGCCTTCCCCGCCAAAGACAGTGTCAGCACCATCACCAAAGGTGCTGCCAATCTGTTCATCGCCATAGAGGCTGTCATCGCCCACACCGCCATAAAGCAGATCACCGCCTGCATTGCCGGCCAAAATGTCAGTGCCGTCTGCGCCATTGATCGTATCACCATCGGCGCCACCAAAGACGGAATCACCCCCATTGCCGCCCGATAGGCTATCGCGCCCATCGCCGCCATAGATGGTGTCATTCGCAGTGCTGCCCGTGATCGTGTCATTATCGGCATCGCCAAAGACGCGTTCAGCTTCGGTCAAGGAAATACTATCATTTCCTGCCCCGCCATAGATCGTGTCAATGCCTGCGCCACCAAACAGCGTGTCATGCCCCGCGCCGCCATAAAGCGTATCGCCGCTGGAGCCGCCCGTGATGATATCTTCTCCAGCATCGCCATAGATCAGCGCCGCATGTGTTGTGGCAAACAAACGATCGCTTCCGTCACCGCCATAGAGTCTATCCGACAGCACCGCTGCGCCCGCATAAATCAGATCGTTCCCACCTTCGCCAAACAGGTGATCATCGCCAGTATCGCCATAAAGCGTGTCATTGCCCACGCCGCCAAACAGATCATCATCGCCGCCGCCGCCGACCAGACTGTCATTGCCAAACAACGCACCTGCGGCGGTGTCATCGCCATACAAAGTGTCGCTGCCCCCAAGCCCGACCAGCGTGTCACTGCCCGCGCCGCCATAGCTTAGGCCCGCAATCTGCGCTGTGATCGAATCGTTGCCCGCCCCGCCAAAGGCGGCATCGCTGAAGATGATATCATTGCCATCATCGCCAAAGGCGGTGGTTTCTTCCTGACCATAAATCGTGTCACTGCCCGCGCCGCCATAGGCATTGCCGCCAAGAGACTGGCGGAGCAGATCATTGCCCGCCCCGCCATACAGCAGAGCATCGAAGATATCAGACAAGTTACTTGTGGCATCCAGAACATCATTTCCATCGCCGCCTTCTAGCTGGGTGCGATGTGAAAATGCAATCAGCGTGTCGTTCCCAATCCCGCCCAGCAAGGTGGCCTCGGTGGCGTTTGTATTGGTGCTCAGTCTATCATCGCCAGCGCCAGCATCGACCCATGCCGCCATAACCTCTAATTGGATTGTGTCGTTGCCATCTTCGGCAAAAACAACTGCGCCACCCGTAATGCTATCGGCCCCTGCGCCCCCATAGATGGTGTTGCTGTCGCCGGGTACTCTGCCGATGATGGTGATTGTATCATTTCCAGCGCCGCTATAGATCGTATCCTGACCTGTACTGTCAAAGATGATGTCATTGCCATCATCGCCATAAAGTAGATCGTGGCCCGCGCCGCCATAAACAGTGTCATTGCCAAGCCCACCATAAAGCGAGTCGGCAAAGCCATGGCCTGTCAGCACATCATTGCCTGCATCGCCAAAGGCCAAGACGGCGGCACTTTCGCCCGCGAATACAGTGTCATCGCCGCCGCCGCCATTCACTGTATCCGTGCCATCACCGCCTGCCACGTTGATCAGATCGTCGCCAAGCCCGCCATTGATCGAATCTGCACCGCTATAGCCATAGATCGTGTCATCATTGGCGCTGCCCGAGAAGCGATCGTCGCCATCAGTGGTGCCAAGCAAGCGGCCATTGATTTCCATCACAATCTGGCCAGCCTGCGCCGAAGTCACGCCAGCCAAGCGCAGCACATCATTGCCGCCAAAATCAATCACCAGCGGCGTGCCATTTGTGCCGCCACTGAACACGATCGTGGATGCAAACTGGGCATAAAACTCGTTTTCCAGCTGCTGGCTTGTCATCAGCGAGGTGTCCAGCCGAATGCGGTCTTGGGTCAGGCTAAAGTCGGTGACCAAATCATTGCCGTCACCGCGGGCAAAATGCACAATATCTGCATCAAGGCCTGTCGTGATGGTGTCATTGCCGCGGCCAGCGGAAAGGTCATCACTGCCTGCACCGCCGTTCAACGTATCGGCGGCCGAACTGCCCCTAAGGCTGTCATTGCCCACATCACCATGCAATGCGGCATTGGACGCATCGCCAACCAGCGTATCATTGCCAAGCCCGCCATAAAGCGTATCGCTGCCAGTGGCGGCATTCAAAACGTCATTGCCCGCATCGCCATACAGCACATCATCATTGCTGCCCGCGATCAAAGTGTCGGAACCTTCACCGCCATAGGCAAGATCATTGCCCGCACCATCGCGCAAAACGTCATCGCCGATGCCGCCAAACAGGCGGTCAACATCATCGCCACCATAAAGCGTATCGTTGCCCGCGCCGCCATTCACCGTGTCATTGCCCTGATCGCCAAACAACAGATCACCGCCGTTAGACGCCAGCGTATCGTTTCCAGCGTCCCCATAGATCAGATCAGTGCCAGAACCGCCGTAAATGGTATCGCGCCCGAAATCGCCGAAAAGACTGTCATTGTCCATCCCGCCATCAATGCGATCACCGTCAAAGCCGCCATAGACCAGATCAGCGTTAACACCAGTGACAATACGATCATCCCCTTCGCCGCCATAAACTATGTCCGCGCCAAAATAGCCCGTGATAGTATCGTTGCCAAGCCAGCCGTCTAGAAGATTTCCGTCGGCACCCATGCCAAAGATTTGGTCTGCACCCAGCCCGCCAAAAACGTGGTCGGTCACACCTGTGGCTGTGACATTAGAATCATCGCCCCTGCCGCTGACCAAGATATCGTCGCCAGACCCGCCAAAGATTGTGTCGGCATTATCGCCGCCATAGATCACATCTTGGCCATCTTCACCCAGCACTAGGTCATTGCTATTGCCCGCATAAATGCGGTCATCCCCCGCGCCGCCATAAAATGTATCGGCATTGGGCAGCGATCTTTCCTCCAAACTATCGATGCCCGCATCGCCGTACATTATGTCGTTGCCCGCACCGCCGTACATCATGTCATTGCCCGCATCGCTGTACATCGTGTCATTGCCCGCACCGCCCAGCATACGATCATTGCCCGTGCGACCGTGCAGGGTGTCACTGCCATCGCCGCCGTCCAGCGTGTCATTGCCATCGCCGCCGTCCAACAAATCTACCGCGCCAAAGCCACTCAGCAGGTCATTGCCCGCGCCGCCATACATGGTCTCGTTCACCGCGCCGCCGACTATGGTCTCGCCAAAGCTGGTGCCTGTAAAGATAGTCCCCGCATTCGTCACTTGCATTATACCAATATTCGCCATGCTGGTGACGCCATTGAGCGTGATGGTTGCCCCTCCAACCAGTGTCAGCACCATGTTTCCGCCTTGGATCGTGCTATTGGTGATGTCAGAAACGCCCGCTTCGCCGCCTTCAAACCTTAGAAAATCAACGCCAGCGGTAAAGTCATAGATCGTGTCTCTGGCGCTGCTTGCGGCGATGGTAAAGCCAAAGGTGTCTGACCCAAGCCCACCGTAAAGAGTATCAGACCCACTGCCGCCATACAGCAAATCATCGCCCGCCCCGCCATAGACGATGTCTGAATCATCGCCGCCATCCAGCAGATCATTGCCTGCGCCGCCGTCCAGCAAATCCAATCCGATAGATCCCGAAAGATTATCAGCGTCCTCGCCGCCATAAATGCGGTCGTTCATCCAGCCGCCCATGATGGTATCTGCGCCCGCATCGCCATAGATCGTATGGTTGCCGATAGAACCAGAAAACAACGCGCCGTTAATGCTATCCGCATCTGCGCCGCCATAGATCAGGCTCACCGCAGTGACCTCGATCCTGTCCATCCCAGAGCCGCCAAAAATCGTATGCGGGCTTTCCAAAGTCTGAAGTTCAGCGCGAATCGTGTCATCGCCCGCATTGCCGTGAACTACATTGTTCGACAGCGTGTCATTCAGGGTCGTCGAGCCGATCGTGATGACATCGTTGCCATCACCGCCATACAGCGTATCGTCGCCAATCTGTGCAACCATTGTGTCGTTGCCTGCCCCGCCGAAAAGAACGTCGGTGGCAAGACGACCATCGACATAGTCGTGATCACCCCCGCCATAGATCGTCTCAAAGCCTGCGCCGCCATAGACGATATCCAAACCTGCCCCGCCATCCAGAAACGACGTAGCAGCCCCGCTGGACCAGATCTGATCGTTGCCGTCCCCGCCAAAAATGCGGTCGGCCACGCCTGCGAGGGCCGCCAATGAATCGTTCTCATTGCCGCCAGTCAGGGTGTCATCGCCCGCACCGCCGTTAACGGTGTCAGACCCCGCACCGCCGTAGATTATGTCATCGCCATCGTCGCCATTCGCCACATCTGCGCCGTTGCCCGCATAGATGCGGTCCATATCCGCGCCGCCGTAAATCGTATCAGCATTGGACAGCGTATCATTCCCGCCCGCATCGCCGTAAATCGTATCATTGCCTGCGCCGCCCAGCAGGCGGTCATTGCCCGCGCGGCCATGCAATGTGTCGCTGCCATCACCGCCGTCCAGCGTGTCATTGCCATCACCGCCGTCCAGTGCATCAGCGCCACCAGCGCCATTAAGCACATCATTGCCGCCATCGCCGTACAGCGTATCGTTCCGCGCCCCGCCTGCGATGGTGTTGCTTAGGCTACCGCCTGAAATAAAGTCGCCACCCGAGGTTTGCACCCCCACAATCACCGAATCGGCTGCGCCAGCCCCGTTCAGCCGCACTGTGCCATTGGCATTGGTATAAAGTAGCGCGCCTGCTGCGCCTGCAATCGTGGACATGCCCGCGCGCATGGCGTCTGTGGTCGCAAGCGATGCAACCGCCCCATCCAACATCAAGACATCGCCCTGCGCGGCTGAATAATCTGTCACTGTATCATTGCCAAAGGCAGAGTTGCTTGAAATCACAAACCGATCCGCCTCGGTGCCGCCCGTCAGGGTGTCATTGCCTGCGCCGCCCGTCAGCGTATCTGCGCCAGCCCCGCCCAGCAAAACCCCATAGCCACGGCCATCGATCAGCATATCATTGCCAGCACCGCCGTCTAACGTCGAGGCACGGACAACCCCGTCATTGGTATAGCGAACCGAGGTGATGGTGTTTGGGCTGGCGCTGGCATTTTGCCACGAAATCACAAAGCCCGTCGGTGTTGCAACAACGGTTGGGTTGGTTGCGAGTAACCCAAACCCTTGCGGGTTGACGATGAATTCGTCGGTAAAGGGCGTGTTGTCTGCGTTAAACACCCGCGCCACGATGTTGATCTTATCGGTGGGGATCCACCCTCCGCCCGTATAATCCGTAGATTGGGCTTCGTAGACCACCACAAACTTGCCATCTGCCAATACAGTGATCGAAGGGTTGCGTTCGTTCAGCGTTGCCAAAGCAAGGTTTTGCATAACCTGAAAATCGTTATAGGTCGTGCCCGTGGAATCAAACCTACGCCCATAAATCCCAAAAGCATCGTTGTTGCCGACTTGGCCATACAACAAATGTTCACTCGTCCAAACGGCGATGAAACCACCGTTGGCCGTTGCCGCAACGCTTGGCTGCGATTGATTCCAAAATGCATTTTGGTTCAGCAGAAACTGACCTGCGACTGGGCTGCCTGTTGCGGTGAAAACGCGGCCAAAAACATCTGATTTAGATGCACCTTCCGTGACCATCCCAATGCCTGCTTCATCTTCCCAAACGACAACAAAATTGCCGTTCGACAGGGCCACCACCTGCGGCGCAAATTGGTTCATGTTCGTAGAGGTATTCACCAAAAAAGGGCCGCCCGACAGTGTCCCATTTGCAGCCACAATCTGGCCACTGATCGCATTGCCCGAAGCATCGCCTGCTTGGCTGCTGTTGGTGTAAACCACAACATAGCCACCGCCAGAAAGGGCGGCAATCGAAGGTTGGAATTGTGACACCGACGCCGTGTTTGGTGTAATATTGATAATCTCAGAGCCGACGAGTGCATCCGTATAGCTGCGCGCCATGATGTTGGTTGCGGCTTGCGTTCCGCTTTCAGGGGAATCCCACGTGACCACAAAGCCGTCATTTGCCAGCGCGGTGACTGCGGGGCGCAGTTGGTTGCCAGTTGTTTGGCCAGCGTTGACCAGCAGTTCGGCCCCTACTTTTGCGCCCAACGCATCAAAGCGTTGCGCCCTGATGTCATAGCTTGTTTCATCAACCCACGTCAGCACATAACCGCCGCCAGACAGTTGCGCGCTGGCGGGAACAGTTTGCGCGCCAGTGGTGATTGTGCTGACCACCGCTTCGGTTCCAACCCGCGTCATTGGGTTAAACGGGCCTGTGGCGTTGATCGTATCATCGCCCAATCCGCCAATCAGCCGGTCAACCCCGCCGCCGCCGTAAATCACATCATTTCCTGCCAAACCATCGATAGTCTCGGCTGCGGCGGTGCCGTTCAGCGTGTCGTTCAGGGCGGTGCCGTCCATCGGAAACTCCAATCAAAATATCGCAAAAATGGGCAGGTCTAGGCTGAGGAATTGCGCCGCATCGGGTTGGTTGCGGCACCAAACTGGCAAAAGGTTGAACTAACCTTTCGAGACAGTAATCACCAAAAGTATAAATGCAATCGTGATTTACCCCTTATCAGAATGTAAACCATGATTTTACACCCATAGGTATAAAACCGCCTGCGCCTTGCTGTGGGCGCTCGGTATGCTGTGTCAAAATTGGGGGTTAGAATTGGGGGTTGGGGTGCGCCGATTGCGCTGTGCCGCGCTCTGACTTTTCCAAAATCTCGGCCAGAACAGTGGCGGCCAAGGTTTGCGGGTGGCGCGATGCGGTCTGTGATCCGATCGGGCCATGCAGGCGGTCAAGATCGGTTTGCGTCACACCCATGTCGCGCAGGGATTGGCTGCGCTGGGCGGCCACGCGGCGGCTGCCCTGTGCGCCGATATAAAAGGCAGGGCTTTGCAACGCGCGCTGCAAAATGGGCAATTCGCGGTCATGGTCGTGAAAGAATGTCACAATTGCCGTGCGGCTATCGGCCTGCAAATCGGGCGCGGTGCCAGTGGCATAGGGCACAAAGCTGGCCGTGCATCCAGACTGCATGGTTGCGGCAAAGGTCGCCTCGGATGGGGTGACCAGATGGTGGGCGATGCCCGCGCCCTGCGCCAGCCGTGCAAAGAAAACGGCCTCTGGGCCTTCGCCGTAGATATGCAGTTGCACCGCTGGTGAGAGGTCAACCCAAAACGCATCCCCCTTCCAGCCTGTGGCACATGGCCCGTCCAGCGCCAGCCTGCCATTTTGGGAAAAACAAATCGAAAACACGGCCCGCCCGCTGCGTAATTTGGCGATTTGCGCCAAAATATTGGGGTCGGGGCGGGGGTATAGGGTTACCTCGATGCCGCCACCGCAGGGCAGGCGAATGTCGAAAAAGGGCGATCCCGCGCCATAGCGCAGGCAATGAACTTGGCCATCGCGCAGCGCAGTGCGGGCATGCGTGGCAAGGTCGCCTTCGATGCAGCCATTGGTCAGGCCCCCTGCCGATGTGCCATCTGCGAAAAGACACATCATCGCGCCAGCGCTGCGGTAAGATGCCCCGCTTACGCGGGTCACCACGGCCAAGACCGCCTCGTTTGGGCGCAGCAAAGCTGCCTGCAGCGGGTCAAGCAGACTGGGATGTTCGCCCTGCATCAGCGCTTGGGCCGCGCGATCAGCATACCAATCTGCCCAGTCTTCGGGTGTGTCCAAATCCAGCGTGGCATGGCGTGCGGGCAATGGCACGGGTTTGACCAGCCCTTGGTGTTTTTGAATAATCTCGCGCGCGCCGACATCGCCCGCCATTGTTTTAAGTTGCGGCAGAAGGGCGGCGGGAAAGACAACGGGATGGCCCAAGCTATCGCCTGAAGCGCCGCGCAAAATCGCATTTTGGTCAGCTTTGTGGGCGGTGATCATGCGGTTTAAATCATCTTGCGTAATCTCGGGCATATCGGCGGGCAGGATCATAAGGCCCGAGGCATCTTGCGCCATCTCAAGGCCAGCGCGGATGCTGGCCGACATCCCTTCGCCATGCGCGTGCAGAGGCAGGATCGATACGCCAAGCCCCGCCAAGGCGGCGCGGCGCAGGGGGTTGTCCTGCGGGATGGTCACCAAAACCCTGCGCCCCGTTGCCACGGCTTGCAATGCGATGTGGCGCAGATGCGGCAGGCCAGAATGGCATAACAGCAGCTTATCCGCCCCGCGCATCCGCTGCGAAGCCCCCGCCGCCAAAACCAAGATCACCAGTTCCGTCAACAGTCTTGCCTTTCATGCCCCATCAATGCGGCCTTGGCCCGAACCTTTTCACCAACCTCTGGGCAAAAGCCTGCCCGTTTCGCAACTTGCATGCAACATCGCATGCGCTGTGATGTTTCTGCATGGGCCGCGCTGTTTCGGCCAGCCATCGGCATGGTATCTGGCATGGTATCTGGCAGGGCGGCCAAGCGCGATATCAACTACGTCTTGGTCAGGATCATGTTTGCATGCTAACATCATGCAAAATGAATCGGAAAGGGTCAACAGATGAATATTGCCTTGCGATTTGGCCTGCTGTGCTGCTGTGCGCTTTGGGCCAGTTTCCCTTTGCCTGCCTTGGCCCATGCCGCTGACGATGGATTTGTTTTGCTGTTGCCCACCAATATCTACATCCCTGCAGGCGTGGGGGCCTTTGCTGTGACGGCTTTGATTTTGATGTTTATGTCTGCGCGCAGCATCAAAAAACTATCCTCCACTTTGCCGCTGTCAGATGCGAGCGCGCCTGATTGGCTGGTGGTGCCTGTCAGCCTGCTCTCGACGGCTGTGTTTTTTGGGCTGCTGTATATCGGCTGGACGGGGCCGCATGACCCGCTGGTAAATCTTTTGCCCTTGATGATTTGGTCCAGCCTTTGGGCGGGGTTTGCCAGCTTGCATATGCTGGTTGGCGATTTGTGGCGATGGGTCAACCCATGGGCGGGGTTTTATCGGCTGATTGTGGGGGCGGGCACAGACCCGCTGTTAAAAATGCCTGCCGCGGTGGGCATTTGGCCTGCGCTTGTATTTTTCATCCTATTCGCAGGGTTTTCCATTGTTGATCCCGCCCCGACTGACCCCGAACGTTTGGCAAGGCTGGCGGCAGGCTATTGGTTGATCACCTTTGTGGGGATGGTTGTCTTTGGGCAAAAGCCATGGCTGGAACGCTGCGAATTCTTTTCGGTGTTTTTTGGGCTGTTGTCGCATGTGTCTTGGTTGCGCCTTTATCCCAAGGCGGAACTGGGCTTGCCAGGTTGGTCGGCGCTGAGCCTGCTGGCCGATACGCGGCTATCCGTGCCCATTTTTTGTATTGTGATGCTGGGCATCGGCAGTTTTGACGGATTGGCCGAAACCTTTTGGTGGTTGGCAAAGATTGGGGTCAACCCGCTGGATTTTGAAGGCAGATCCACCATTCTTTGGCAGTCTATCGGCGGGATCGCCTCCTCGATTGTGATTTTGCTGGCTGCATTTATGGCCACGGCTTGGCTGGGCTGCCTGCTGGCGGCGCGGTTCGGACAAGCGCGCGCATTTCCACTGCGGCAGGTCTTTGCCGCCTTGGCCTTTTCCACCATTCCCATTTTTCTGGGCTTTCATTTCGCCCATTTTCTGCCGACTTTCCTGACATGGTCGCAATACACGCTGCTGGCGCTGAACGATCCGCTGGCCATTGGCACTAACCTTTTCGGGCTAGAGGGGTTGCGCGTGCGCGTTGGCTTTTTGGCGCATATGCAAACTGTGCACGTGATTTGGTTAGTGCAAGGCGCGGTGATTGTCATCTCGCATATCATCGCGGTTGTCATTGCCCATACGGCGTTGCAAAGGGCCTATGGGCAGGGCAAGCAGGCGCTGTGGGCCGAATTGCCTGCGGCGGTTTTTCTGCTGGGCTATACGTGGTTTGGGCTGTGGCTGTTGGCCGCGGCGCGCGGCGCCTAGGCTGCGGGCGGCATTGTGCTAAATGATCTTGCGCAGCAGGCGGATAAGGGTTTCGCGTTCCTTGGCGTTAAGCGGCACTAAGGTTTCCTCTGAAATGCGCAGACCTGCGCGGTGCAGATCATCCATCATATCCAAGGCTTTTTGGGTGGGCCTAATCGTCGCGCGGCGCAAATCTTTGGTATCGCGGGCCACGGTGATCAATTCTTTGGCGCGCAGGCGGTCAATCACCCCTTTGGTGGTGGCCACATCCATCGACACCAACCGACCCAGCAGGTTTTGCGAACATTCCCCCACTTCGGCCAGACGCACCAGTGCCGAAAACTGCATATTCGTCAACCCTTCGGGAACCAGCCCTTGGAACAACACCGCATGGCGTTGCGCGGCAAGGCGCATCAGATAGCCAACTTGGTCATCCAATCGATAGCTTTGCCCCAAGTTTTGTTCGGGCGCTGTCTGCGAAGAATCTGTCATCGTCTGTCCCATGTGCTGCCGCATCACCACAGCAGCCTTCCGAGCAGTCTTTATATCTGGTTGCGGTGATTTTCCACACTGATTTCGTGGCAATCAAAGCCTGAGGTATAACAGATGCGCCGCCTAACACGGCAATGGCGAGCGAAGCTGTGAAAGCCACTTTGTCAGCGCCCTGTCAGCGCCCAAAGTTTTCCCAGCGCCTGACGTTATGCTTTGGCCATGGTCTGGGCGCTGGCCTCGTTTATTCCCAGATAGCGTTGCAGCAGGCTGGGGTCTGCGCGCAGTTCGGCCACGCGATAGACCCCTTTGATTTCGCCATGATCCATAAAGGCCACAGTATCTGCCACGGACAAAACCGCATCAACGCGCTGTTCGACCAGCAGCACGCCCACGCCTTTGGCGCGCAAAGCAACCACGGCCTGCCGAATAAGCGCCACTGCCGAGGGCATCAGCCCTTCGGTCGGCTCGTCCAGCATGATGATATCGGGTTCAATACACATGGCCCGCGCCACGGCCAGCATGGTCTGCTCGCCCCCCGACAGCGTGCCAGACCTTTGCTTCATTCGTTCGCGCAAAATCGGGAAAAGCGTCAGCGCAGCCTCCAGCCCGCCTGTGCCCGCATGGCGTGTTTGCAGCCCGATGTCTAAATTTTCTTTGACAGTCAGCTCTGCGAATAACTTGCGCCCTTGCGGCACATAACCGATGCCGCGTTTCGGAATCTGGTTGGCGGGCAGGTTGAACAGGTTTTCCCCATTCAGCAAAAGTCGCCCTGATGCGGGTTTGACTGTGCCCATAATCGCATTCAACGCGGTGGTTTTGCCCGCCCCGTTGCGCCCCAACAGACACAGGATTTCGCCGCCCACCACATCAAGGGACACATCCCGCAGCGCCTGACTGCGGCCATAAAAGGCGGTGTAGTTTTGCACTTGAAGCAGATGCGTCATTCCAACCGCGCCCCCAAATAGGCCGCCTGAACCGCCGCATTGGCCGCAATTTCTGTTGGGGTTCCCTCTGCCAAAATACGGCCATATTCCAGAACGGTGATCCTTTCAGCCACTGTCATCACCACATCCATGTTATGTTCAATCAACAGCACTGTGGCGTTTTGGTTGATTTTGCGGATCAGGTCTTTGAACAGGTCAATCTCGCTGTCAGACAGCCCTTGGGTCGGCTCGTCCAAAATCAGCAGCCGCGGTCTAAGGGCCAGCCCCATCGCCACCTCTAGCAACCGCTGATGGCCATAGGCCAAGGTGCCTGCAACCACGTCCAGATATTCTGCCAGACCGAGGGTTTCGGCCGCATCCTTGGCCTCGGCCATAATCACAGCATCGCTGGCCTGAGTGCTGCCTGTGCGGGGGATCAGATTTGGCCGCAGCCTGCTTTGCGCGGCCACGCTGATGTTTTCCAGAACAGTCATGGATTTAAAGATATTGGTGATTTGGAACGTATAGGCGATGCCCAGACGCACCCTTTCATAGGCGCTCAGCCTGCTGATATCTTGCCCCAAAAACTGCACCTGCCCTGCGGTGGCGCGATAGCGCCCCGACAGCAGGCTGACAAAGGTTGATTTTCCCGCGCCATTTGGCCCGATAATGGCGCGCACCTCGCCTGTATTCATTTGAAAATCAACATTATCAACGGCGCGCAGGCCGCCAAACTGCCGCGTCAAACCTTTGGTTTGCAAAAGGGTCAATTCAGCCATTTCGCCCACCTGTCGCGCACAGTACCCAAAATGCCCTTGGGCAGCCAAAGCGTCATAACAATAAGAATAATGCCGATTACGATCAGATAGGCGGTGGTAAACCCGCTTAGCCGATCAATCAAAAGCGTCATCAAGGCTGTACCAACCAGCGGGCCCAAAAGCGTGCCCGCACCGCCCACCAAGGTGAACAGCAATGGTTCGATCGAATTGCCAAAATCCGCCGAGGAAGAACCGATATAGCCAAAGATCAACCCGTTCAACGCGCCCGCCACCCCTGAGATCGTGCCAGACAGCACAAAGGCCACCAGTTTGATCACATAGGTGTTAAATCCCAACATCTCGGTGCGGCTTTCGTTTTCGCGCACAGCGATCAGCAATCGGCCAAATGGGCCTTTGGTCACGGCATAGGTCAAAAGCAAAACCGCCGCGAAAACGACAAAGGCGATGTTATAGCGCGTCGCCTCTGACGTCATGTCCAATGTCATGCCCAAAAACCCAAAGCTGCGCGATTCAGGCGGCAGGGTTAGGCCCTGATCGCCGCCCGTCACGTGGGAAAATTGCAAAATGGACAGGTAGGCCACCTGCGAGAACATCAGCGTGACAATCATAAAGGCAACTGTTTGCGTTTTCAGCGCCAGAAAGGCGATCAAGGTTGATGCCGCGGCCGAGGCTGCAATGCCAAACAAAAACGACCAAAACAGCGGCAAGCCCCAATAATAACTCGCGAGGCCCGAGGCATATAGCCCAACGGCAAAGAACATCGCATGGCCAAGGCTAAGCAGGCCCGTATAGCCCATCAGCAGGTTGTAACCCATTGCAAAAATGGCAAAAATCATGATGCGGGTCAGGGTCAGCACGAAATAGCTGGGCATGACAAATTGCAGCAAAAACAGCACTGCCAGAACAGCAAGGCAAAGCAGCAAAAGTTTTTTGGAAGGTGACATCATTGGCGGGCCGACTTTCCAAACAGCCCCTCAGGTTTGAACACCAACACAAGGGCGACCAGTAGGGTGGATGCAATTTTGGCCAGCGTGGGCGAGAGCATGACAGACAAAAGACCATCTGACATGCCAATCAAAATCGCCGCCGCAATCGTGCCTGGGATCGAGCCGATGCCCCCCACAATCACCACCACAAATGACAGCAGCAGCGGATCGTGGCCCATCAGATAATCGGCTTGGCGAATGGGAACGATCAACACCCCTGCAATCGCGGCCAGCATCGCCCCCACGGCAAAAACGCCTGAGTAAACCCGCGCCACGGGAATACCAAAGTTTTGCGCAGTGTCTTTGTCATATTGCGTGGCGCGCATCAGCAACCCGATGCGCGATTTGCGCAGCAACTGCCACAAGGCGATGACGATGACGATTGTGACCAGAACGATGAACAACTTATAGCTTGAATACCCAAACCAAGGCGTCCGAATGGTATAGGAAAACGGCGGATTGACCGCCTGCGCATTGGGGCCAAAGGTGATCAATGTCATTTGCTGCAAAATATACATCAGCCCGATGGTCGACACGATGGTCGCTTCGGGATTGTAATTGATCCGCTTTAGCATGGCCCAATCGGCCAGTATGGCCAGCGCGCCCACGCACAGCGGTGCCATCACCAGCGCGCCCGCAAATGTCAGCCATGCTGGCCCCGGCAATAACGAGGCGCAGACATAGGCCCCCACCGCCCCCAGCATAAAGAATTCGCCATGGGCCACATTGACCACCCGCATGACACCAAAAACGATCGACAGTCCCAAAGCGGTTAGGGTCAGAACCGAGGCCTGAACCAAGCCCTCAAGCGCGGCAAGCAATAAGAAAGGAGCCAAGTCCATGAACCCACCCATCCACCTTTACGCAGCAAGTCCACGATAGGGCTGCCCCGTTCAATTAGCCGTTTAATTCGCCGTGTGTTTATCTGTCACGCCGATCTGGCGGCGGCATGCGCCGCCAGAACAGGTGACTGCCTTATCAGAAGGACATCGTGGTATAATCCACTTCGTCTTCATACAGCGTTTCTTCAATCGTGGTGCGATAGACAACTTCCAGCTTTCCACTGACCACTTTCGAAATGTTCTGATGGCCAAAGGATTGGTGAGTTTTGCCGTTGAACACCTTGTCGCCCTGCGGGAACTCGTTGCTTTCGGCAAAAGAGGTGATGGATTCCATCGCCTCTAACATGGCTTGTTTTTGATCGGGGCCTTTGTAGCCCGACAATTCCATCGCCTGTTTCATGGCAAACAATGTTTCCCAAACCGAGAACATATGCGAATAGGTCGACACATCGTTTTCGTCACCCACAGCCGCGCCCGAAGCATCTACGCCGACTTTTTCGCGGAAGAACTTGTCAAACTCGGTCTGATTGGCCTGCGCGTAACGGGGCATCGCCTCCCAGAAATAGCTGCCTTCAAGGAAGGACAGCGCTTCGATATCCGTCCTGACCGCCTCCAAACTGTCCATAAAGCCGAACAGTTTTGGCCCAGAGCTGCCCAGATAATCCCCCAGTTCTTTGACAAAGGTCAAAACGGCTGGCCCGACCATGACGTGGTAAATCACGTCTGTGTCGGCAGGGATTTGCGGCAGATAACGGGTGAAAGAGGTTTCCGTTGGCGGGATGGCGATATTGGCCACAATCGAGCCGCCCTGCGCTGCAATCGCGGCGGTAAAGTTGTCGCGGTGATCGTAACCAAAGGCGAAATCGGGGTAAATCAGGGTCACTTTCTTGCCCAGATTTTGCGAAATCCATGGTGCCATAGAAATCACTTGGCTTTTCACATCGGTGATCGAGGGCTGGAACACATAGCGGTTCAGTGCGCCAGCGGCCAGCGTATGCGCCTCGGAGCAGATGAAATACGGCATTTTCAATTCGCCCGCGCGGGCGGCCGTTGCTGCCACCACATGCGAGAAAAGATGCCCAAATACGGCGTCAACCTTATGCTCTGCCGAGAATTTTTCCATAACTTGCACGCCGCGTGCAGGATCGGTGCCGTCATCTTCGACGATCATTTCCACCTGCATGCCGTTGATGCCGCCTGCCTCGTTGATCAGTTTAACAGCGGCATTCGCGGTTTGCTCGTACCAGCGGCCATAAGAGGCGCCAATGCCCGTGCGGTGAAACGGCGCGCCCAGACGGATGATGTCGCCCGACTGCGCAACAGCCCGCCCAACCAGCCCCGGCGCTGCCAACAAAAGACCAGCAGCACCCATTCCACGCAACGCACCACGGCGTGTCGTGATCAGCCCTTTACGTTTAGTGTCCATTTCTTGCTCTCCGTAAAAAACCGGCCGATCTGACGCCGCCGGTGTCCCTGTTGTGTGGCAACCAACAGCAAATTGCCGATCTCCACGTTGTTAGCATACAATCAATTTTTTGCAGATCAACAATTTTTGCGACTGTGTCCGCCCTCGCTGGACTGCCGCCCGTTTTTTCATCAGCCGCGCCAAAGTCTGATCTGCCCAGCCGTTTTGGGGGCGGGCAAGTTCGGCCAAATTAGGCCCCAAAATTGCGCCGCATGGCGCGGTGAAATGTTTCGCTCAATCCACGAAAGCGCGTTCGACAACATAGGTAGCGGGGGCGGAATTTGACCCTTCGGTCAGCCCATAGCTTTCCAGCATGGCCCTTGTGTCACGCAGCATTTCCATAGAGCCGCAGATCATGGCGCGGTCGGTTTGGGGGGAAATGGGCGGCAGGCCCAAATCGGCAAACAGCTTGCCATTGGCCATCAGATCGGTGATCCGTCCCATGGTCGGGAAAGACGCGCGCGTGGTGGTGCTGTATAGGCGCAAGCCTGCGGCCATCTCTGCGACCAAAGGATCGGCCCTGAGCGCCGCTACAAGGTTTTGGCCATAGGTCAATTCCGCAGCCGTGCGGCAGGTATGGGTCAAGATCACCTCGTCAAACCGCGCATATGTTTCGGGGTCGCGAATCAGGCTGGCAAAGGGCGCAATGCCCGTGCCTGTTGAAAACATCCAAAGCCGTTTGCCAGCCAGCAGCGCATCATGCACCAAGGTTCCTGTCGGCTTTTTGCGCATCCAAATGGTATCGCCGCGCTGGATGCGTTGCAGATGCTCTGTCAGTGGGCCATCGGGCACTTTGATAGAGTAAAACTCAAGCTCGTCATCCCATGCGGGTGAGGCAATGGAATAGGCGCGAAAAATGGGGCGGTCTGGCTGCGGCAGGCCAATCATCACAAACTCGCCCGAGCGAAAGCGAAACGAGGCGGGGCGCGTCATGCGAAAGCGGAACAGGCGGTCTGTGTAATGTTCGGTTTGCGTGACCCGCTGGGCGAAAATACCATCGGGTATGGCAATGTTTTGGGGTGAAATCAGGTGGGTCACGATGAATCCTTTCACGTCTGCGCGGCAAGGGGCGACAGATGGGCCAGCTTGTCTGGGATTGTGGCCCAGTGGTCGGCATCGGCAGGAACGACACCCTTTTGGGTGATATTTGGCCAAAGCATGGCATAGTGCCTATTCAGCGCGACCCATTTTTCGGAATCGGGCATTGTATCGGGCTGAATGGCGTTTGCGGGGCATTCGGGTTCGCATACGCCGCAATCGATACATTCGTCGGGGTGAATCACGATGGTATTTGCCCCTTCGTAAAAGCAATCCACAGGGCATACCTCGATGCAGTCTTGATACTTGCAGTTGATGCAAGCCTCGGTCACAACATAGGTCAATCAATGCTCCTATCATTAGTATACAAACAAAATACTGGCGCGAATGATTCTGTCAACAGGGCTTTTTGCCTTGACGACTGCTAGGCTTTTATTTGTATGCTAATGCTGGCGGCAACATGTGGAGCAGCGCTATGAAGAAACTTGTCATACGGGGCATTGGGCAAATCCTGACGGGGAAATTGGAACAGCCCCTTGCGGATGGCGATTGTTTGGTTGCCATTGATGGGCGCATTACCGCTTGGGGTGCGGAAAAGGATTTAGATTGCGAGGGGGCCACAACCCTTGTTGACGCAAAGGGCGTCACCCTTGCGCCGGGTTTGATTGACAGCCATGTCCACCCCGTTGTGGGCGATTATACCCCGCGCCAACAGCAGTTGCATTGGATTGACAGCACCCTGCATGGCGGGGTGACCACGCTGATTTCGGCGGGCGAGGTGCATATGCCGGGACGTCCCAAAGATATCGTGGGGCTAAAGGCGATGGCGATTGCGTCGCAGCGATGGTACGAAAACTTCCGCCCTTCGGGGGTAAAGGTGCATGCAGGTGCGCCTGTCATTGAACATGGCATGGTAGAACAAGATTTTCAGGAACTGGCCGCAGCGGGTGTGAAACTGTTGGGCGAGGTGGGTCTGGGCACTGTGAAAGATGGCAAGACCGCGCGGCAAATGGTGGAATGGGCGCGCAAATACGGCATCCAAAGCACCATTCATACAGGCGGGCCTTCGATTCCTGGATCGGGTTTGATTGATGCCGATATGGTGATTGAAACGGGCACGGATGTGATTGGCCATATCAATGGCGGACATTCGGCGCTGCCTGATGACCAAATCATCTGCCTGTGCGAAAGCTGCAAGGCGGCGTTTGAAATTGTGCATAATGGCAATGAACGCGCTGCTGTGCTGGCGCTGAATACGGCGCGCGAATTGGGCAAGCTGGATCAAGTCATTCTGGGCACAGACGGGCCTGCGGGGTCGGGTGTGCAGCCTTTGGGCATTTTGCGGATGATCGCCATGCTGTCTGCCTTTGGCAATGTGCCTGCTGAACTGGCCTTTTGCTTTGGCACGGGCAATACGGCACGCCAGCGCAAGCTGGATGTTGGGCTGATCGAGGTGGGCTATTCAGCGGATTTCGTTTTGCTGGATCAGGCGCAGCATTCGGGCGGGAAAACCATGCTTGACTCGGTGCGTTTGGGCAATCTGCCCGGTGTGGCGATGACCATCATTGATGGGGTGGTCACATCAGGGCGCTCGCGCAATACACCGCCTGCTCAGCGATTGCCCGAACAGATTTTATAGCCTTCTAGGGGGGCAGGGCCGCCTTAGCGCAGCCCGTCCTTTCCCTCGGCTTGGGCATGGGTCAGCCCGCCGACCCGCGCCAAGGGGCGGCCGCTGTCGGTAACGGCGACTGCCACCATGATTTCATTGCTGCGAGGGGAATCGTTCAACTGCACTTCGATTCCATCAAAATGGCTGCGCACATAGGCTGCGTCTTTGTGCCCCAAAGGCACGTCCAACACCTGCCCCGGCCCGCCCATCTTTTTTGAAGATGGCACCAAGGCCGCGCCTTTTTCAACAGCCAGACGCAAAGGCGCGCCCAATTTAGGGTGCAAAATGGCGGCGGCATGTTCCAATTCGCCATTCTCGCCCACCATGGCCGATTTGCCATAGCTTTGCGCCTGATCGGGCGTAATTCCCAGCGCCTCGACACAGCGCTGGCCCAGCAGCGCGCCCAGTTCGGCGCCGATATCGGTCAGCAGGGTCAGATCCTCTTGGTAGATGCCCGCAAAAGGGTTTGCGATCACGGCCACGGCCACTGCCTTGCGGGTTGGGGGGGCAACCGCGCGCCCCATCTCGCTGTGGGTTTCCTCTATTGTCACGGACAATTTGCGAATTTGCGCGATCATCTTAATCCATCCTCGCCTTTGATATGTGCCGCATCCAAGCCGCCTGCGCGGTTGTGCACGCGCGCGCCATTGCTCATCACCAAAATCAGGGCCAATTCCGCGCGACGGGGCGCATCGGGGCAGCCCACCTCCATCGAATCGAAATGGCTGCGCACATAAGAGGCGTTGATATGGGTGATCGGCACATCCAGCCGCCCGCCCACGCCCACCACCTTTTTTGTTGATGGAACGATGGCCTTGGTGTTGTTCAACACTTCGCGCATCGCATAACCGCCCGGTTCGTGCCACAGCGCGCCATGTTCCAATTCGCCGCCTTCGCCAATCATCGCGCCTTTGCCATAGCCTTCTACCTGATCTACCCCACCCAGCATTGCCACAAGGCGCTGCGCCATCTGCAGGCCAAGGGGTTTAAGCGGTTCCATGAACCAGCGGATGTCAGGCTCGTATCGGCCAGCAAATGGGTTGGCCACAACAGCCAAGGCCGAGGCGCGGCGATAGGGGCGCGGCGGTGGCGGGCCGCCTTCGTGCAGCACCTCCTCTAGGCTGAACACCAGTTTGCGCAGGGAATACTCAGGCATGTTCAAGGACTTTCGCTAAGGGTGCGGCAGCGCCGCAGGTCAGGGCCGCACCTTGCAAAAACAATGCGCAGCCTGAAATCTGCCCTGTGTCCAGCAAGGCCGTGGCACGGGCAAGCCCCGCGCGCAGCGCCCGATCGCGCAGATCAGGCGGCAGGGTGGCACAGCCTGTGACCACGGGAATCGGCCCCAAATCGCTGTCTGGGGCAAGGCTGTTTGCCGCAGCGCGGGTGATTGCGGGATGGTCGGGCAAATCAACGGCATTGGCAATCAGCGTGGCGGCAACATCGGCGAGGGCGGCGCTTTGCGCCAGAACGGTGACGCTGTCGGCAATGCCAAGGCTAAAGCTGCGGCCATGGCGTCCACTGGTGGCGATACCGCCAATGCCATCTTGGGCGCGCAGGCGAATATCCCCTAAATCTTGGCCCGTGACCGATGCCATGCGCACAGTATATTCTGTGCCTGCCGCCAAATGCAGGGCGATATCGCCGCCGTTATTGACCATGGCCCGCGAAAGCTGCGCCGCGCCCAGCATTGCGGCCAAGATTTCATCGGCCACCGATCCTGCCACCGCCGCCATGCGCGTTAAAAATGCGCCATCGTAAAGGCGGGTGGTGGCGGCATCCATGCGCCGCGCCACAGCGCCCTGCGGCCTTGGCCCTGTGGCAGAAAAGGGCGCGCGCAGCAGGGGCAATTCTTCGACCAGTTCGTGTAAAACAGTTTCAAACCGCTGCACGGCGGCGCGAAAGGCGCGATCCTTTTCACCATCTGCCTTGACGATCAGGTCAATCGGGCCGTGCTGCAAATGCAGCCGCGTGCCATCGACCGACAGCGCTGCAGTGGCGCGCGATGTCACGATTTGCTCCTGCGTGACCAGCGGAAATGCGCGGCTTCCAGCGGGTCATGCTGATCGGGGTTCAGCGTTAAGCGGCGCAAATCTTGCAGCGCCGTGTCTTCGACGGGCCTGATTTCCGACATATGGCCGCCCAGCGCCTGATAATCATGGCGGCGCAGCGTGAATTCGATTGGCGCAACCAAGGCAGGGGTTGGCACATAGCCAAAAGATCCCGTGGGCATATCCAAAACATCCACCATAAAGGTAATGCCGCCACCCGGCCAAATATAGGATTTTGCCCCGCCGCTGGACACATGGGTCAGCGCGTCTTTGACCGATTTGGTCAGCCGCACGGGGTTTTCTGTGACGCCCGCGCGCAAACTGCCACCAGCACCGCCCATGAACAGCACCGAACAAACCGATGGTTCGCAGTTTTCCGCGATCAAATCCGCAGATTTTTGCAGCACAGCAGGGGTGCTGCGCAATTGCGGTGTCAAATCATCGTCCAATTCGTAATAGGCCGATTGCTCTCCCGTAGTCGAGACCATGAACAGCCGCAGTCCGGGCCGCGCCACTTTGGCATTGAACGGCCCGATGATGCGCAACGGATCGTCAATATCTGTGCCGCCCCAACCCGTTCCAGGCTTGGCAACCTGAAAATATCGCCCGGGAGTCGAGCGCCGACCCAGCAGTTTGATGCCCGTGGGGGCCACGTTCAGTTGCTTGCCCGCCTCATGTTCCGACAAAACGCCCGTGATATGATCATCCACCACCACAACATCGTCGGTATGGCCAAGCCATTGCTTTGCAAACATCCCGATGGTCGCCGAACCGCAGCCCACGCGCATCAGCTTTTCGGGCGCGCCGTTGATGATGGGGGCTTTGCCTGCCTGAACAATCACGGTGGTCTGATGCCCGTCTTTGCCGATCACCAGTTCAACCGCCTCGCGGTTACACAGGCGCAGTAAGGTGTCACAGGTCACGCGGCCTTCGGATTTTGAGCCGCCTGTCAAATGCTCTACCCCGCCAAGCGACAGCATTTTTGATCCGTATTCAGACGTGGTCACATGGCCCACGTGTTCGCCTGCGGCATAAACGGGGTCGCATTCGTGGCCGATATGGCGGTCTGTGTCAATTTTCACCTTCACGCCGCAATAGCTGAAAATCCCTTCGGTCACGACAGTGATCATATCGACTCCGTCCACCTCTTGGCTGACGATAAAGGGGGCGGGTTTATAATCGGGATAGGTTGTGCCCGCGCCAACTGCCGTCACAAAGGTGCGCGCGCCTTTGATGATGTCGCCATCCCAGTCGTCATGCGCTGTGTCGGCCAAAAACGGCACCAGTTTATGGCCCGAGTTTTGCAAGACCGTCAATGGATCCAGCCGCACCAAATTGCCTTGGTGGTTGGCGTATCGGTCGCAGGCCCCCGCGCGCCCTTCGGCGATGTAGCACATCACGGGGCAGGCATCGCAGCGAATCTTTTCGGGTGCGGTGTCTTTGGGGGGGATGATTTCGTTCATGGATTATGCGCCTTCATGGCCGCACGCAGGCGCGACGGCGTTGCAGGTAATTGGCTCAGCCGCACCCCCGTCGCCGCCTTAATCGCGTTCAATAGCGCGGGGGCCGTTGGAATAAGAACATGCTCGCCCAAGCCCTTTGCGCCAAAGGGGCCATGGGCGTCAGCCTCTTCGATGATCAGTGTTTCAATGGGCGGAATATCCCCAATTGTGGGAATAAGATAATCATGCAGATTTTCCGTGCGCCCGGGGAGGTACTCCTCCATCAGGGCCATCCCTAGGCCCTGCGCAATGCCGCCATGCACCTGCCCTTCGACAAGCATGGGGTTTATCGCGCGGCCGACATCATGGGCGGCAACAAATTTAAGAGGGCGCAGCGTGCCAAGTTCGATGTCCACCTCGACCACGGCCAGATGGGCGGCATAGCCAAATTGGGCATAGGGCGCGCCCTGTCCTTCGGCGTCAAGGGGTTTGGTGGGCGGGTCATAGGTTTCCTCGGCGCGCAGCACGAATCCCTCGTCATCGGCGGGCAGGCTGGCCAAATCCAGTTGCCGCGACGCGCCGTGTTCGGTGGCGCTGATCACGCCGCGCCCAAAGGTTAGACTGGCCGCATCGCCCATATTCAGCCGCGCCAAAATTATCTGACGCAGGGCTTGCCCCGACAGACGCGCCGCATTGCCCGTGACAAAAGTTTGCCGCGAGGCCGATGTTTTGCCCGCATCTGGCGTGACCGCCGTATCGGCACCCACCAAAACCACCGCATCGACAGCCGCGCCCAAAGCCGTGGCAAAGATTTGTGTGATGACAGTGTTGGCACCTTGGCCGATATCCATCGCCCCCTGATGCAACACCAAGGTGCCATCGGCGCGCACCCCGCATTTGATGGTGGACGGGTTGGGCAGCGATGTATTCCCGCAGCCATACCAGCCCGCAGCCACGCCCACGCCGCGCCGCATCACGCCGCCTTTGGCGTTAAAACCTGCCGCCGCCTGCTGCTCGCGCGCCCATGCAGGTCGCAGCGCCGTAAGGCAGTGCTTAATGCCAACGCCCTGTGCAAAGACCTGCCCGCAGACTGTGGGCACGCCGTTTTCCAGCGCGTTCATAATCCGAAACTCCAGCGGGTCGATCCCCAATTTCGCGGCCAATTCGTCAAACAGGCTTTCTTGCGCAAAGGCAGATTGCGGCACGCCAAACCCGCGAAACGCACCAGAAGGCGGGTTATGCGTATGTATCGCGCGCGAGCGTGCGCGATAATTGGCAATGCGATAGGGGCCAGAGGCATGCACAGGCACGCGGTTGGCCACTGTTGGCCCCCAACTGGCATAAGCGCCTGTGTCAAACACGCCCAAGAAATCCATCGCCGTGATCTTTCCCTGCCGATCTGCACCAATGCGCAGGGTGATGTCAGAGGGATGACGTTTGGTCGTGCTTTGCATCGATTCTTTGCGGCTGTAGCACATGCGCACAGGCTGGCCAGTTTTGATCGCCCCCAGCGCCAAGAACGGCTGAACACTGATATCCAGCTTTGATCCGAAACCGCCCCCAACCGCCGTTGGCACAATACGAATTTGCGCGGCGGGCATATCCAAAATCGCCTCCAATGCCTCGCGGTCCATCACGGGGGCTTGCGTGCAGGCATGCACCTCGACACGGCCATCCACCACCTGCGCAAAGCCTGCTTCGGGTTCGATATAGGCATGTTCAACAAAGCCCGTGCGATAGTGGCCTTCGATGGTCACTTCTGCGGCGGCAAGTGCAGCCTCGGCATCGCCGCAAGAGACATGGCCACCGCACATCACATTGGCGGTGCGCGTATTGTGCAGCAAAACCGCCCCGTCTGCCTGCGCTGTGAACGGGTCTTTCAGCGCGGGCAGTTCTTGCCATGATATAGGAAAAGTGGCGGGATCCAGCGCGGCAATCGCCTCGGGCGTGCCGATCAGCGCGGCCACCGCCTCGCCGCGAAACCGCGCCTCGCCTACGGCGAAAACGGGTTGGTCAACAAAGGCAGGTATCACGCCAAAGGCATTGCGCCCTGCAATGTCAGCAGCGGTCAAATGCGCCACAAGCCCCTCAGTTTGCGCCACAAACCCGTCCAAATCGCCCAATTGAAACGCCGCACGGAAATAGGGCGAGCGGATGACATAAATCTCCAGCGTGCCTGCAGGGGCGATGTCATCGCCGAACATCTCTTGCCCCGCAACTTTGCTTGCACCATCAAGGCGGCGGATCGCCTCGCCCACGCGGCCTGCACCTGGTTTGGCCATCGCCGCCACACCCATGACCGCATCTATAATCTTGCGATAACCCGTGCAGCGGCACAGCACACCGCCCAAGGCATCTTGCACCGCGCCTTCGCTGGGGGCGGCATCTTGGCGCAGCAGGGCAACCGCCGACACCATCATGCCCGGTGTGCAGATACCGCATTGCGCCGCGCCATGATCTTGGAAACTTTCGGCCAAAGCATGGGCATGCGGGTCGGTCTTGACCAGCCCGCCCAAAGTTTCGATATGCCGCCCCTGCGCTGCTTGGGCGGGGGTCAAACAGGCGCAAACGGGCGCGCCATCGATCAACACAGTGCACGCGCCGCAATCGCCCGCATTGCAGCCAATCTTCACTTCTCTTGCGCCAAGCTGTTCGCGCAAAATCTCGGACAGGCGCTGGCCAGACACGGCCTGCGCTGTGACGGGCCGATCATTCAGGTGAAACAGAACGGCCGTGTTTTCAGAAACCAAGGACATGGCCCGCCGCCTTTCTGATGGCACGTTCACACAGTTTGCCAACTGCATCCAAGCGATACGCGACTGTGCCGCGCACATCGTCAATCGGTGACAGCGGGGCCAAATGCGGCGGCTCTACCACCACTTCCTCTGGGCGCAGGCCAACCATCGCCGCCTCAAGCAGGGGCAAGCGCTGCGCCACGGGCGAGCAGGCCCCAACCGCCACGCGCCCCCATGCAATGCGCCCTGTGGCATCGCATTCCAACACCACCGACACCATCGCAATCGAAATCACCAGATACCGCCGCGACCCCAGCTTTACAAATGACGCCCCCGCGCGATCTGGCAGTTTCGGCACGATGATCGCGGTCATGATCTCATCCGCGCCCAGCGCAGTGCGCCGCACACCCAGCAGAAACTCTGCCAAAGGCAAACGCCGCCGACCGCGCGCTTGGCTGGCCAGTTCAACGCGCGCATCCAAGGCCAAAAGCGCAGGAACCCCATCGGCGGCGGGCGAGGCATTGCACAAATTGCCGCCAATCGTGCCCGCGTTTTGAATCTGCACGCTGCCGACCTCGCGCGCGGCCTGCTTTAGCCCGTCAAAGGCCGCAGGAACCTGCGCGCGCACAATATCGCTCCATGTCACGGCAGCGCCAAAGACCCAGTCGTTTGCGGTTTGCGAAATTGTCCGCAACTCGCCAATGCGGGAAATATTCAGCAAACTTTGCCGAAAACTGCCTTGCTGAAGGCTGGGAAATACATCCGTGCCGCCCGCAATAACCTTTGTTCCCCCTTGGGCCAGCGCGCCAAGTGCGTGGTCTAAATCACTGGGACTGAGGTAGGGCTTGTGCACGTCAACACCACCGATTTTGATAGTATACAAACAATATTATCAATTGCGCGGGCCTGTCAAGTTGTTACAGCATGGCCGATTTGTCCACCCCAAGCAACCAAGGGCCAAATGGGCAGGCGGCCAGACTGACCAGAGGTATGGCCCGCAATCAGGCGCGCCGCCGCCCACAGTATAACCGCAAACCCGTCCGGCCAACATGATTTAGGCGCAGCTTCTGCCAAGGCCAGACATTTCTGCACCCTACAATTTTTCAATCATCTCTGGGACGGCCCTGAAGAGGTCTGCGACAAGGCCGTAATCGGCGACTTGGAAGATGGGGGCTTCTTCGTCTTTGTTGATGGCGACGATGACTTTGCTGTCTTTCATGCCTGCCAGATGCTGGATTGCGCCC